>NZ_JABBWZ010000005.1:0-314061 GCF_014161435.1 Microbispora sp. H10949 | reverse complement strand
ACCGCCACCGACGCCACCGCCACCGACTCAGCGGACGCCGACAGCGAGCGCTCCGCCGCCGATCCCGATGAGCAGTGGAGTGATTGCCCGGCCCGTGACTGCCCGGCGGAGGGCTACCGGCATGCCTCCGAGACCGGCGAGGCGAAGCGTGGAATGCCGAGGGCGGCTTGCAACGGCGAGCCGGAGGCGGAGGCCGATGCCCTGCCGTGGGCGGAAGGCAGCGCCCGGCTGGGAGCCCGGCTGGGAGGCGACGCCCGGCTGGGAGGCAACGCCTGGCCGGGGGTGGGCTCCGCCGTGCCGCCCGGGCCGGGAGACCGGGCGTGGGCGGAAGGCAGCGCCCGGCCGGGGGGAGATGCCCGGGTGGGACGCGGGGCCTGGCCGGGGGGCGGTGCCTGGGCGGGTGTGGGGGGCAGTGCGCCGCCGGGGGTGTGGTTGCGGGGGTTGCCGGGGTTGATCCTGGCGACCGGGCATCTGCTGCCTGTTGCCAGCGTGCATCGGTTGGCCCGTACCAGCACTTTGGTGCGGATCGTGATGGACGCCGGTGGGCAGGTGCTGGACATGGGCCGCAAGGTGCGGTTGGCGACCCCGGCTCAGCGGCGGGCGGTCTTCGCCCGGTATGCGACCTGCTGGGTGGACGGCTGCCCGCTGCCGGCCACGATGTGCCAGATCGACCACGCCGAGGACTGGTGCAGCGGCGGGCTGACCGATCTCAAGCTGCTGGGACCGGCGTGCCAGTTCCACAACCGCGACCGCTACCGCCACCCCACCCGCTACACCCGCCGCAAGATCGGAGACGACCGCTGGGCCTTCACCTACCGCAACCCCCGCACCACCCGGAGACGCGAATGAGACACCAAGGCGAATGAGACACCGAGCGGACTACTACCGGGCTCACGGCTGGGTCTGTGTGAGCAGGAAGATACGTGAGTCGACGCTCACGACTTCAGGTGTGGGCGGGTTTGGTGACTCCGAACCACAGCTGCAAGGCTGCCCGGAGTGCTTCGATCTCCGTGGGGTTCGGCCGGGGCGACGCAGATGCCCAGGCCACATAGCCATCCGGTCGAAGGAGCAGGGCGGTGGGTGCGGGGATGCGAGAGCGCGCCGTGACGACATCGACCTGGTCGTGCAGGGCGAGGGTCTCTGCTAGCGATGCCTCTTCGGTCAGGTCGAGCAGCAGAGGGCGTGCGTTTCTGGTGAGCTCGGCCAGCCGGACCGGTCCGGTCGGGGTGTGCAGGTCCATGTCCGGGGCGAACCGGCCGGTCAGCGGGTGTGCCTCGTGTTCGCCCATGTCGTAGCGGACGTCTGCGCCGGCGAGGAGGCCGGCGAGGCGCTGGACGGTGCTTTGGTCGCGGAGCAGCTCGGTGAACACCTCGCGCAGTCCGGTGACATCGCTGCCGGGGGCTATCAGGGCCGCTTGCGCCTGCGCGTTCAGCACCATGCGCTGGGCGGCCGATCGTCGCTCTGTCTCGTAGGTGTCCAGCAGCCCGGGCGGGGCGCTTCCCCGGATCTCGGCGGCGAGTTTCCAGCCGAGATTGACCGCGTCCTGCAGGCCGAGGTTGAGCCCTGGACCACCTCCCGTGGCGGCGTACACATGCGCGGCGTCACCGATCAGGAATACCCGGCCGTCGGCGAACCGTTCGGCGATGCGGGTGTTGCCGCCGGTCAGTCGGCGCAGCACGTGCGGCCCCGGGCCGTCGGGCGGATCGAGCGGCACGTCGACGCCGAGCACGCGGCGGATGCTCGCCCGCAGCTCCTCCAGGCTCATGGGAGCGTCGGTCGCGGGCCTGTCCCATTCAGTGGTGCTGATCAGCGGTGGGTGGCCAGGCATCGGCGCGTAGGAGAACCCGCCGTGTTCGGTGCGGTGGGGCAGGAACGGCAGAATGTCGCCGTAGCCGGGCACGTTCAACGCGCCGGTCACGGGATCAACCCATTCCGCCGGGACCGTCGCGTGCGCTGAGCAGACGGTCATCCGGTCGTAGGTGATGCCGGGGAACGCGATGCCGGAGAGCTTGCGCGTGGTGCTGTGAGCTCCATCCGCGCCGACGAGGTACCGGGCCCGCAATTGGCCGGCCTCGCCCAGGCTCGCGAAGTCGATGGTCACCGCGTCGTCGTCCTGCGACAGGCCGACGACCTCGTGTCCCCGGCGGATCTCCACGCCCAGTTCGATGGCGCGCTCCTCCAGGACCTGCACGATGCGTCGCTGCGGCACCGGCAGGGCATAGACCGGGCTGTCCTGCAGCAGGCTCAGGTCCAGGCCCAACGCGCCGAACATGAAGTATGCGGAGTTCGGCTGCGGAGGTTGTTGGCTACCAGAAAGACGTTCATGCAGCCCTCGATGGTCGAGCATTTTCACAACTTGGCCGAGCAACCCGTTCGCTTTCGGTTCTTCGCTGGGCTCGATCAGCCGCTCCAGCACGACCGGCCGGGCCCCTGCCAGGCTCAGTTCGCAGGCCAGCATCAGCCCGTTCGGGCCACCACCGACGATGACGACATCTATGATCACGTGTTCTCCTTGGTTCGTTCCTCGGCGGTCAGTTCCAGGGGGTAGGGGGAGAACCAGACCTCCAGGCCCAGATCGGCGGCGTGCGCCGCCGCCGGCTCAATCCGTTCCGGGTCGCCGCCCAGACGCGGACCGCGGTGCAGTGCAGGTGATCGCGGATGATGCGCATCTCGCGCCCGACCACGGCCGGGTCGAAGCGTTTGCGGGAGATCGCTCCGTTCTCGACGAAGCCGGTGCCGTAGCTGATGCCTTTGCCCCTCATCGTGCTGGTTCCCTCCTGGCGGGTGAGGGGGCCAGGCTAGAGGAAAAATCTGCGCGCACGCAAATTTGCGCGCGCGCAGATAGGCTATGCTGAGCCCGTGACGACGAGACGGACGGGGTTGCGCGAGCAGAAGAAGCAGGCCACCCGAGAGGCATTGCGCGCGGCGGCCCTGCGGCTGGCTCTTGAGCGTGGACCGGACAACGTGCGCGTCGATGACATCGCCGAGGCCGCCGGCGTTTCACCGAGGACGTACAACAACTACTTCTCCAGCCGAGAACAGGCGATCGTCGCCGCCGTCACCAGCGAACGAGAGGCACGAGTCGCGGCTGCGGTGGCCGGCCGGCCCGGCGGCGTCGGCCTCGCCGACGCCGTCGTCGAGGCCATCGTGGATCAGTACACCGCCTCGGACGCGCCCGGCCAGGACGCGCTGCTGCTGATCACCACCCGCCCCGCGCTGCGCGACGCATTCATCGACACCACCACCGCGATCGAACATCCCCTCACCGAAGCCATCGCCGAGCGTCTCGGCGATGGCGACCCGCACATCGCACGGGTGCTCGCGGCGAGCGTGGCCGCCGCAGTCCGCGTGGCGCTCGAACAGTGGCTGCAGACGGCTTTCTCGTCCTCCACGGCCAGCGGGCTCGTCGTGCCGTCCGGCTCGCTGCCGGACCTCCTGCACGCCACGCTCGCACCCCTCAGACCGGCACTCGACGCCGCAGAGCAACGAGCACTCCGCCACCGGCAACGGTGAACTCCCGCCCCACGTGAAGCGTTCTCACCTTACTTCGTAAAGGGATGCGCTTATTAGACTGACCATGTGACCACGCCGTACCGGACGATCGGAAACGTCGTCGAGCATGAGACCGAGATCCGCCGTTCGCGCTTCATCTGTGCCCTGGCTCCGGCGACCACGGAGGAGGCGGCACGGGAGTTCGTCGCCGGGCGCAGGAGGCTGTACGCCGACGCCAGCCACAACTGCACGGCGTACGTCATCGCAGGAAGCGGAGGCGGGGACGGTGGCGTGCGCCGGGCGGACGACGACGGCGAGCCGGGCGGAACGGCGGGCACGCCGATGCTGGAGATGCTCACCCGGCGTGGATTCGCGGACGTGGTGGCCGTCGTCACCCGCTACTTCGGCGGGGTGTTGCTGGGCGCCGGCGGCCTCGCCCGCGCGTACGGCGGCGCCGTGGGGGAGACCCTCGACCGGGCGGAGGTCGTCGAGATGGTTCCCGCGGCGGTGGTGACCGTGTCGGTCGGCCACGCCCAGGCCGGCAGGCTGGAAAGTGATCTGCGCGCCTCGCCGTACGCGGTTCGCGGTGTCGACTACAGCGTCGGCCACGGCGTGCGGGTGGCCTTCGAGGTCGCCGTCGCCGAGGACCGGCTGCCCGCCTTCGAGGAGTGGGTGGCGGCGGTCACCGCCGGGCGGGCCGAGACCGAGCTCGGCGAGATCGTCCACCTGGCCCGCTGAAACCCGGCCGTCCCGCCGAAACCCCGGCCGGCTGAAACCCTGGCCCTGACCCCGGCCCGCTGAAGGCCCGTGTGTCACCCCTCCAGGGCGTACTGCATGACGCGGAGCTTGGCCTGCGCCTCGGCGAGTTCCGTGGCCGGGTCAGAGCCGGCCATGATGCCGCAGCCGGCGAACAGCCGGGCGTGCCTGCCGGAGATGTACGCGCAGCGCAGGGCGATGCCCCACTCGCCGTCGCCGTGCGCGTCGATCCAGCCGACCGGGCCGGAGTAGCCGCCGCGGTCCATGCCCTCCAGTTCGCGGATGAGGCCGAGCGCGGTGCCGGTGGGCGTCCCGCCGACGGCGGCCGTGGGGTGCATGGCGGCCACCACGTCGAGCACCGACGCCCCGTCGGACAGCCGCCCGGTGACCCGGCTCGCCAGGTGCTGCACGTTGGGCAGCACGAGCAGTTCCGGCTCCTCGGGCACGTGCAGCGTCGAACACAGGGGAGCCAGGGCCTCCCGGACCGAGGCGACCGCGCAGGCGTGCTCGTGCCGGTCCTTCTTCGACGCGTACAGGGCGGCGGCGCGGGCGGCGTCGTCGGCCGGCCCCGACCCGCGCGGCGTGGTGCCGGCGAGGACCAGGGACTCCACCGCCTGGCCGGTGTGCCGGACCAGCAGTTCGGGCGTCGCGCCGACCAGGCCGTCCACGGAGAACGTGTAGCACTCGGGGTAGCTCCGGGCCAGCCGCCCGAGCAGCACGCGGATGTCGATGTCCCGGTCGGCGACGGCCGTGAGGTCGCGGGCGAGCACCACCTTGTCGAGGCCGCCGTCCCTGATGCGGCGTACCGCTCGCGCGACCCGGTGCTCCCACTGGGGCGCCGTCAGCGTGCCGTCGCCGTACCGGATGCGGCCGGGTTCCACCGGGGGGCGGGCCAGTTCGAACGCGTTGTCGCCGATCGTGGTGAGCCAGGCGCGGCCGTCCCGCCGGGCGAGCACCACGCGGGGGACGACCAGGACGGTCCCCGGGGCGTCGGCGTCGAAGGTGAAGGAGCCGAAGGCCACCGGCCCCGAGCCCGGCATGCCGACCTCATCCCGGATGAGCGCCCCGGCGAAGAGCGAGGAGAGCCAGCCGCGGGCCCAGTCGAAACGGCCCGGACCCGGCGGCACCATGGCGCGTGCCGCCTCCCCCCAGCCCACGAGTCCCTCGCCGTTCCTGATCCACGCGTACGGCGCGGCGCCGGGCAGGCGCGCCAGGAGATCGTCGGGGTCGCTCACCGCGACCGTGCGAACCACCAGGGGCTGGATAAGGGCGACACTCACCCGAATCACTCTACGCACGATCTGAACATGTTCGACAAGAGGCCCCCGCATGCCGCTGGAGCCCACTCTGTCAAGCCGCGATAGGAAATCGGTCACGGAAGGCCTGCCTTCCCTGAAGGCGATAGAACGCACCTCCAAGAAATCCCTACCGTTGATCTTCCGGAGGTGTTCATGCTCAAGAAGATCGCGCCTGTCCTGGCCGCGTCCGTCCTGTTCGTGCCTGTGGCCGCCCACGCCGGCACGTCACCCACCGTGATGGCCGCGCTCGGCGACTCGATCAGCGCGGGGTTCAACGCCTGCGGCTGGTACGTCGCCTGCAGGTCACGCTCCTGGTCGTCGGGTGACAACGCCGGTGTGCACAGCCACTATCTGCGCCTGCTCGCCTCGGACCATGCGATCAAGGGGCACAACCTCAACTTCGCGGTCCCCGGCTCGACCAGCGCCGCCCTGCCGGGGCAGGCCCGGCATGCCGTGCGCGAGAAGGCCGACTACGTCACCGTCCTCATCGGCGCGCAGGACGCCTGCGTCGGCTCCGAGAAGGAGATGACGCCGGTTCCGGTGTTCCGGCAGCACATCGACGAGGCCTTCGCCGTGCTCCGGCCGACCGGCGCGCGGGTCTTCGTGGCGAGCATCCCCGACATCGAGCGCCTGTGGCGCATCGGCAAGGGCAACGGGTGGGCCAGGGCCTTCTGGGCGGTCGGCCACATCTGCCAGGCGATGCTGGCCAATCCCCGGTCGACGGCGAAGAAGGACCAGGCCAGGCGCGACCGGGTGCGCGAGCGGGTGATGGACTACAACGAGCAGCTCAGGGAGGCGTGCGCCCTGTACGGCCCGGCCTGCCGTTACGACGGGGGAGCGGTCTTCTCCTACCCGTTCACGCTCAAGGAGGTCAGCGGCTGGGACTACTTCCATCCCAACGCCGACGGGCAGCGGGCCCTCGCGAAGGTCACCTACGACGCCGGCTTCTTCCGGAACACCGACGCCTGACAGCCGTCACCCTGGCGGTGCGTCGCGGGAGCGGTGCGCGCGCACCTTGTGCCGGTTGCCGCAGCGTTCCATCGAGCACCAGCGACGGCTGCCGGGGCGGGAGGTGTCGACGAAGAGGAGGGGGCAGCCGTCCGCGGCGCACTCGCGCACCCGGCCGGCGAAGGGCCCGGTGAACAGGTCGATCGCGTCCCGCGCGACGGCCGCCACCACCTGGCGGCCGGTGGCGGGGGAAGCCCAGGATCTCCGCCCGTCCGCGGTCATGACGGGCACCGGCGGGGCCGCCGCGGCCGCCTCGTTCACCGCGTCGACGTCGGCCTGCCGTGGCGTACGGCCGTGCGCCCGGTCGGCGGCGAGCCCCCACAGGGCGGCGCGCAGGAGTTTCGCCCGGTCCAGGTCGTCCGTGGTCGTGTCCACCCGTTCCAGGCCGAGCCGGGACACGGCGGTCCAGCGGGCGAGGTCGGCCGGCACGTGCAGCGACTCGTAGCAGGAGTAGACCCCGACGCCTCCGCTCATGAGGAACTCCAGGCAGAGCGCGCCCGGATCGAACCGGAAGGTCGCCCCGTCGCGGGCGCGTAGCGTCAGGCTCATGTAACCATTATCACTGGTTACCGCTCCGGGCTACAGCCAGCCGTTGTGGCGGGCCAGGCGGGCCGCCTCGATCCGGTTCCTGGTCCCGGTCTTGCCAATCGACGAGGACAGGTAGTTGCGCACGGTGCTCTCCGACAGGTGGAGCCGCGCGGCGATGTCGGCGATCGTCGAGCCGTCCGCCGCCGCCGCGAGGACGTCGCGTTCGCGGTCGGTCAGCGGGCTCGGGCCGGTGCTGAGCGCGGCGGCCGCGAGGGCGGGGTCGATGACCAGATCGCCCCGCAGCACCCGGCGGACGGCGTCGGCGAGCTCCTCGACCGGCCCGTCCTTGACCAGGAACCCCCGTGCCCCGGCTTCCATCGCCCGGCGCAGGTATCCCGGCCGTCCGAAGGTGGTGAGGATGAGCACGGCGCAGCCGGGCAGGCGTTCACGCAGGTCGGCGGCGGTCTCCAGGCCACTGCGGCCAGGCATCTCGATGTCGAGCAGGGCCACGTCGGGCCGGGCGCGCAGGGCGGTGTCCACCACCTCGTCGCCGCGGCCCACCTGGGCGACGACCTCGATGTCGGCCTCCAGGCCGAGGAGCAGGGCCAGCGCGCCGCGCATCATGCCCTGGTCCTCGGCCAGCAGCACCCTGATCACGCCTGCTCCTCCTTGTCGTACGGCACGGCCTCGGCGTACGGCACGGACACCCCGAGCAGGAAGCCCCCGCCCGGCGGCGTGGCGATCTCCAGGCTGCCACCCACGGCCCGCACCCGTTCGCGCAGCCCGGTCAGCCCGTTGCCGTGCCCGGGGGCCTTTCCCCGGGCCGGGCCGTCGTCGCGGATCTCCAGCAGCAGGAGGCCGTCCCCCTCGACCGGATCGATCTCACGCAGGGTGATGTCACAGGCCGCCGCGCCGCTGTGCCGCACGACGTTGGTGACGCCCTCGCGTACGGCCCAGCCGAGCAGCGCGTCGATCTCGGGGGCCGCCCGCACCGGGCAGGTGCGGACCACGGCGCCGATGCCGGCGTCGGCGAGGACGGTCCGGGCGGCGTCGAGCTCGGCCGCCAGGCCCCTGCCGCGGTAGCCGGTGACCGCCGCCCGCACCTCCGCCAGCGCCTGCCGCCCGATCCGCTCGATGTCGGCGGCCTGCGCGCCGGCCGCCTCCGCGTCCACCCGCGTCAGCCGGCGTACGGCCTCGGCCTTGACGACCATCACCGAGAGGGTGTGGCCGAGCAGGTCGTGCAGGTCGCGGGAGAACCGCAGCCGTTCCTCGGTCACGGCGGTGCGCGCCAGCTCCTCCCGGGTGGCCTTGAGCTCGTCGATGGCCGCCCACAGCGCGACGATCATCGCCGGGATGAGGCCGGCGGTGAACGTGCCCCAGACCAGCGGGGCCGCGTCGGTGAGGCCGGCTCCGCCTCGCACGGCCAGCAGCAGGGCGGCGGCGCACTCCGTGAGCAGCAGCAACGGCAGGACCCGGCTCCTCACGGCGATCCCGGTGGCGGTGGCCAGCATGATGACCAGGTACAGCCAGTTGTCGCCGAACCCGGTGGCCGCCGTGAGGACGACGGCCGCCAGCAGTCCCAGCGACGGCAGGGCCCGGCGCCGGTCGGCGAAGGCGTAGTGGGTGGTGAGGAGGTACAGCCCGGCCGCGGCCGCCGCCGCCGGCCACGCCAGCCAGAGTGGGTGGGACCGGCCGTGCGCGATGTCCCACACCGGTCCCGCCGTCAGGAGCACCCAGATGAACATCCCCTTCGCGTCGGGGCCGCGCTCGCCCCCGCGCAGCGGGTCGAGCCAGGTGTCGCGTCCGGTCGTCATGGGAAACGTCGGTATCGGTGTCAGGCCCGGCGCCCGGCGCGGCGGTAGCCGTACACCGCGTAGACCGCGAAGGCGAGCAACCACGCCACAAGAGTCGCGGCCTGACGGAGGGTGGGGGCGTCGCCGAACGCGATCCGCCAGGACAGGCCCGCGTAGCTGTTCGACGGCGTCCACTCGGCGATCGCGCGCAGCCAGGAGGGGAACGTCTCGGCCGGTATCCACAGGCCGCCGACGATGGACAGGGTCAGCATGGTCGCGACGTTGGCCACCGCCGCCGTCTGGCCGGACAGGCGGTAGCCGTTGCCCAGGCCGAGCAGGGAGAACGGCACGGTCCCGGCCCAGAGGAGGACGACGATCGCCAGCCACCGCTGCGGCGGGAGCGTGACGTGGTTGACCAGCACGCCGGCCAGCAACACGGCCGCGATGCTCGGCACGACGCCGACGACCCCGGTCAGCACCTTCCCCGTGACGACCTGCGCGGGGGTCAGCGGAGTGAGGCGTAACTGACGCAGCCAGCCGGTCGCGCGGTCCTCGGCGATGCCGCTGCCGTTGTTGAACGCGCCGCCTAGCGCGCCGTACGCCGCCATGCCGACCATTGTGTAGATCGCCGCGTCGTGCCGGTCACCGGGGGACAGGCCGAGGTTGGTGAAGATGAGGTACATGACGACCGGCATCACGACAGCGAAGATCACATAACCGCCGTCGCGGAAGGTCCTGGTCAGTTCGAGCCGGACATATCCCCACATCACGCGTTCTCCTTGCTTGCCGGGGCTGTGCTCGTCAGGGCGACGAAGGCGTCCTCCAGGTCGGCCGGGACGACCTCCAGGTCGCGTACGGCTCCCGCCTGGGCGAGCGCCATGACGGTGGCGTCGGAGTCGCCGCTGCGGAGGTGGGCCCGGCCGGCCCGGATCTCCATGTGGCGCACACCGGGCAGGGTGGCGAGCCAGGCGGCGTCACCGTCGACGGTCACGCGGACGGTGGTCAGCGCCGCCGCGCGTTTGATCTCCGCACTGGTGCCGTCGGCGATCACCCGGCCGCGGCCGAGCACCACGATCCGGTCGGCCTGCTCGTCGGCCTCCTCCAGGTAGTGCGTGGAGAACAGGATGGTCTTGCCCCGGTCGGCGAGCCCGCGCAGGCCGGCCCAGAACTCCCGCCGGGCCTCGACGTCGAGGGCGGCGGTGGGCTCGTCGAGGACGACGAGGTCCGGATCGCCGCACACCGCCATGGCGAACCGCACACGCTGGCCCTGGCCGCCGGACAGCCGGTCGACCCGGCGGCCGAGCAGGTCGCCGATGCGCGCGAGGGCGACCACCTCGTCGAGGGGGAGGGGAGCGGGGTAGGTGCCGGACACGAAGGACAGCAGTTCGCGGACCGTGACCCGCTGGACCAGGCCTCCCTCCTGCGTCATCGCGCCCACGCGGCCCCGTCGTACGGCCCGCTCGGGGTCCAGGCCGAACAGCGCGGCGCGTCCGGCGTCGGGCGGGATCAGGCCGAGCAGGAGCGCGATGGCCGTCGACTTGCCGGCGCCGTTGGGGCCGAGAAGGGCCAGCGTCTGGCCGCGGGGCACGGTGAGCGTGAGCCCGTCCACGGCCCGTACCGGGCCGAAGCTCTTCGTCGCAGTGGTCAGGGACACTGCGGGATCGGGGATGTCGGTGTCCACGAGGAGAACGCTAGAAGCGCGGGGCCCGGCGCGGCCAGAGCGATCGATCCGGCCTCGGGCAGGACAAAAGTCCTGAAGAAATCTACTTTGTAAAGGCGAGCTCCAGGTGCATTAGACAGATGAGATAAAGCCCCAGTCGGCGGCTGCCGGGGCACCGGCAGCCGCCGACATCGCTGACTAGATCTCGCAGTTGATCTCGGTCTCGGCGGTGCAGGTGTCGATGCCGGCGGCGCCATTGGCGGTATCGATGCCGCCGTTGCCATTCAGGATGTCGTCTCCGGAGCCGCCGTTGAGAGCATCGCGGCCAGGGCCACCGGTCAGGCGGTCGACGCCACTGCCACCCAGTATCGACGATTGCAAGGAGGTCTGATTGTTCACCGAGTCATCGCCACCGATGGTGCTGGCCTCGATGAACAGGATCCCGCTACCGGTCCCGGTACAGTCGACCACGAGGGGGCCTTTCTTGACGCATCCCGCGCCGGCCGTCACCGACGTGTCGACGCCCACGCTGACCTTGCCGGCGAGGCTGGTGATGTTGATGACGTCCTTGCCGGGAGTTCCCACGATGAACACTGTGCTGCCGCTGACGTGGACGGTGATCACGTCCGCGGACGCATGGGCGGGGGAGGTGAAAGCGGCGGTGACCAGGCCGGCCACCAGGGCCGCGCCGCCGACCCGGGTGGTCAGCCAGGAGCGCGGGTGAAGCGAAACGGTCGTCATTACCGTGTCCCTTTCTCTTTCGAATTCTCTGTCTTATACAGGCCGGGCGGGATTTCCGCTGCCGCCGTTCAGGTGCGAAACAGGGGCTGCTTTGTATAGGTGACGGGAACGGAGGAGACGGGTTCGTCGGGTGCGGTGTCCGATCGGCGCCGGGCGACCGCGCGCACATACCCGAGGTGGCTTCCGCGTTCGGCGTTGAGGACGTTGATTTCCGCCTCGTTGTCCGGTGCGATCGCCTGTTGCCATGCCAGCCAGTACGTCCAGCCGTCCGTCATGGTGTCTGCGAGGTCCACAGAGGCGATGCCGCTGCGTTCCCAGTGCCGGTGCCACCAGTGGGCCGAGTGCAGACAGGCCATGCTCGGCTCCCACCAGCCCCGCAGATGCTCGGGGACCGGCCCGTCGATCTCCTGGGTCAGTCCCGCGCCGGCGATGCCGATCTGGCCGCCCGGCCGGACGAACCGGGCCAGATAGTTGAGGTACAGGTCGTCGGTGCCGTAGTAGACGAAGGAGTCGATGCTGACGACGGCATCGAAGAAGCCCGCCGCGAACGGCAGGGATCGGGCGTCGGCGTGGATCGGGAACACCGCGTGGTCGGCGCCGGCGTCGCGGATGCGGTGCAGCCGCTCGTCCGCACCGAACCACAGGTCCGTTGCCCAGACCTGGACGTCGAACTCGCGGTGCAGGAAGATCGATGACGCGCCACGGCCGCAGCCCAGGTCCAGCACCCGCATCCCGGGCTGTAACGTCATCGCCTGGGTGAGCCATTCGGTCAGCCAGAGCGAGTTCGCTCCGCCGCTGACGCCGGAGCGGATCCAGTCGGGGTGGTAGCGCGAGGTTCGCGGGAACAGCGGGGTCGCCAGGGGATCGTCGGGGACGGGTGTCGTTCCCTCTGTTGTGGCCATGCCCCCAAGGGTCGCCGGGTCCGGCCGGCTACGCGTCCGTGCCGGCTACTGATGTTCGCGGGGCGCGTACGTACGCAACTGGGTCCGGTCCGCCGCGCCGGTCTTGGCCAGAAGCCGGCTGACGTGGGTTTCCACCGTGCGTACGGACAGGTGCAGCCGTGCCGCGATCTGCGCGTTGCCCAGCCCTTCGGCCACCAGGGCGAGCACCTCGGCCTCCCGGCCGGTGACCCCGGCCGCGCGTAGTCGAGGCGGCACGCTCGCGCCCCTGTTGCGGCGGGACGGCGCACCGGCCTTCCGCAGGAGGTCTCGGCACTGCCGCGCCAGCGCCTCGTCGCCGTTGAGCTCGTGGCAGGCCAGGTCGGCGCGCAGTCCAGGGATGGGATCGCCCCAGCCCTCGGTCACCGCGGCAGCCCACACCGGCAGCCGCAGCAGTCGATGCCACCACGGATGCGCCTCGAGCGCCGCGTCCCCGCGGGCCAGCGCCTGCGCCGCCTCCTTCGCCCTGCCATCGCGGCCCGCGGCGACGGCATCGGCGTAGAGCAGCGCACCCCGGTTGACCCGCCGGCGGCACACCCGGGTGTGCTGGAACACCGCGCGGGCCTCCTGCGGCTCGTGGCCGGTCACTTCGCGCAGCAGCAACCACAGCCCCCACCAGTGGGTTGGGGCGGCCGAGGCGTGACCGGCCAGGATCGCGGCTCCGTCATCGGCCTGCGTGGCCGCGCCCGGCAGGTCGCCGGTCGCCACCGAGCAGATAGCGCGTACCAGGTCAAGACCGGCCCGCACCTCCCACGGCGCGTTCGGCCGGGCTCCGGCCCGTCGCAGCCATCGCTCCATGCCGTCGCGGTCTCCGGCACCTGCGCGGGCGGCCGCGACGAAGAGCTCGGCGACCGCCTGGACGCTCGTCAGGCGCAGCCGTGCTGACAGCTCGGCACAGCCGCGGGCCACCGGCTCACCCACGCGGGGACCATGCGCCACCAGCGCCAGGTCGGCCACCAGCAAGTCGATCGACGCCAGCTGCCCCAGCAGCCCGGCGGACTCGGCGATCTCGCGGGCCTCGGCCAGCGCCGGCGGGTCGGGCTGCCCACGCTGGACGGCGGCCAGGTGGAACAGGGCCGCCACACGCAGCGGGGTCAGGCCACGCATGGCGGCCACCTGCACCGCCCGCCCGAACGCCGCGCGCGCCGCAGCGGCATCACGTTGGGCCAGGCAGCGCCCCTGCACCAGCAGCGCACCCGCCAGAGACTCGCCGTCGCCGGAGCGTTCGGCCTCGCGGACCGCGTCGGCGGCGAGGGCGCCGGCGCGTTGCGGATCCCCCTCGCCGTAGGCGGCGTCGGCCCGCACGATGGCAAAACGCGGATCGTGCGGCCGGTCGGCCCGCTCGGCGTACTCGATCGCCGCCGCCCGGCGTCCGCCCACCACAGAGCTACGGGCCAGCTGCAGACACAACTCGACGTACTCGTCCCCGGCCGCGGTGTCGATGACCTGTTCCCCAGTACACAATGCCGCTTCCACCTCGCCGGCGAGTGTCAGCAGCCGGACCTGCTCGATGGCCCACGCGACGCGGATCGCACCGGCGGCCTCCACCCGGGCCAGCAGCGCCCGCGCGCTGCGTAACGCCCCTCGTGCGAGATCGTGGCGGGCCAGCCGGAGCAGGATCCGGCCGGCCCGATCATGCTCTCCCACCGCGGCCAGCAGTTCGGCGGCCCGTACGTCAGCCTCACCAACGCCACCACCGTCGAGCAGTTCCGCAGCACGCCGTGCCATCGCGGCCCGCTCCGGCGGCAGCAATCCCGCCAGCACCGCCTCCCGGGTGAGCGAGTGCCGCCAGGTCAGCTCATCGGCCTCGGCGCGCAGCAGATGCACCCGGGTGGCGGCGCGTAGACCCGCCAGCAGCACCGACTCGTCCGCCTGTGCCACCGAGGCCACCACGTCCCAGCCCAGGTCGACCCCCACCACCGCCGCCACATGCAGCAACCGGCGGTGTTCCTCAGCCATGGCCGCCATCCGCTCACCGACGAGCGCCCGCAACGTCGGAGGCACTGCGATGTCGTTCAACGCCTCCTGTGGGGCGGTTGGGTCCACGCCCGTCTCACGCAGTCCCGCCGTCAGCTCCTCCACCAGCAGCGGCAGCCCGTCGCAGCGCTCCACCACAAACGAGGCGGTCGCCGGCGCGAGCGGCATCCCGGCCCGATCGCGGGCCAACTCGGTTACCTGGGCCGCGTTCAGCCGGGCGGGCCTCAGCATCCGCACAGTCGGCCGTCGGCCGATCCGCTCGATCTGATCGGCGGTGGGCGGCTCCTCACGCGCCGTCCCACAGATCATGATTTGCTGGTCGACTACCTGATCGACCAGGTATTCCAGGACCGCCAGCGTGTCCGGGTCGGCCCAATGCAGGTCGTCCAGCACGAGCAGGCATCCACGTCCGGCGCCGACCACGCGCAGCAGCCGCAGCACGCCCTCCCCCACCATCACGGCGGGATCCACCATCGTGTCGGCCCTGTCGGCATAGCCGATCGACCCGAAATCGGGAATGATTCGCCCCAGCGCCGCCCGATACGGCCGCAGCTCGGCGTCCCCCGCGAGCATGGCATCCCGCAACCGCCCGACCAACGCGGTGGCCAGCGCCCGGTATGTGCCGCCCCCCGGCACCGCCCGGCCCGCCAGCACCTCCATGCCCGCCGCCGATGCCCGGGCCGACGCCTCCGCCAGCAACCGCGACTTGCCGATGCCCGCCTCGCCGACGATCATCACGGCCGCACCATGCCCAGCGGCCGAAGCCTCAATGAGCTCCTGGATCGCCGCCAGCTCCTCGGCCCGGCCCACGATTGTGGCTTCTGCGGCCGAGGACGGCCGGTGTCCGGAGGTGTCAGGGTCGGGGGTATCGGTGTCCACGCGGAAAACGGTAGAAGCGCGGGGCCGTCCCGGGTAGAGCGATCGATCCGGCCACGGCGGGCATACCACTGCTGGTCCTCGGGATTGTCCGTGACCGCCATGGGGCCGGCCTGGTTCGGCCCCGTGCCTTCTGATCGGTTAAGGGCCGGGTCGCGACAGGACTGACGACGCCGGGAGGTCCGGCTCCTCGGCCGGTCCCTGGGACGGTTCGGCGGGCCCGCCCGCGTCGAGGGCGCGCCTGCGTTCGACGAGACCGGAGAGCAGGTTCTCCCACCGGGCGCCGATGACGTCGAGGTCGTAGCGGGCGGCGGTCGCCAGCGCGTTGGCGCCCATCTCGCGGCGCAGGTCCTCGTCCTCGATGAGGGTGCAGATGGCGTCGGCCAGCGCGTGGATCTTCTGCGGCTTCACCAGCAGCCCGTCACGGCCGTGGCTGATCATCTCCTTCGGCCCGGTGGGGCAGTCGTAGCTGACGACCGGCAGACCCTTGCTCATCGCCTCCAGGATGACCATCGGCATGCCCTCGTGGCGGGAGCTCAGCACGAACATCGAGGCGTCCGCGAGGACCGCGCCGACGTCGTCGGCCGGGCCTTCGAGGAACACCTGCTCCGTCAGCCCGCGCCTGTCGATGGACGCCTGGAGCTTCTCCAGCCGGGGACCGCCGCCGTGGATCCGCAGCGTCCAGTCCGGGTGCCGCCCGGCGACGTGCGCCCACGCGCGGATGAGCAGGTCGTAGCCCTTGCCCCAGGTCAGGCGGCCCACGCTGACGACGGTCTTGGCGGTGAGGGGCGAGACGCCGCCGTTCAGGCGGGGTGTCGCGTTGGGCACCTGGGCCAGCACGGCCGGGCGCTCCCTGCGGGCCTTGTCGAAGGACCGCTCGTAGGTGCGCAGATCGGCCTGCGTGAGGGTGACGACCGCGTCGTGCCTGCCGTACCGGCGGACGATCTGCTTGCGCACCAGGGGCTGGTGCGAGGACAGGTTCCCGTGCTCCTGGGCGACGGTGATGATCTCCGGGGGTGCGAAGCGCGCGGCGATCAGGTTCAGGCCCGGCCGCGTGCCGATCACGATGCCGCGCCGGCGGGACCGGATGTAGCGGACCAGCTTGAGGTCGGTGCGCAGAGTGAACCAGTGGTAGGCCGCCTCGTCCTTCGGCACGAGCCTGCTGGGGAAGCGGGACAGCAGGCCCTTGCGGCGCGGCAGGCGGTCGTCGAGGTAGCGAACGCGCACCCCGGGCGGGACGGGGAAGGAGGGCTCCGCACGTTCCCGTACGACGCTGACGATCTCGACGTCGTGCGTGCGGGCGAGGTGTCCGGCCAGGTTGAAGACGGTGCGGACGGTGCCGCCCACACCGTTGGCGTGCAGCAGCAGGATGCGGATCTCCTTGCCGTCGGGTGGCGGCGCCGACCTCGCGCGGCGCCGGTCGCGGGCCTCCAGGGCCCTGACCACCATCCTGGCCCCGATTCTGCGTAGAGAAACCACAATCACGCCCCGTCCGTGTCGGTGAAGATCCCCTTTCCCTTTGACGTCACCGGCAGTTCACATGTTGCTGTGATGTGGGTCACGTCCCGCTTTACTGTCCGTAAAGCCGATATATCGTCGTCCGCTTCCTGGGCGCGTCCTCCAGGAGGGTGGGCACCTCGTGCACGCCCACCGGCTCGAACACGCCCTCCGGCAGGTAGGAGCAGGCCCGGTCGGGCACCCCGGTGAGGACCTCGCCCGCGGCCCTGGCCAGGAACGGGGCGACCCGCAGGGCCAGGGGCCTTTCGTAGAAGACGTCTCCGGCGAGCACGACCTCCTGGGGCGGCGCGCCGTCGAGCAGGTCGCCGCCGAGGACCCGTACGGCGACGCCGTTGGCGGCGGCGTTGAGCCGCACGGCCGCCAGCGCGTACGGGTCGACGTCGTTGGCCACGACCAGGGCGGCTCCGGCCAGCGCGGCGGCCACGGCGACCAGCCCGGACCCGGTGGCGAGGTCGAGCACCGTCCGGCCGCGCACGGTCTCGGGATGATCGAGCACGTGGCGCGCGAGCGCCTGCCCGCCGGCCCAGGGGTACGCCCAGAAGGGCAGCCCTCCGGCCCGTTCCCAGATCTCGTACAGCTCGCCGTGCGTCTCGCCGTGCGTCTCGTCGTGTTCCTCGCCGGCATGGGCCAGACACAGACGGATCTCCGGCACGTACGGCACGGCCGCGGGCCTGGTGTGCGTGCGGACGAACGCCTCGGCGTGCAGGTCGTGCCCCATGTCGGGCGATCGTAGCGTCACCCGGACGAAACGCCGCCGGGCCGCGGGCGCGCCCGAACCCCTAAAGGCAACTCATCGTAAATCGCGGTCCTGGAAACGGCTAACGATCTTCATCGTTGGGGACAACGTCGGCACATACCTTGCGTTCTGGGAGTGTTGCGCGATGGCCTGGTCGCAGGACGAAGAGCGGATGCTGGCGATGATCGAGCGGCACCTCACGGACGAGGACCCGAAGCTGGCAGCCAGGCTCGAGTCGTTCAACCACCGTGCCGGTCATCGCGCCGGCCACCGGGCCGGCCAGCGCGCGGGGCGGGGCGCCGCACGGCGCCGGCCGGGCCGCTCCACCTTGATCATCGCGGTGAGCTGGCTGCTCATCGCCACGCTGATCGCGACCCTGCTGGTCATGGCCCTGCGGCACGACGCCGCCGCGTTCCCCGTGTAGTCACAGGGCCTTGAGGAAGCGCGCGGCGACCGGGGCGGCCACGTCGCCGCCCATGCCGCCGGCCTCCACGACGACGGCGAAGGCCAGGTCGCCGCGGTACCCCATGAACCAGGCGTGCGAATCGAGCTTCGGCCCGGTGCCGAACTCGGCGGTCCCCGTCTTGCCCGCCGTGCCCGAGGGCAGCCCCGCCTTGCGGGCGGTGCCCTTGGTGACCACCGCCCGCATCATCGAGCGCAGGCTCTTCACCACCCCGCCGGGCAGCTCCCGGGGAGCCTCGGCCTGCTTGCGGGAGGGCACCAGCGTGGGCGGGCGCCAGGAGCCGTCCGCGACCGCCGCGGCCACGGTCGCCATCACCAGCGGGCTCGCGGTGATCCTGCCCTGGCCGAACGACTCGGCGGCCAGTTCGGCGTCGCTGGTGGCCTTCGGCATGCTGCCGGGCGTCGCCGGGACGCCGATGCGCAGCGGCTGGTTGAATCCCAGCTCCGTCGCCAGGTCGTACAGCTTCTGGGCGCCCAGCTTCTCGGCGGCGAGCGGGGCGAAGGTGGTGTTGCACGAGTGGGCGTAGGAGTCCAGGAACGACAGCGATCCGAAGGCCTCGTGGTCGGAGTTCCGGATCTTCATGCCGCCGACGACCGCCTCCTCCGGGCAGGTCACCCGGCTCGACGGGGTCAGGCCCTCGGCCAGCAGCCCGGCCGCCGTGATCGTCTTGAAGGTGGAGCCGGGGGCGTACTTGCCGTCCAGCGCGCGGTTGAACCCGCCCCTGTTGTTGACGACCGCGAGGATCTCGCCGGTGGAGGGCCGTACGGCGACCAGCGACGCGGGCTTGGGCAGGTCGCGCACCGCGTCGGCGGCGGCCCGCTGCACCTTGAGATCGAGGCTGGTCGCCAGGTCGCGGCCGGGGGAGCCCTTGACCGAGTGCAGGGTCTTGCGGCCCGCGCCCACCGCCTGGATCTCGGTGGTGGGGGTCCCGGCGAGCTGCTTCTGGAAGGTCTCCTGGAGGCCGGCGCGCCCCACGGGGTCGTTCTTCTTGTACGCGCTGCCCAGCTTGCCGAGGTCGTCGTCGCCGGCCTTGTCCAGGTAGCCGACGAGCTGCTGCACCGAGCCGCCCACGTCGCCGCCGTCGATGCGGTCGCCGTTGGCGTCGGTGATCGGGGCCCGCTGCGGCCACGACGTCTTCAGCGCCAGGTGGGTGGTCCCGTCGAGGGCGGGGTGGACCGCGGCCGGCGACCAGTCCACCTTCCAGTAGTGGTCCTTGACGACGAGCCTCAGCGAGCCCTGGTAGGTCCAGTCGCCGACGTCCTTGAGGCTCGTGGTGGCGGTGAACGACGCGGTGGCCCGGTCGTCCTTCGCCTGGCCCGCCCGCACATCCCGTACGGAGACCTTCTCGGCTCCCAGGTTCTTGGTCAGCTCGGCGTACGCGGAGTCGAAGCCGGGTGCGGGGGAGGCGAGCTCGGCCTTCATGGCGGTGAGGTCGCCCCGGGACCAGGCCGAGGTGAAGCGGGCCGCGGTCTCCTGTGGGGTGCCGCGTGTGTGCAGCACGTAGTAGGCCCCTCCCGCGGCGCCCCCCGCCAGCACGACGGCCGCGGCGGCCGAGATCGCGACAGTCCGTCCTCGCGGCACAGGTACCCCCAGTCACGCCCGTGTCCCGGTCGGGACCAGAGCCTAGCGGGGCCGAATCGGGATTCACACTCCCGATTCGCCGGCGCCCTTGACGCTCGCGCCGTACCGGGGCACGTACTCCTGGCCCGACAGGCGCTGGATCGCGGCCATGACCTCGTCGGTCACCCGCCGCCGGTCCCGGGCGCTGCCGGGGTCGCCGGTGAAGGTCATCGGCTCGCCGAACCGCACGCCGATGCGGCGCAGGCGCGGCACCGACGCGCCGGGCGGCAGGACCTTCTCGGTGCCCAGCATGGCCACGGGCACGACCGGCGCGCCGGTGGTGAGCGAGAGCCAGGCCACGCCGATCTTGCCGCGGTAGAGGCGGCCGTCGGGGGAGCGGGTGCCCTCGGGGTAGATGCCGAACAGTTCGCCCGCCTTCAGCACCTCCACGGCGGCGTCGAGCATGTCCTGGGCGGCGGTGACGTTCTCACGGTCGATCTCCACGGCTCCCATCGCCCGCATCCATTCGGCCGCGAGGCGGTTGCCCGTGAAGTACTCCTTCTTGGCCACGAAGCGCACCATGCGGGGCACCAGCGCCGGCATGAAGAACGAGTCGAGCACGGACAGGTGGTTGGAGGCGAGGATCGCGGGCCCGTGTGCGGGGACGTGCTCGCGTCCCTCCATCCGCGGCCGCCACAGCAGGTGCATGACGGGAACGCTGACGGCCTTCAGGGCGGAATAGAGCACGGCCTCTCCTTCTCAGCACCACCGGACTCGGCTCGACGGACATACCCTAGGCCGCCCCGGGTGCCCTTCAGGTGTACGCCCCCTGCAACACACCCTCCCGTGTTTTGTACGGCATCGCCAACACTTCTCTGTACCTACTAGTATGTACAGCATGAGCACACCGGACCGCCTGATCGAGAGCACGCGCGAGCTGTTGTGGGAGCGCGGCTACGTCGGGACCAGCCCGCGGGCCATCCAGCAGCGCGCGGGGGCGGGCCAGGGCAGCATGTATCACCACTTCTCCGGCAAGCCGGACCTCGCGCTCGCCGCGATCGGCCGTACCGCGGGGGAGATGCGGGCCGGGGTGGAGGAGATCCTGTCCGGGCCGGGCACGGCCGCCGAGCGGGTCTCCGCCTACCTGCGGCGGGAGCGGGAGGTGCTGCGGGGCTGCCCGATCGGCAGGCTGACCCAGGACCCCGAGGTGATGGCCGACCCGATGCTGCGGGGGCCGGTCGAGGAGACCTTCGCCTGGCTGCGGGACCGGCTCGCGGCGGTGCTGGCCGAAGGACGGGAGCGCGGCGAGACCGGCGCCGGACTCGACCCCGCCGCCACCGCGTCCGCCGTCGTGGCCGTGCTGCAGGGCGGATACGTCCTGGCCCGCGCGGCGGCCTCGCCCGAGCCGTTCCACCAGGCCGTCGACGGGCTGCTCGCCCTGCTGTCCCGGTCCTGACCCTCCAGTTCCCGATCTTCCT
Source organism: Microbispora sp. H10949 (assembly GCF_014161435.1). NCBI lineage: Bacteria > Bacillati > Actinomycetota > Actinomycetes > Streptosporangiales > Streptosporangiaceae > Microbispora > Microbispora sp. H10949. The sequence continues at coordinate 293,239 of NZ_JABBWZ010000005.1, read as the reverse complement.
GAGGAGCCCCGGCGTGTACGCCATGCAGTACGACATCACCCTGCCCGCCGACTACGACATGACGACCATCCGGGAGCGGGTCGCGACGCGAGGGCACGCCCTCGACGACCGGGCTGGGCTCGGCCTCAAGGCCTACCTGATCCGCGAGCGGGGCGCGGCGGGGTCGCCGGTCAACCAGTACGCCCCGTTCTACCTGTGGCACGACGCCGGGCGGATGGGGGAGTTCCTGGTCGGCGGTGGCGGCTTCCAGGGGATAGTCGCCGACTTCGGGCGCCCGGCGGTGCGGCAGTGGACCGGCCTCGCCGTCGAACCCGGCCCGGCGCGGGGAACGGCTCCGCGGGCGGCCTCCCGCCTGCTCACCCCGCTGCCCGAGGCCGCCGATCTGACGGCGTGCGTCGCGGAGGCTCTGGCCGGCCTGCGTGCGCTGGGCGGCTCTGCGGGCCTGCACACCGCCGCCCTGGCCCTCGATCCCGGTAGCTGGCGGCTGATGACGTTCGCGCTGTGGGAGCGGGAGGCGGCGGGCGCCCACGGCGACGCCGAGCGCTACGAGGTGCTGCACGTGTCCACGCCCGGCCTGGCGCTCCTGCCGGAGGGCCGGGCCTGGTGAGAGGCGTACGGACAAGGCGTGCGGACAACACGACGGCCCCGCGAGACAGGGTCTCGCGGGGCGTCCGCGTCGAGGGCCGATGTGGCGGTCGCCTCCTCGGCGGAATGCACAACACGGCTCCAGCCGAACGGTATTCCGTGAAGGCGGTGTTTGCGGCCCGGGGGACACAAACCACATCGGCCACAACCGACTCTAGCCGACGCCGGCCCCTGCTTTCTCCCGCCCCCTATCCTCGGGAGGTGACAAGTTCGATCAAACACCCCATCAGAACCGACAGGCTGGTGCTGCGGCGCTGGCGTGAGGAGGACAAGGAGCCCTTCGCGGCGCTGAACGCCGACCCGGTCGTCATGGAGCACTTCCCGGCCACGCTCACCCGCGAGGAGAGCGACACGTTCGTCGAGCGCATCGAAGCGGCGTTCGACGAACGCGGGTTCGGTCTGTGGGCGGTCGAGGCGGACGGCGTGTTCATCGGCTTCACCGGGCTGCAGGTGCCGAGGTTCGCCGCGCACTTCACCCCGTGCGTGGAGATCGGCTGGCGGCTCGCCAGATCCGCCTGGGGGCACGGGTACGCCACCGAGGCCGCGCGGGCGTCGCTGGAGCACGGGTTCGGCACGCTCGGCCTGACCGAGGTCGTCTCGTTCACGGCGGTGCCGAACCTCCGCTCGCAGGCCGTGATGCGGCGTCTCGGGATGACCCGCGACCCTGGTGAAGACTTCGATCACCCGGTGCTCCCCGAGGGGCATCCGCTGCGCCGTCACGTGCTCTACCGCGCACGAAGACCAGCGTGCTGAGCAGGGCGAATACCGCGATCACCGACGCGCCGGCGAACGCCGCTTGTCGCAACCGCCGCCCGCACAGGGCTCAGAACCTGTAGCGGAGAACGCGTGCCCCTTGCCGCGACAAGGCCGTGCTGCGGGCGGTGAGACGGGTCAGCGCGCGTAGGGGTTGCGGGAACCGGGCTGTTTCCGGTGCGCGGGTGAGGATCTGCTCCTCGATCAGTTCGAGGCCGGCGTCCCAGGACTCTGGCTCGTGTGGGTCGTCGAAGCCCTGGGCGGCTTTGATGCCGAGTGCCTTGATGGTCGGGTGGTACTTCATGGCCCAGGCCGCGAAGCGGGTGTAGCCGTTGAGCGCGAGCTCGCCCGAAGGGAAATGGCCGGTCAGCGCGCGGGTCATCGTCTGGAAGGAGTCGCCGGGCATGAAGGGGAGCAAGCCTTCGGCGACGATCACCGCAGGCCGGTCGCCGGGGATGGCTGTAAGCCAGCCGGAGCTGGTGAGGTCGGCTCCGACCAGGTGGGAACGTCCGGGCAGACATTCGGCCCGCAGGTGCACCACTTCCGGGAAGTCGATGTCGTACCAGTCGACGCCGGGTGGGGGATCACAGCGGAACATCCGGGTGTCCAGGCCGCAGCCCAGGTCGAGCACCACGCATCTGGGATGAGCGGCGATGTAGGCGCGGACGACGCCGTCGAGCTTCTTGGCGCGCAGTGCCGTGGTGAGGACGAGGCTGGGCTTGACCTTCAGCTTGCCGAAGTCGTAATCGATGGTGCCGGCCAGGTCGGCGGAGAGCGTATCGCCGAGGATCGGGCTGGGCTGCCCGGCGTCCAGGGCTCTGGCGTGGAGAGTGAGCAGCAGCGTTTCCTGGATCAGCCCGAGTTTGGGTTGCCAGTGGTGCATGGGGATTCCTTAACGGCGTAGCGGATGGCGGGCCGCGAGGTTCTGCAGCCACGTCAGGGAGTCGTGGGCGGCCTTGATGCGCTCGGTGCGGTGTCCCTCGCCGCCCACGAGGTCGAGCCCTTCGTCGGCGATCTCGCCGAACGCGCTCAGGCTTTCGAGCTTGCGCTGGATGACCTTCTGCCAGGCGTCGTCTTCGATGCGGTAGTAGGAGGTGCGATCCCCGGGCTTCCTCACCTTCTTGACCAGGCCGATGGCCGTGAGGAAGCGCATGTTCGAGGTGAGCGAGGCCCGGCTGGCCTGGATGACCTCCGCGATCTGGCCGGCGGACTGCTCGGCCGGGTCGCAGATCATGAGCCAGCCGAGGATGCGTCCGGTGATGGGCGGCAGCCCCCACTCCTCGACGCAGAAGGCCGCCACCCGTTCCACCCAGCGGAGCAGCCGGTCCTGCTGTTTCTCAGTGCTCATCGTCGCATGCTCCGTTGTCGATCGTGTGCCGGTTCACGTCGGCTAGTCGTTTCAATAGTGACTGAAATAACTAGCAACGTCAATCTGGGAAGGCGTACGCGGACTGATTTGCCGGTTCGGCAATAAGATTTGCGCCACTGCCGTGTCCGTCCGCACGATGAGGGGCATGACGCACGGATTCGACAAGGACTATTGGGAGCGGCACTGGCAGCGGGGGCGGGACGGAGGCCCGGGTTCCATGGGCGGCAACCCGCCGAATCCGTACCTTGCCCGTGAGATCGGCGGCCTGGGACCGGGCACGGCGCTGGACGCGGGATGCGGCGGCGGCGCCGAGGCGATCTGGCTCGCCTCCCACGGCTGGGAGGTCACCGCGGCCGACATCTCGTCCGAGGCGCTCGCCCGCGCCGCCGAGCGCGCGGCGGCGAACGGGGTGGCGAGCGGTGTGCGCGAACGCGTGCGGTGGGTCGAGGCGGACCTGGGCGTCTGGAGCCCGGACACGCGGTACGACCTGGTCATGACCCACTACGCCCATCCGGCGATGCCGCAGCTCGAGTTCTACGACCGCATCGCCGGATGGGTGGCTCCCGGCGGCACGCTGCTCATCGTGGGGCACCTGCACACCACCGACTCCGGCGGTCACGGGCACCACAGTCACGGGCATCACGGGCATCACGGGCACGGGCATCATCCGCCGGCCGAGGCGTCGGTCACCTCGGCGGCCGTCGCCGCGCGCCTGGACGGCACGGAGTGGGAGATCGTCACCGCCGAGGAGCACGTGCGTACGCTCTCGGGCGACGGCGGCCGGGAAGTCCCTCTGTACGACGTCGTCGTGCGCGCCACCCGCCGTGGGTGACCGCGCTCAGCTCGGGGCGCCGGGGACGCGGAGCCGGTCGACGGCCTCGCGGCGGCGGCGCTCGGGCCGCCGGTCGTACCGGGCGGTGGTGGCGGGGGAGGCGTGGCCGACCAGGGCCTGGGCGGTGGCGAGGTCGACTCCGGCGTCGAGGAGTTCGCCGATGAACGTGCGCCGGAAGTCGTGCGGGGTGCGGGGAGAGGCCCCGGCGGCGGCCAGGCGCCGCGAGACGATGTCGGCGATGGCCTGGCCGGTCATGTGGGCCATGCGCAGCCGCCCGGCCTTGTTGATCGGGCAGAACAGCGGTCCGGCCGACCGGCCGCGTACGGCGAGCCACAGGTTCAGGCGTTCGACGGCCTGCGGGGTCAGGTAGACGAGCCGCTCCTTGTCGCCCTTGCCGCGCACTCGCATGGAACGGGCGTGCGGGTCGAAATCGGCCAGCCTGAGCCCGGCGATCTCGGCGCGGCGGCAGCCACTGGAATACAGCGCCGCCAGCATGGCGCCGTCCCGGCGGCCGGCGGGGGAGTGGTCCTCGTCGCACACCTCCAGCGCGGCCGCGAGCGCCTCGGCCTCGACGTGCCGTCCCGCCGGAACGCGCGTGTGCTTGTAGGCGGGCAGGTCGGCGGCGCGCTGGTAGTCCTCGCCGCTCATCAGGCCGAGCCGCCAGGCCTCCTTGAGCACGCGCCGCAGCGCCACCAGGTGCTTGTTGACGTGCGAGGGGGACCACCCCTGCTCGCGCATCAGCGTGCGGAGGCGGACCGTGTGCTCGTAGCGCAGCAGCTCCCAGGGCTGCCCGGCCCCGGTGGCCTCGGGGTCGCCGGTGACGAGGCGGGCGATGCGGTCGAGGCAGCCCTTCATCGTGCGCCGGGACTCCGGGCTCTGCAGCGCGCCGAGATACACCTCGTACGGATCGGGTGTGGAGGGTGCGGGGACACTCCGCTCGGGAACCGCGGGGATGCTCATCGAGCCCGATCCTACTATGAATCTACAATGTAAAGGCGCTCGGATTTTGGCACACCCAGCGAGCACCAGCATCAAAAACCCCCCGACAGGAGAATCGCTTCGGAAAAACTCGTGCCGCGTGTCGAGAATGTGGCGTCGGCTCCGTCCCAGGGGCATGAGTGGCCGAACGGGCCGCCGACGACGAAGGGGAAGCACGATGAAATACCTGATCCTGAAGCACTACCGCGGCGGCCCGGCTCCCGTCGTCGACTACGGGTCGATAGACCGGTGGACGCCGGAGGAGGTCGACGCGCACGTGCAGTTCATGCGCGACTTCGCCGCCCGCCTGGAGGAGACGGGCGAGTTCGTCGACGGCCAGGCGCTGTCGCCCCAGGGCGCGTTCGTGCGGTACGACGGCGAGGGGCGCCCGCCGGTGACCGACGGTCCGTTCGCCGAGACGAAGGACCTCATCGCCGGATGGATGATCATCGACGTGGAGTCGTGGGACCGCGCGGTCCAGCTGGCGGGGGAGCTGTCCGCCGCTCCCGGGCCCCGCGGCGAGCCGATCCACGAGTGGCTCGAGGTCCGGCCGTTCCTCGCCGAGCCGCCCACGGTCACCGAGTGAACGAGTCGCTGCTGCGGGAGCTCGTGCCCGCGGTGATCGGTGTCCTCGTCCGGCGCGGAGCCGACTTCACCTCGGCCGAGGACGCCGTGCAGGATGCCCTGATCCGGGCGCTGGCGACCTGGCCGGACGACCCACCGCGTGATTCGAAGGCGTGGCTCGTCACGGTCGCCTGGCACAGGTTCCTCGACGCCGTGCGTGCCGAGGCGTCGCGGCGGGGGCGGGAGGTGGCCGTACAGGCCGAGCCTCCCGCCGGTCCGGCGCCCGCCACGGACGACACGCTGCGGCTCTACTTCCTGTGCGCGCACTCCACCCTGCCGCCGGCCTCGGCCGTCGCGCTGACGCTGCGCGCGGTCGGCGGCCTGACCACCCGGCAGATCGCGGCGGCGTACCTCGTCCCCGAGGCGACCATGGCGCAGCGGATCAGCCGGGCCAAGCGGAAGATCGCGGGGCTGCCGCTCGACCAGCCCGGCGATCTCGGCACTGTGCTGCGGGTGCTCTACCTCGTCTTCAACGAGGGGTACGGAGGGAGCGTCGACCTGGCGGCCGAGGCGATCCGGCTCACCCGGCAGCTCGCCGCCCTGACCGACGAGCCCGAGGTCGCGGGGCTGCTCGCGCTCATGCTGCTGCACCACGCGCGCCGTACGTCTCGGACCGGCCCGGGAGGCCGCCTGGTGCCGCTCGCCGAGCAGGACCGATCGCGCTGGGACACCGGCCTGATCGCCGAGGGGGTGACGATCCTGCAGACCGCGCTGGCCCGTGACCGGCTGGGCGAATACCAGGCGCAGGCCGCGATCGCCGCGCTGCACGCGGACGCCCGCAGCGCCTCCGAGACCGACTGGGTGCAGATCGTGGAGTGGTACGACGAACTGCTGCTCCTCACCGGCAGCCCGGTGGTGCGGCTCAACCGGGCGGTGGCGGTGGGGGAGGCGGACGGACCACAGGCCGGCCTGGCGGCGCTGGCCGGGGTGGACCCCGGCCTGCCCCGGTACACCGCGGTGACGGCGTACCTGCACGAACGCGCCGGCGACCTCGCCCGAGCGGCGGAGCTGTACGCCGAGGCGTCCCGTGCCGCCGCCAGCGTGCCGGAGCGCGACCACCTCACCCGGGAGGCCGCGCGGGTACGGCAACTGCTGAAGGTGTGAGCGCGGCCGATGCCACTGGTGACGGCTGGTCGGAAGTCCCGTCAAGACGCCGATGGAGTTGCTGATCCGCCCTGCTATGGCCGCCTTTGCTGTTCTTGTCACGCTCCAATGCCGGAGTTTGGATCAAGGGGGTGATCTTCCGCCGTCCCTGCGCGAAGGAGTCGTGAGCATGACCCTGCTGACCTACACCCTCCTCACCGACCCGGCGCCCCTGGAGGCGTCGGTGCCGGGGACGCCTGCCGCGTCCACGGGGACCGTCCACCTTCTCGTCACCAACACCGGGGAGCAGGCGGTCTTCTGGCGGACGATCACGGTTCAGGTGCCCGTCGGCGACGGCGCCGTCCACCTCACGCCGGACCTGGGCAAGGTCGGCAGCGAGGGAGAGTACTTCCCCCGGTCGGGCCCTTCGCAGCGACTCGCCGTCCAGACGCAGGGCACCGACGCCGTCCGCGTCACCGACCAGGCCGGTGGCCGGCCCAACTTCGAACCCGGCGGCCACATGGTGCTGACGTTGAAGGACGTCCCCGTCGCGCAGGCCGTCGGCCTGGCCGTGTTCAGGGTGACCGAGAACGCGGGCAGGACCCGGACCGGGCAGGCGGCGGACAGGCACGCGGTGGTGGCGCTGGTGAAGACCGCCCCGGCGCCACGCGACCTCCGCCCGGAGAGCGAGATCGTCGACGCCGGAACACCGGTCACGCTGAGCTGGGAGGGGTCCGCCGACTTCGCCTACGAGATCCGGTTCCCCGGCGGACACGAGCCGGTTCCCCCGGGCCCGCCCACCGGGCCTCAGGGCAGGTACGCCGTGCGACTGAACGCCACCCCGAAGCGGGAGACCACCTACACCCTCGTCGCCGTCTCCAACAGCACCAGGCGGCAGCACACCCTCACCACGGCCGTCCAGGTGCGCAATCCCGTCATGGACGACCTCAGAGTCACCAACGTCTGGGCCACCAACGTCTGGACCACGTCGGTGGGCGGGCCGAACAGCGGCGACGGAGCCATCACCTTCCCCCAGGGTGGAGTCAACGTCATGCGCGCGAGCGGCACCGGCGAATCGGGCACGGTGACGGCCGACAAGGCCGACCTCAACGGCGTGAACACCAGGTGGGTGCAGGGCAGGAGCTCCAATGACGGATGGATCAGCTTCCCGCAGGGCGGCGTGAACGTCTACCGGGACGGAACGCAGACCTGGGGCACGGTGGCGGCCGACACTGCCGATCTCAACGGCGTCAACGCCAAGTGGCTGCAGGGCAGAGGCGAGCGCGACGGGTGGATCGACTTCTCCTACTACGGGATCAACGTCTTCCGGCGCGACGACGCGGGCGCCGGCAGGAGGTTGAAGCAGTGGGGTGGCGTGGGCGTCAAATGGATCGCCCACCACGACGAGTAGGAGACCAGACCCGGCCCGGTCAGGGGGAGTGTCACGGCAGCTGGCGGCGTATCCACTCGGGGTCGGGGTTGACGTGGGGGCGGCCGGCGACCACGACGGTCGGCACCGTCTCGTCGCCGCCGGTGGCGGCGCGGACCGCCGCCGCGCCCTCGGGGTCCTGCCAGATGTTCACCCAGTGCAGCCGCCGCGCGTCGCGGGCGAGGCGCAGCCGGAGCCGGAGGCAGTAGCGGCAGCCCGAACGCCAGTAGACGATCGGGCGGCCGTCGGCCTCGCTGCGGCGCAGCGCCTCGGCCGCGCCGATCGACCTCGGGAACACCAGGGGAGACAGCAGGGCGGCGGCGAGCAGGAACACCAGGAAGTACGTCGCGGCGGCGCCGGGGGACCCCTGGGCCGTCTGCCGGAACGCCGCGGCGACTCCGCATGCCAGGAAGACGACCGGCAGTATCCATCCGCGCACCATGGCCGTCACGCTATCGGGCCGTTCTCCGGCGCCGCAAAAGTTGGTAGGTCACGCGGCCGGTCCGCGCGTGGCCGCGTGACTGGACCCTTCCGTGCCGGGAACCTGGCGGGGACCCGAAGACGGGTGCCGAGGACGGAGGGGTGAACGAGGCGATGGCGACCACCGCAGGCGGGACCCGCGCCGATCCGGAACCGGCCGATCTCCGGCTGCCGGGCATCGTGCTGGGTGTGGGACTGGGCGGGTTCGTCGACGGAATCCTGCTGCACCAGATCCTGCAGTGGCATCACATGCTGAGCGGCACCGACAGCGATCACATCGGAGTGCGGTACTACGATCCCCGCACCGTCTCCGGGCTGGAGATGAACACGGTGTGGGACGGTCTGTTCCACACCGTGTGCTGGCTGGCGGTCCTGATCGGGCTGGCGCTCCTGTACTCCCGGGTCACCCGGAACCGCCGCCGGGTGTGGGGTTCGCGGGTGCTGTGGGGCTGGATCCTGGCCGGGTGGGGTCTGTTCAACCTCGTCGAGGGCGTCGTGGACCATCACCTCCTGGCCATCCATCACGTGCGCGGCGGCCCGCATCAGTTGTGGTGGGACATCGGCTTCCTCGTCCTGGGGGCGCTGCTGGTCGCCGGGGGTTACCTGCTGGCCCGGAGCGGGCGGTCCTTCGAGCCCGAGAGCCGGACGTGACGGACCCTGTGACGGAACACGGCGCTCACTTCGCGGGCGCGCTGCCGGTCCTGGCCGTGCTCGGGTGCGCGATCGGTTACCTGCGCCTGGCGCGGCTGGCCCGCCGCCGCAATCCGGCGCGCGGCTGGAGCCGGTGGCGTACGGCGGGGTTCGTCGCCGGGCTCGTCCTGCTGGGCGTCGCGCTGGTGCCGCCCGTCGCGTCCCTGGCCCACGCGGACTTCCGCGGTCACATGCTCCAGCACCTGCTCGTCGGCATGTACGCGCCGCTCGCGCTGGTGCTCGGTGCGCCCGTCACCCTGATGCTGCGCACCCTGCCCGCCGACGGCGGGCGGCGGCTGACCGCCGTGCTGCACAGCCGTCCCCTCCGGGTGGTGACCCACCCGTCGGTCGCCCTGCTGCTGTCCACCGGCGGCCTCGTGGTGCTCTACTTCACCCCGCTCTACAACGCGGCGTCGGCGGCGGCGGGGCACTGGCTGCTGCACGCGCATTTCCTGCTGTCGGGCTGCCTGTTCGCGTACGTGATCGCCGGACCCGATCCCGCCCCGGACCGGCCCGGGGTCCGTACCCGCCTGGTGTACCTCGGCTGCGCCGTCGCCGTGCACGCCGTCGTCGCCCAGCTGATGTACGGCGGCTTCCGGGTGGACGTGCACGCCCCGATCCCCGAGGTGCGGGGTGGCGCGGAGATCATGTACTACGGCGGCGACATCGCGGAGCTGCTCCTCGCGGCGGCTCTGGTCGCCACCTGGCGTCCCGCACCCCGCACGGGTGCGGGGCGCGGGACGGTCGTCAGGCGGTACGAGCGGCGATCTTGGTGAGGAGCGGCTGCACCAGGCGGGCCGCCAGGGGGCCGAAGGCCGCGAGGATGAGGACGTACGCGGCGGCCAGGGCGCCCAGGTCGGGGTGGGCTCCGGCGGCCACGGCCAGTCCGGCGATGACGATGTTGAACTCGCCGCGGGGGATGAGCGCGATGCCGGCGCGTACCCGTCCGGCGCGGGCGATGCCCGCGCGGCGGGCCGCGTATATTCCGGTCATCAGCTTGGTGATCATCGTGACCAGGGCGAGGCCGGCCGCCAGCCCGGCCGCGGGCAGGATCTTGGTCGGGTCGGTCTGCAGGCCGAAGAAGACGAAGAACACCGCGGCGAACAGGTCGCGCAGGGGAGCGAGCAGCGCGTGGGCGTCCTCGGCGAGCTCGCCGGACAGGGCGATGCCGACCAGGAAGGCGCCGACCGCGGCCGAGACCTGCAGCTGCTGGGCCAGCCCGGCCACCAGCAGTGCGAGCCCGACCACCTTGAGCACGAGCACCTCGGAGTTGGGGCTGGCGACGAACGCCTCGATGTAGCGGCCGAAGCGGAGCGCGACCAGCAGCACCACGCTGACCGCGGCCAGTGCGATGGCCACGGTGACCGCCCCGGCGACGAGGGTCAGGCCGGCCAGCATGGCGGTCAGGACCGGCAGGTAGACCGCCATCGTGAGGTCTTCGAACACCAGCAGCGACAGCACGACCGGGGTCTCGCGGTTGCCGATCCAGCCCAGGTCGGAGAGGACCTTGGCGGTGATTCCGGAGGAGGTGGCGTAGGTGACGCCCGCCATGGCGACCGCGGCGACGGGTCCCCAGCCGAGCAGCAGCGCCAGGATGGCGCCGGGGGCGGCGTTGAGCAGGAGGTCGACGAGACCGGCGCGGGCGTTGCCCTTCAGGCTGGTCACCAGTTCGTCGGCGTTGTATTCCAGGCCGAGGGTGAGCAGAAGGAGGATGACGCCTAATTCGGCGCCGGTGGCGATGAAGTCCTCACTGGTGCCCAGAGGGAGGATGCCGCCGGTGCCGAAGGCCAGGCCCGCGAGGAGATAGAGAGGGATGGGGGAGATGCCGACGCGCAGCGCCAGTGCTCCGAGAATGCCGAGTCCGAGGACGACGGCGCCGAATTCCAGGAAAAGTATTGCGGTGTTGTGCACGCGCTGCCCTCAGCCGCTGGCGAAGATGTCGGCGACTGCGGTGGTGCTCTCCTCGCCGCCCACCACGACCACGATGTCGTCCCCGGTCAGGACGAAGTCGGGTGCGGGGCTGGCGAAGACGCGTCCGGCGCGGACCACGGCGACGATGGAGGCGCCGGTGCGGGTGCGCACCTGTGCGTCGCCCATGGGACGGCCGTCGTAGCGGGAGCCGGGGGTGATCAGCACCTGGAGGCTGACGAGGCCCTCGACCTCCCGGTGCATGGCGTTGAGGCGCTGGACGATGCGGGGGGCGCCGAGGAGTTCGACGAGGGCGTCGGCTTCCTCGTCGTTGAGTTTGACCGTCTCACAGGCTCTGTCGGGATCGTCGGGGTCGTAGATGACGAGGTCCCGCCGTCCCGTGCGGTGCGAGACGACTCCGATGCGCCGGCCCGAGCGGGTGGTGAACTCGTGCCGCAATCCGATCCCCGGCAACACCGTCTGCTCGACTTCCACGGCGCCGCTCCTCCGTTCGTAACATGTCATTACTTGTCCGGAGAACCTACCAATAAGACGCGGTCGTCCCGCCGCCGGTGTCGCTCGGCGGCGGGACGACTACGCTCGCGTGTCAGGCGGCCGGGTCGTCGGCGAGCCAGATCGGCCGCCAGTTCGACTGCTCGTGGTAGCGGCGCAGCTCGGCGAGTCCGGACAGCCATCCGGTCCAGGCGCCGTACGGCGGGTTGGCGGTGTCGAAGCCGCTCTGGACGAACGTCAGGCGGGTGGCGCCGCCGGTGTCCTCCAGCTCCCAGGTGACGACGCCCATCGGTCCCCAGTCGACCGAGATCGTGCTGTCGGGAACCAGGTCGATGATCTTGGCAGGCTGGGGGTTGGCGTCGAGGCCGCCCATCGCGAAGCGCCCGCCGACGTATGGCTCGATGCCGATGGGGTAGCCGAACCACTCGGTGGCCTTGTCGGAGTCGATCAGCGATTCGTACACCGTGGACACGGGCGCGGCGATGTCCAGGTGACCGTGGAAGTCGGTGGTGGTGTAGTCGGGCTGGGGGCCGATCTCCCGCCCCTGGACGTGGTCGGCGAGGTTGGACAGCGCGAGCGACCAGAACACCTGCAGCACCCCGCGGATGCTCGCCCCGGTGATGGCGTCCTGGAAGTCGAAGTGGGTCTGCGACAGGGTCAGGATGGTCGATCCGGCGTCCTCCTCCGCCAGGGTGATCTCCGTGGTGGTCTCCTCGCCGTCGAGCAGCCAGGCGAAGCGAAGGGTGTGGTCGTCGGCGTGCAGCAGGCGCTGGTGCGGCGCGTCGCCCTCGGGAGTGCGGCGGCCCCAGAACTCGTACCGTTCGGGCAGGTCCACCTCGGCGTGCTCGGCCAGCCACACCCGCATCGCCGCGGGGTCGGTAAGCGCGTGGCGCACCTCCTTGATCGGGGCTTCCAGGCGGACACGGATGATCATCGGCTCACTCACTGTCGTCTCCCTTGGGGTAGCAGGCCACGGCGAGTTTGAAGGCGTCGCCCTCGGCGCCGCCGTAGCGGGTGAACAGGTCCTGAAGTGCGGACCGCAGGTCGTTGAGGAACTCCTGACGGCGTTCGGGGGGCACGCGTATCTCCCCGGAGACGCCGATGGACGGCAGTTCCGGCGCCGTCCGGTCGAGGGCGGCGACGTCGGCCTGCACCTGTTCCATCAGGTCGAGGAGGTAGCCCAGGCTGAGCTCGTCCTGCCGCCGCCGCAGCCCGCCGATCCTGCCGACGAGGCCGGGTGACAGCCAGTAGGACCTGGCGCTCGCCCGGTAGATGCCCTCGGTGATGCCGCGCACCCGCCGCTCGGAGACCTGCTGCACCAGGCCGGCCTCCACCAGGCGTTTGACGTGGTAGTACACGCGCTGCGGGGTCTGGCCGAGCACCGCCGCCACCTCGGTGCAGGTGCGCGGCTCGGCCAGTTGCCGCAGCACCTCGATGCGCTGCGGCTTGAGCAGGGCCTCGGCCTGCTCGATCTGCTCCAGGTACAGGACGTCTCTCATCGCAAAAACAAGCTTGTACGTAAAAATTGTCTTTGTCAATGGGGTACGCCTACGGCCTGCCGGGCGTCCCGGCAGGCCGGCGTACGGGTAAGCGGACGGGTAAGGACGGGCGGGTCAGGAGGCGGGCGGGACGCCGATGACGGAGGTGCCGATGACAAGGTGGCGGGCGGGATCGCAGCCGAGGAGCTCTTCGACCACCTGGTCCCGAAGGGCCGCGGTGAAGGTGATGTGCAGACCGGCCGCGGTGGCCAGCAGGTAGACGGTCTGGCTGAGGTGGCCGACGTCCATCATCAGCGCCCGGTAGACCCGGGGGAAGGTGTACTTCCACTGGTTGCGGGCGATGACGCTGGTGTAGAAGATGAGCGCTCCGGCGCCCGCGACCCAGTCCTGGCCGCCGACGGCGGACACGAGCCGCTCGTCGTCGAGACGGCGGCCGAGGAACTCGAGGGTGTGGTCGGCGGCGGCGTAGTGGTAGGCGCCCGGATCGAGGCCCTGGACGTTGCGCGCGTAGAGGTAGACCTCGGTCGGGTGGCGGGCGCCGCCGGAGGGGCTGGTCTTGAACACCCGCTGCCAGGAGTCGGTCACCACCCCGTTCGGGTCGAGGTCGACACCCGCCTGGGTCAGCGGGCCGTCGGCCCGCGGCAGAGGCCCCGCGGCGGTCTTGAGCAGGGCCGCCACGGTCTCCAGCGGCAGCGCGGAGGGGCCGAAGTAGCGGCGGCTGCGACGCCGGTGCAGCACGTCCAACAGGTCGCGATGGCGCCAGACGCCGGGGCCGGCGTCCGGCAGCGCGACGCGGGTGGTGCCGGGCAGGGACCAGAACGCCGGAGGCGGCGGGTCGGTCAGAACCTTGGCTTCGAGATCCTCGTTGTCCTGTTCGGCGGTGCGCATGGCGGTGCCGGCGTGGGAGCGGGTGGAGAAGTGGTAGGCGCGCGCCAGCCGCCCCCACGGCTGCCAGGCCTCTTCTATGGCCTGTTCGCGCTGGTGGCGGGGTCCGTTCTCCGCGATCAGGATGTCGTGCTCGGCCAGGACGGTGGCGACCTGGTGCCAGTGGGCGGCCTCGCCGGGATCGCCGCCCAGCTCTCTCACCGAGCCCAGGTCGCGGAATCCGGTGAACCACCGCAGCACGCGCTCGACGCCGTCGGTGAGGGCGAACTGGCGGTGGTCGAGATAGTCGTCCCAGACCAGTTGGCCGGCGTCCCACAGCAGGGCGCCGCAGCCGGACAGGCGTACGTTCACGATTCGGTCTCTCACTTCTCGTTCGCGGGCGGCGCCAGGGACGCGCAGGCGGCCGCCCGGCCGCGGCGTGCGGCCGCCAGATGAGGGTGGTCCGGCGCCGCCCGCCGCAGCAGCTCCACGGCCCGGCCGTAGCAGGCGTGGGCCTCGCCGGGCTGGTGGCGGGCGCGGTACAGGGCGCCGAGGTTGATCAGGGTGATGGCGGATTCCGGATGGCCCGGCCCCAGGACCGCGTCCTTGACGGCCAGGGCGCGGAGGTAGTGGGCCAGGGCCTCGTCCAGGTCACCGCGGCGATGCCTCAGGGCGGCGAGGTTGTGCAGCGCGGCGGCGACATCGTGGTGCTCCGGGCCGTAGGCCGCCTCGAAGACGGCGAGGGCACGCCGGAGCAGCGCCTCGGCCTCGTCCGGGCGTCCGCGGCCCTCCACGAGCGCGGCCCAGGCGGCGAGGTCCGCCGCCACCCTCGGATGACGCTCACCGAGGAGCCGGGCGCGGATTTCCGCCGCTCGGCGAGCCCACGGCTCACCGGCCTCGTGGTCACCACGGGCGTGGGCGAGCCCGCCCAGGTTGTGGCAGACGGTGGCCACGTCCTCGTGCTCACCGCCGCGGGCCGCCTCCAGGATCGTCAGGGCCCGCCCGTAGAGGGCCTCGGCCTGCTGGAATCGGCCGGTGTACTTGCCCAGCACACCCCATTCGTTGCACACCTTGGCCACTTCCACCGACTCCGGGCCGAAGACCCGCTCCGCGGCGGGAAGAGTGAGAGCGAACAGCAGCCCCGCCCTGCGGTAGCCGCCGCACGTACGCCACACACTCGCCAGCTCGCACTGGGCGTGGATCCGCAGCGCGTTCTGGCCCTGGTGCCGGGCCTGGCCGACGGCGGCCCGGAACGCCCGCTCCGCCTCGTCGAAGGCTCTTCCGGCGTAACGCTCCCGTGCGTGCGCCAGCAACTCGGCCGCCCCGGTGGGACGGGACTCATCGCTCACATGGCCTCCCGTACGACGTCACGACCGACGGCGGCGGCCGCCTCCCGGGGCTCACCGGCTCCGGGAGGCGGCCGCGGCTCAGGCCTCGATCAGAACCTCGTTGTGGTTGAGGTTCAGGGCGGCCTCCGGCTGGGCGTAGTCGTCCTCGTGGGCCTCGAACACCGCGACCTCGTTGTGGTTGTAGGTCAGGGCGGACTCCGGTGCGCTGTAGCCGTCGTGGTGGACCTCGAACACCGCGACCTCGTTGTGGTTGTGGTTCAGGGCGGCGTGCGGTGCGCTGTAGTCGTCCTCGTGGATCTCGAACACCGAGGTCTCGTTGTGGTTGGGGTTCAACGCGGCCTCCGGCTGGGCGTAGTCGTCCTGGTGGACCTCGAACACTTCGGACATCTTCTGCGACATCTGGGGCACTCCTTCCGGGAACTCCTGTAACCGCCGGCCCGAAGCCGGCCTCGTACAGGCGGGGTGACCACGCACCACCGTTGCTCTGGCTCCGACCCCGGAATCATCGCAGCGGCAAGATCTCGCGCCAGGTCCAGTAAGCGGCGAGATCGCCTGAATACTGGTTCATCACGCGACCCTGCCGGGCGCCGGTCCCGAACGGGGAGCGCCCGCCGTTCCACCGGGAGGGGTCAGGCCGCGAACGCGGCGCTGATCGCGTGGCTGTCCTCGTGCATGCGGTAACCCACGATCCTGCCGTCGGCGACGGTGAAGTGCAGGGCGAACTCGTTCAGGAACGACCTGCCCGTGGACAGCACGCCGAAGCGGCTGCGTCCGGTCACCACCGCGTGCCCGTCCTCGACGATCGTGGCGTCGATCGTGAACTCCTGGGCGGGCGTGAGCGCGGTGCCGAGCACGGCGAAGAACTCGGCGATCTGCTCCCTGCCGGAGCGGGCCCCGGTCCAGGGCACGTTGGACGCGCCCGGGACGAGGAAGTCCACCCGGTCGGCGAAAAGATCGAGCAGGCCGGTCAGGTCACCGGCGGCGAACCGGGCGAAGAAGGCGTCGACGACCTCGCGGGTGGTCTGGGGTGTGGCGGTCATGCCGTGATTCCCATCTGTCGTGCGTGGTGTGGAGCGAAGCCGGCCGGCGAAATCTCCAACTGATCGGTTGGAGTATGGCACGGGCACGGTCGCGATTCCAACTGTGCGGTTGGAATTCTGTAGGCTGCCCCCATGGCATGGGACACCACCAGGACGAGGCGGCTGCTGCTGGAGGCGGCGGTGGAGGAGTTCGCCGAGCACGGGCCGCAGGGCGCGCGGGTGGACCGCGTCGCCGTACGCGCGGGGGTGAACAAGGAGCGGATCTACCAGTACTTCGGCGGCAAACGGCAGCTGTTCACCGCCGTCCTTGAGGCCGAGCTCGCCAAGGTGGCCGCCGCCGTGCCGCTGACCGGCGCGCACCTGGCCGACCTCGGCGAGTACGCCGGGCGGGTCTTCGACTACCACTGTGCCCACCCGCACTTCCTGCGCCTGCTCACCTGGGAGGGGCTGGAATGCGGCCGCGCCGAGGTGGCCGCCGAGGACGAGCGTGCCGCGCACTACGCCGGCAAGGTCGCCGCCTTCGCCGCCGCTCAGGAAGAGGGGCTGATCACCGGAGAGACCGACCCGGCGCACCTGGTCTACGCGGTGTACGCGCTGGCGACCTGGTGGTTCACGGCCCCCCAGGTAGTGCGGATGATCACGACCGGCGTCACCGGGGACGGCCCCGAAGCGCGCCGCGCCGGGCTGGTCCGATTGGTCCGGCGCCTGACCACCCCCGACGATCGCAAGGGAGGACACCGGAGCCATGCCTGAGCCTCTGACAGGCCGCGCGGCCCTCACCGGACACGAGGAGACCAAGCACGTGCCCGACACGAACGACCACGCCCGCTCCGGCGCCGGCTCGGCGCCCGGCGGCGACCGGCTCGCCCTGCGGGCCGACTGCGCGAGCTGCTTCGGACTGTGCTGCGTCGCCCTGCCCTTCGCCGCCTCGGCGGACTTCGCGATCAGCAAGGACGCCGGGCGGCCGTGCCCCAATCTCCAGTCCGACTTCCGCTGCGGCATCCACTCCCGGCTGCGCGACAGCGGCTTCCCCGGCTGCACCGTGTTCGACTGCTTCGGCGCGGGGCAGAAGGTCTCCCAGGTCACCTTCGGGCGCAGCTGGCGCGACGAGCCGGACACCGCGGCGCGGATGTTCGAGGTCTTCCCGGTCATGCGGAACCTGCACGAACTGCTGTGGTACCTGCACGAGGCGCTCTCCCTGCCCGCGGCCCGCCCGATCCACTCCGAGGTGCGCCGCGCGATCGAGGAGACCGAGCGCCTCACTATGGGCGCTCCCGGCGAGCTGCTCGGCGTGGACGTCGCCGCCCACCGGGAGAAGGTCAACGTGCTGCTGCTGCGGACGAGCGAGCTGGCCCGGGCCGGCGCCGGGGGCCACGCGCCCGACCACAGGGGAGCCGACCTCATCGGCGCCCGGCTCAGGAAGGCCGACCTGCGCGGCGCCAACCTGCGGGGGGCATACCTGATCGGCGCGGACCTGACCGGAGCCGACCTGCGGGGCGCCGA
Source organism: Microbispora sp. H10949 (assembly GCF_014161435.1). NCBI lineage: Bacteria > Bacillati > Actinomycetota > Actinomycetes > Streptosporangiales > Streptosporangiaceae > Microbispora > Microbispora sp. H10949. The sequence goes on along the minus strand of NZ_JABBWZ010000005.1, from coordinate 275,680 downwards.
TCTGATCGGCGCGGACCTGCGGGGCGCCGGCCTCGGCGGCGCCGACCTGACCGGGTGCCTCTTCCTCACCCAGGCCCAGCTCAACGCCGCCAGGGGCGACGCCGCGACCGTGCTGCCACCCTCGCTGACCCGCCCGGCGCACTGGCCGGAGCACTGGCAGGCGGAGGCGGCGCCGACGGCGGGCCGGGCGCCCGCCCGGCGGCCCCGCTCCCGCGAACGGCGCAGGTAGGGACCGCCCGCGTCCTGCCGCTCAGCCGGCCGGTACGGGCAGGGTCCCGATGACGGCGCTGGCGTCCAGCTCGTCGTCGCAGGTCAGGCGGGTGACGAGCCCGGCGCGGGCGACTGCTTCGGCGGTCTTGCCCGCCTGGCTCTCGCTCGTCTCCACCAGAAGGCTCCCGCCCGGCGCCAGCCATCCGGACGCCCCGGCGACGACCCGCCGTACGACGTCGAGCCCGTCGGCGCCGCCGTCGAGTGCGACCTTCGGCTCGTGTTCGCGCGCCTCGGGCGGGAGCAGGCCGATGGCCCGGGTGGGCACGTACGGCGGACTGGCGACGACGACGTCCACCCGGCCCCGCAGGGCGGCCGGCAGCGGCGCGTACAGGTCGCCTTCGTACACCCGGCCGCCCACCTCGGCGAGGTTGCGGCGGGCGCAGCGCACGGCGGCGGGATCGACGTCCACGGCGTGCACCTCGATCGGCCCCGCGGCGGCGGCCAGCGCCGCGCCCAGCGCCCCCGTGCCGCAGCACAGGTCGACGACGACGGCCCCCGGGCGGGTGAGGGCGGCGGCCTGGCGGACGAGGAACCCGGTGCGCGGCCGGGGCACGAAGACCCCGGGCTCGACGGCCAGCCGCAGGCCGCAGAACTCGGCCCAGCCGAGGACGTGTTCGAGCGGCAGCCCGTCGGCACGCCGCCGCACCATGGCGTCGAGTTCGGCCGGCGTACGCGCGGCGGCGACCAGCAGGCGGGCCTCGTCCTCGGCGAACACGCAACCGGCGGCGCGCAGCCGGGTCACGATCGCGGGCGGAGCAGGGGAGGGGGCAGGGGAGCGGGATGACAGTGACATGGGGAGCCTTCCGGGAATGCCGAGGGCGCTCCCGCGGTCGCCTCGCTCTAGGGGACCGTACGCACGGGGAGAAGGGAGCACCCGACCTGTTCAGCGGTAATGGGGCTCACCTCCTCGCGTCGTCGCCGCCGTGGACGGCACATTATCAGAGCACGCCTTCCCATCGCCCGGGGCGCTCGTCGGTGGAGACGCCGCCGGGTTGATCACCTGCTTCCCCGCGCCCTAGGATCGCCGCCATGACGTTCACGTCCTTCTTCCACCTCCGCTAGCCGCCGTCGGCGAAGCGAGGCACGACCCGTCGCCGACGAGGCGGGGCGGCGCGGTGCCGTCCCGGGCCGACGCGGGAGAAGAAGGATCACCATGCGCGTTCGCGCTGTCACTCTCACCGCTCCGCGTCCCAGCGCTCCCGCCGTCCCGTGACGGCGGCGAGCCTGGTGGCGCGGTGCGTCCACGGGCTGGAGCCGACGCTCGCCGCCGAGATTCTGCGGCGCGGCCTCGGCGTCATCACGCACATCGGGCATCGCGAGGTGCGGTTCCGCGCCTCGCGCCTGCCCGCCCTGGGCCTGCGCACGGCGGACGACGTGTTCCTGCTGGCGGCGCAGGGCCCGGACGTCGGCGCGTCCCGGCAGGGCGCCGCCGTGCTCGCGGGGCTCGCCGGCGCGGCCGACCTCGCCGCGCTGGCGCGGCTGCGCCGTGACCACGGCGGCCCCCGCGGGCTCACCGGCGTCGAGGTGTCGGCGTCGTTCCTGGGCAGGCGCACCTTCACCAGGTACGACGTGGAGGACGCGGTGGGCCGCGTCCTGGCCGGCCGGCTGGGGGTCGGCTACCACTCGCGGCGCGGCGCGGGCGCGCCGCCGCCGGGCCACAGCGGCTGGCGGGTCACGCTGGACGGCGAGCGGGCCACGCTCCTGCTGCGGATCGCCGAGCGCCCCCTGCACCGGCGGGAGTACAAGCGGCAGTCGGTCCCGGGGACCCTGCACCCCCCGCTGGCCGCCGCCATGGTGGCGATGGCCGGCGTCGAGCCGGGCGACACGGTGCTCGATCCCTGCTGCGGCGCCGGGACGCTGCTGATCGAGGCGGCGGGGCAGTGTCCGGGCGCCCGCCTGTACGGGTTCGACCTGGCCGGGCGAGCGGTGACGGCGGCCCGGGAGAACGCGGCCGGGCTGCCCGTCGCCGTCGGCCGCGCCGACGCCGGACGGCTGCCGGTGCGGGACGGCGTCGCCCACCGTGTGCTGGCCAACCCGCCCTGGGGCGGTCAGGTCCCTCCCGGCGGCCTGCTCGCCGCGTCCCCCGCACGGTGGTGGGCGGAGGTGCGCCGGGTGCTCGCACCCGGTGGGACCGCCGTGGTCCTGCTTCCCGGTGTCGGCGACCTGCCCCTCGCCCTCCGTCAGGGCCTCACGCCCGTGCACCTCCAGCGCGTGCGGGTCGCCGGGGCGGAGTCGTTCCTCGTCCGGTTGACGACGCCCAGGCCCGCCCGCGGGGCACGGTGAGGGCGCGGTGAGACGGCCTACGCGTCCCCCGCCTCCGCGGCCGGCTGTGCCGTGGGGCGCGGGGCCGGCCCGGCGGGCAGCAGCGACGCCGGTAACAGGCCGAGGACGACGAGCCCCGCCATGACCGGCAGGGTGGACCCCAGGGCGGACCCTGTGGCGGGGGCCTCCACGGCCGTCACCCCGGCGGCCACGGCGATGCCCAGGCTCGGACCGATGTTCATCACGGTCTGCTTGAGCCCGCCGACGACTCCGGCGTACCGGGCCGGGGCGTCGCCGACGACGGTCCCGGTCGCGGTGACCATGACGGCCGCGAACCCGGCGCCGACCAGGGCGAAGGCCGCGGCGGTGGCCGCCCACGAGCCGTCCGGGCCGAGCCGGGCCACACACGCGACGCCGAGGGCCGCGAGCGCCGTCCCGGCGACAGCCGTACGGCGCGGGCCGAGCCGGCGCACGGCGGCGGCTGCCACGGGCGCGCCGAGGACCATGACCACCGTCACCGGAAGCAGCCGCACACCCGCCGCGAGCGGGCCGAGCCCGAGCCCCTGCTGCAGCACGAAGGTGACGGCGAACAACGCGCCGAACACGCCGCTGGTGACGGCCAGCAGGAGCAGCATCGACGCCGTCACCGGCAGGGACCGGGCCACCGCGGCCGGCACGATCGGGTGCGCGGCCCGGCGTTCGTGTGCCGCGAACACGGCCGACAGGCCCGCGACGGCGAGAAACCCGAGCAGCGTCGGCCCGGCGGTCCACCCGTGCCCGGGCACGCCGGCCAACGTGTGGACTCCGAGCGCCAGCACGACCGTGAGCAGGGCCGCGCCCGTGAGGTCGAGCCGCGTCCGTACGGAGCCTTGGGGGCGGGGTGTGCGCACGGCGAGGGTGAGCGCGGCGATCAGGACGGCGATCGGGACCTGGAGCACGAACACGGTGCGCCAGCCCAGCTCCGCGACGACGACCCCGCCCACGACCGGCCCGGCGGCGCCGGCCACGCCGATGGCGCCGGTGCGGACGGCGATCGCCGTCCCGAGCCGGTCCGCCGGGTAGGCGAGCCTCAGCAACGCGAGGGTCGACGGCTGGAGCAGCGCGCCGAACACGCCCTGGAGGACCCGCAGGCCGATCACCCAGCCGATCGCGGGCGCGAGCGCGATGCCGGCCGAGGCGGCCGCGAAGCCGAGCACGCCGGCGAACAGCATGCGCCGATGGCCGTAGCGGTCGCCGAGCCGTCCTGCGACGACGAGGAGCGCGGCCACCGCGACCATGTAACCGGTGCTGGTCCACTGGACCTGCGTGAGGCTCGCGGCGAGGTCGCGCTGCAGGCTGGGCTGCGCCACGACCAGGACGGTGCCGTCCAGGGCGACGACCATCGCACCCGCCGCGCTCACCGTCAGCGCCAGGCGGGGTCGCGAAGCTCCGGTCACGGGACCGCGGGCCCGAGGTGGGCGTCCAGCACCTCGGCGACCAGCCGGTCGAGGCGTTCGCCGTCCGGCACCGCGCCGTGGGCGTCGAGGACGAGTCGCAGGCTGCCCCACGTCCACAGCTGCGCGAGCCCGTGCAGGGCGGACCAGAAGGCCGCCGCCGTCACCACGGGCTCCTCCGGCGGGTTCGCCGCGCTCCGGCACTCGGCGACCAGCGCGACCAGGCGCTCGAACAGCGGCAGCGTGGACTCCCGCAACCTCGGCCCGTCCGACCCGTGCCTGTCGCTGTCGAGCAGTTCGTGCCGGAACATCAGCTCGAACATGCCGCGGCACTCCAGCGCGTACGCGACGTACTCCCGCGCGAACACTCCCAGCAGGTCGCGCGGTGAGGTCAGCCCCGCCATGGCGGCCGAGAACCGCGCTTCGAGGTCGGCGAAGCCCCGGCGGGCGATGGCCGACAGCAGCGAGTGGTGGGTGGGGAAGTACCGGCGCGGCGCGCCGTGCGACACCCCCGCCCGGCGGGCGATCTCCCGCAGGCCCACCGCGGCGGCTCCCTCGGTCATCACGAGGTGGACCCCGACCTCCACCAGCCGCTCCCGCAGGGAGCCCTCAGTCTTCATAGACAGTGTCTACCAGCCCCGAGTAGACACTGTCTATCCGCAAGCGAAGATCGCGACGTGTTGGTCACATCGCGTAGACCTCGATCACCCTGCCGTCCGGATCGGTCACGACGTGCCGGCCGGGCTTCAGCGGCGGCTCGCAGGCAGCGCCGTCGACACCGATACCGAGCCGTACGGCGCCGGTTCGGCGCTCGGAAGTGGCGGGGTAGAGCTCGAAGACCTGGCCGTCGGGCAGGACGGCGGCGTAATGCTCCGGGCCGTCCCCGTGCCGCTCCCGTGTGAAGCCGATGCCGAGTGCACTGTAGAAGGTGCGGCACTCCTCCATCCGGTCGGTGTAGAGGACCAGCAGGGTGAAGCGAGCAGTGGTGGCCGGCATGGGGATCCTTGTCTGCGCGGGTTGCTCTGTTGGGGTCGTCAGTCCTTGATCAGGAGGCCCTGGAAGGTGACGTCGCCCTCGTTGCCGTCCGATCGGTAGGCGAGCCCCTCGCCGGTCCGGGTCAAGGTGATCCTGCCCGGCGCGCACCTGTCCAGCCGGAAGACGAGTGCCGTCTCGGAGCTGCGCGTCAGCGTCAGGACTCCCCGGCACGAGCTGTCGGTGTCCTTCCAGCTTCCGGTGCGCCCGCCTGGCTCCAGCACGATCTGGACGTCGGCCTCGCTGGTTCCCACGAGCTCGTCGGGCACGAGATGGCCTCCCCAGGTGCCGGCGAACGCGGCCGGAACCGTACCGCCGGGGGTGGTCGACGGCACGGGAGCGGCCTTCGGAGTCGCTGCGGCGTCCCCCTCGGCGTCGTCCGTCGCCGCGGTGTCGTCCGTCGCCTCAACGTCGTCCTGGGCCGCGCCGTCCTCCGCGACGGTTTCCCCTGGCCCGGAGCCGGCGGGCGGTGCCGGTGACTCGGCGGTGTGCGACGAGGTGCCGGCCGGGCCGGTGGACAGCAGGCGCGGCCCCAGCAGGGCGGCGGTGACCGACAGCGCGGCCACGGCGGCCACCGCCCCGGCGACGATCCCCGTACGGGAAGCCGGACCCGAGGCCGGGACGACCGGGAGAGCCGCGGTCGTCCCGCCCTGCCGTACCGGCCTGGTGGCCGCCGCGGCCGCGCCCGCCCGAAGCGGGTCGGGGGTGGCCCCGACGAGCTCCAGCAGCAGGTCGCGGGAGGCCGGCCGGCGGGCGGGGTCCTTGGCGAGGCAGCGTTCGACCACTCCGCGCAGCGGCCGGGGCAGTGCCGAGACGTCGGGCTCGTCGGTGAGGATCCGGTGCATGACGGCGGGGACGCCGGCGGCGCCGAAGGCCGGGCGGCCCGTGGCGGCGAAGACGATCGTGGCTCCCCAGGCGAACACGTCGGAGGCGGGTGTGGCCGGGTTTCCGGCGATCTGCTCGGGAGCCAGGTAGGCCGGGGTGCCGACCGGGCCCGCCGTGATCGTGTCGCTCTCGCCGTGCCTGGCGATGCCGAAGTCCACCACCCGGGGTCCGTCCGGCCCCAGCAGCACGTTGGCCGGCTTGAAGTCCCGGTGCACGATCCCGGCCGCGTGAACGGCCGCCAGCGCCGTGGCCGTGCCGACCGCGAGGCGTTCCAGCTCGCCGCCGAGCAGCGGACCGCCGGAATCCACCCGGTGCTGCAGTGACGGCCCGTCGATGAACTCGCTCACCACGTACGGCATCCGCCCGTCGACCATCGCGGTCAGCACCCGGGCCGTGCAGAAGGGCGCGACTTCGCGAATCGCGTCGAGCTCGCGGACCAGCCGCTCCTTCACCGAAGAGTCGAGCCCCGACTTGAGCACCTTCACCGCGACCGGTTCGCCCCGGGGCGACAGGCCGAGGAACACCACCCCCTGCCCGCCCTCGCCGAGCCGTCCGCTCAGTGTGAACTCACCCAGTACGCGCGGGTCGTCGGGCTCCAGGGGGGTGACCATGGCACCGGACCCTAGCGACGCGGGGGCCCGGTGCGGAACGGCTGTGGGCGAGAACCCGGAGGCTGTCGCTCACAGAGGGAGTGTCGCGGTGAGCAGCTCGGCGGCCTTGCGGACATCGGCGTCCAGCGGGCGGTCGGGATCGACCGCGGGGATCGCCTCGACCAGGGTGTCGAGGAGCGCCGCGCAGCCCGGAGCCGTGGGGCGGCGGGCGCCGACGTGCGCCGCCTGCCGCAGCCCCACCGCCAGCGACCCGCAGAGCAGCCGCAGCAGGTCGGCCATGTCGTAGGCGCGAAGGGCGGCCTGGGTGCCGAACGGCACCACGTCCTGGTTGTGCAGGTTGGTCGGCAGGCTCTGCATGCTCGCCGGCACGGCGGCGCGGCGGATCTCGGCGACGAACGCGGTCGTGGCGAGCTGCACCCCCTGCATCCCGTGCTGACGGCCGGGTCCGGCGGCGAGCATCGGGGGCAGGCCGCCGTTGCGGGCCGGGTCGACGAGGAGGTCGAGCTGCCGCTCGGCGAGGTTGCCGAGCTGGGCGGTGACCGTCGCCAGGAGGTCGGCGGCGAACGCGGCCGGCTGCCCGAAGAAGTTGCCGCCGTGCACGACCAGGTCGTCGTCGGGAAAGAACAGCGGGTTGTCGCTGACGCTGGACAGGTCGGCCGCGACGACGCCGTCGACGTAACGCAGGGCGTCCTCGGCGGCGCCCAGCAGTTGCGGGGAGCAGCGGATGCTGTACGGCTCCTGCAGCGCCCGTGTGCCGGCCGGGAGGATCCCGGCGAGGGTCTTGCGCATGCCGTCGGCGACGTCGATCGCGCCGGGATGGCCGTAGGCGCCGAGCAGTCGCGGGTGAAGGAAGCCCGGGTCGCAGCCGAGCAGATCGACCAGCAGACAGGTGAGCGCCTGCATCGCGCGGTGCGAGGACCGGACGCTGTCCAGGGCCAGGGCGGTCGCGGCCGTGGTGAGAGAGGTGCCGTTGACGAGCGCGAGGGCGTCCCGGCCGTCGAGCGTCAACGGGGTCAGCCCGGCCTGGCGCAGCGCCTCGGCCGCGGGCATCCGCGAGCCGCCGAGATAGGCCTGTCCCCGTCCGCGCAGCGCCTGGGTGGCATAGGCGAGCGGGATCAGGTCCCCGCTCGCGCCGACCGAGCCGTAGCGCGGGATCGCCGGGACGAACGTCGTCGTGAACATCGCGGCGAGCCCGTCGACCACGTGTGCCGAAACCCCGGACGCCCCTTGGGCGAGCGACCACGCGCGCACGAGGAGCGCGGCCCGGCTCACGTCGTGGGGCAGATCCGGTCCCTGCCCGGCGCCGAGGTGGGCCAGGGTGTTGTCACACTGGTCCGCTTCCTCCTCCCGGCCGGCGAACCCGACCAGGGCGCCGAAGCCGGTGGTCGCGCCGTACACCGGACGTTCGTCCTCCCGCACGTCGCGGAGGAAGTCACGGCCGCGTTCCACGCGGTCGCGGACGGCCGCGCCGACCACGACGGACACCGGTGTCGCGGCGCGGTGCAGGTCGGCTGAGCGCAGCGGAGCGCTGAGGTCGATGGTGTCTTCGACGGCGGGCATGCCCGGACCGTAGACAGCCGATTCTCAGAATCCTATGAGAATTCGCCCGTAGCTTCCGGCTCATGGCGCATGACTACCTGATCATCGGGGCCGGACCGGCCGGGCTGCAGCTGGCCGCACTGCTCGAACACGGCGGTCACGACTATGTCGTCCTGGAACGCGGAGCCGGGCCGGGCACCTTCTTCACCCGGTTCCCGCGGCACCGCCAGCTGATCTCCATCAACAAGGTGCACACGGGGTACCAGGACCCGGAGCTGCGGCTGCGGATGGACTGGAACTCGCTGCTGAGCGACGATCCCGAGCTGCTGTTCACCCGCTACAGCGAGGAGTACTTCCCGCAGGCCGACGATCTCGTGCGCTACCTGTCCGACTACGCGGCGGCGACCGGCGTCAAGGTGCACTACGACGTCGACGTCGTCCGGATCGGCCGTGACGACGAGGGGTTCACCGCCACCGACGGCAGCGGACGCTCATGGCGGGGGCGGCGGCTGGTCGTGGCCACCGGGGTCTCCCAGCTGCACGTCCCGCCGATCCCGGGCGTCGAGCTCGCCGAACGCTACGACACGTTCGAGACCGACCCGGCGTCCTTCGCCGACCAGCGGGTCCTGGTGATCGGCAAGGGCAACTCGGGGTTCGAGACCGCCGACGCGCTCATGGCCAAGGCCGCGGTCATCCACGTCGCCGGGCCGCACTCGGTCAGGATGGCCTGGCAGTCGCACTACGTCGGGCACCTGCGCGCGGTGAACAACAACTTCCTCGACAGCTACCAGTTGAAGTCCCAGAACACGGTCCTCGACGGCACGGTGGAGAGCATCGAACGCCGCGCCGACGGCGGCTACCGGGTGCTGTTCCGCTACGCCCGCACCGTGGAGGCGCTGCGCGAGCTGTTCTACGACCGGGTGGTCGTGTGCACCGGTTTCCGCTTCGACGCCTCGGTGTTCGACGACGGCTGCCGGCCCGCGCTGGTCATCAACGACCGTTTCCCCGAGCAGACGCCGGCGTACGAGTCCGTCAACGTGCCTGATCTGTACTTCGCCGGCACGATCACCCAGCAACGCGACTTCAAGAAGGGCACCAGCGGGTTCATCCACGGTTTCCGGTACGGGGTGCGCGCGCTCTACCGGATCCTGACCACCCGGTACCACGGCGCGACCTGGCCGGCCGAGCGGGTCGAGCCCACCCCGGACGCGATCAGCGACGCGATCATCGCCCGGGTCGACCGCTCGTCGGCACTCTGGCAGCAGTTCGGCGTGCTCGGCGACGTCGTCACCGTGACCGGAGGCACCGCGCTGTACCAGGAGGAGGTCCCGGTGGCGTACGTGGCCGACGGCGGCCTCGGCGGCGCCCGGCACACGTTCGTCGTCACGCTGGAGTACGGCCAGGGCCACGACGCCGTCGACCCGTTCGACATCTCGATCCCGAGGGTCGTCGAGAACGACGCCGTCAACGCCCACGACGCGAGCTACCTGCACCCCGTGGTGCGGCACTACCGGGACGGCGCGCCGGCCGGCGTCCACCACCTGGCGGAGAACCTGGAGAACCAGTGGAACCTGCCGGAGGTGCACCAGCAGCCCCTGGCCGTCTTCGTCAAGGAGTGCCTTGCCGACGCCGGCTGAGCCGTACCCGCGTGCCGTTCTGGACCTTTTGGAGGCGGCCGGGGACCGGCCTGTCTTCGAGCACGGCGCCCGTGCCGTCACCGGCGCGCAGATGCTCGGCCTCGTCCGGCGGATCGCGGCCGGGCTGCGCGCCGCGGCCGTCGGGCCGGGGGACGGCCTCGCCATGATGCTCGGCGTCACCCCGGAGGCGTTCGCCGCGACGATCGCCGCCTATGTCGTGGGAGCCCGGGCCGTCGGTGTGCGGCCCGGGCTGCCCGACGGCCAGTTGCGCCACGTGCTCCACCAGGACATCACCGCGGTCGTGACCGACGCGGCCACCGGGCCGGAGCACGCGCCGCGCACGCTGACCGTCTCCGAGCTGCTGGCCGCGTCCGGCGAGGATGGTCCGCTGCGCCTGTCCGGCCGGCCGGAGGACGTCGCCCGGCTCGTCTACACCAGCGGCAGTACCGGCACGCCCAAGGCCTGCGCACAGACCTACGCCGCCATGAACGCGGCGTGGACGGCCCGCCCGGAGGCGTGGCCGCCGGCGATCCGCGAACTGGCCTCCCGGCTGCGGCGCTACCTGGTGTTCGGGTCGCTGGGCAGCCAGGTGATGATGGAGTACGGCGTGCTCACGCTCGCCGCAGGCGGGACCATGGTCGTCGCCGACCCGCCCGCGTTCCCCGACGCGATCACCAGGTACCGGGCGACCGCCAGCGTCATCACCGTGCCTCGCCTGTACAAACTCGTCGCCGCCCAGCGCACCGCCCCGGCCGACCTGAGCAGTCTCCGGGCGCTCATGGTGTCCGGGTCGCCGCTGGACGCGTCCCGGCTCCGCGAGGCACTCGACGTGCTCGGCCCGGTCGTGTTCCAGGGCTACGGGCAGACCGAGACCGGCACGATCTCCATGGCCACGCCGCGGGACGTCCCCCCGTCGGTCGGGTTCCCGCCCGACGTCGTCGACGTCGAGGTCCGGGACGCGGACGGCCGGCCCGTCCCGCCCGGCGTCGACGGCGAGCTGTACGTCCGTACCCCCGCGCAGGCCATCGGCTACTGGGCCGATCCGGCGGAGACCGCGGAGGTGTTCGTCGACGGGTGGGTGCGCACCCGGGACCTGGGCCACTTCGACGAGGACGGACGACTGTACCTGACCGGGCGGACCCGGGACGTCGTCATCGTCAACGCGAACCTCTACTACGCCGGCCCGATCGAGCGGGTCCTGGCCGCCGCCCCCGACATCGCTGAGGCGTACGTGGTCGGCGCCCCGGACGAGGACACCGGCGAGGCGGTGCACGCGTTCGTGGTACCGGTGGCGGACCGGATCCCCGACCTGGGCTCGCTGCGGGCGCTGGTCGGTGAGCGGCTCGGCGAGGCATGCGTTCCGGCGACCATCACCGTCCTCGACGAGGTGCCGACGGCGCCGAACGGCAAACCGGACAAGCGCCTTCTGACGACCGCGATACCCCGAGGCCGACCGGCGTCCGGGAAGTTTCCCTGAAAAAATTGGGAGGCGGTGTCGGATCGGGGCGGCGGCGTTCGTAGCAGGGGTGAGGCCGCCCACAAGGGGCGGTGCCGAGGTAGGGGAACCGCGATCATGAAGCTGACCACCATGACCCAGGTCACCGTCGACGGAGTGATGCAGGGAAACGGCGGCGCGTCGGACGAGGACCGCAGGAACGGATTCGAGCGCGGCGGATGGGCCCTGGGGAAGGGCGACGACGAGACCCACGCGTTCATCAAGCAGACCTACCGGCGCGCCGACGCGTTCCTGTTCGGCCGGCGGACCTACGACCTGTTCGCCGGCTCGTGGGGGTCCTGGACGGATCGGGACGTGCCCGGCTGGGAGCCTGTCATGCGCGCGTTGAACACACGGCCCAAGTACGTGGCATCGGCCACGCTCGCCGACCCGGCGTGGCCGGGCACCACCGTCCTGTCCGGCGACCTCGCGACCGCCGTCGCGGACCTGAAGGCCAAGCCGGGCGGTGAGCTGCAGGTGCACGGCAGCGGCACCCTGACCCGATGGCTGCTGGAGAACGACCTGGTCGACGAGATGACGCTGATCGTCGTTCCCGTCGTTCTGGGCCAGGGCGCGCGCCTGTTCCCGGACGCCGGCCCTGATCTCGCGCTCGACCTGGTCGAGTCGCGCGTCGACTCGCAAGGCGTGACGATCCAGGTCTACCGGCCGGCCGGGCGCCCGCGGTACGCGACGGCCTGAAGTCCCTTACCGGGACACCAGACCGCCGATACCACGCGCCGGTGCGCCGCGGTCACGCGCCGACGTAGTCGGCGAGGTGCTCGCCGGTGAGGGTGGAGCGGGCGGCCACGAGGTCGGCGGGGACGCCCTCGAAGACGATCCGGCCGCCGTCGTGACCGGCGCCGGGCCCGAGGTCGATGATCCAGTCGGCGTGCGCCATGACCGCCGGGTGGTGCTCGATGACGACGACCGACTTGCCGGAGTCGACGAGCCGGTCGAGCAGGCCCAGCAGCTGCTCGACGTCGGCGAGGTGGAGGCCGGTGGTGGGCTCGTCGAGGACGTAGACCCCGCCGTCGTCGGCCATGTGGGTGGCCAGCTTGAGCCGCTGCCGCTCGCCGCCCGACAGGGTGGTGAGCGGCTGGCCGAGGCTGAGGTAGCCGAGCCCGACGTCGGCGAGCCGGCGGAGGATGCGGTGGGCGGCCGGGGTGCGGGCCGGACCGGCGCCGAAGAACTCCTCGGCCTCGGTCACCGGCATCGCGAGCACCTCGCTGATGTCCTTGCCGCCGAGGGTGTAGCCGAGCACCGCGGCCTGGAAGCGCTTGCCCTCGCACTCCTCGCAGGTGGTCGCGACACCGGCCATCATCGCGAGGTCGACGTAGATGACGCCGGCGCCGTTGCAGGCCGGGCAGGCGCCCTCGGAGTTGGCGCTGAACAGCGCCGGCTTCACGCCGTTGGCCTTCGCGAACGCCTTGCGGATCGGGTCGAGCAGCCCGGTGTACGTCGCGGGGTTGCTGCGCCGCGAGCCGCGGATCGCGCCCTGGTCGACCGACACCACGCCCGCGCCGGCGGGGATCGACCCGCGGACGAGGGAGCTCTTGCCGGAGCCGGCGACGCCGGTGACGACGACGAGCACCCCGAGCGGGATGTCGACGTCGACGTCGCGCAGGTTGTGGGTGCTGGCGCCGCGGATCTCCAGGCTGCCGGAGGGCGTCCGCACGGTCTCCTTGAGCCGGGTCCGGTCGTCGAGATGGCGGCCGGTGACGGTGCCGGCGCTCCGCAGCCCCTTGACGTCGCCCTCGTAGCAGACGGTGCCGCCCGCCGTGCCCGCGCCGGGGCCGAGGTCGACGACGTGGTCGGCGATCGCGATGGTCTGCGGCTTGTGCTCCACGACGAGCACCGTGTTCCCCTTGTCGCGCAGCCGCAGGAGCAGGTCGTTCATGCGCTGGATGTCGTGGGGGTGCAGGCCGGTGGTGGGCTCGTCGAAGACGTAGGTGACGTCGGTGAGCGAGGAACCGAGATGGCGGATCATCTTGACGCGCTGGGCCTCGCCGCCCGACAGCGTGCCCGAGGGCCGGTCGAGCGAGAGATAACCCAGGCCGATCTCCGTGAACGAGTCGAGGGTCTGCTGCAGCGTGGCCAGAAGCGGCGCGACCGACGGCTCGTCCAGGCCGCGCACCCACTCGGCCAGGTCGCTGATCTGCATGGCGCAGGCGTCGGCGATGCTGACGTCGCCGATCTTCGACGACCGGGCGGCCTCGCTGAGCCGCGTGCCGCCGCAGTCGGGGCAGGTGGTGAACGTCACCGCCCGCTCCACGAACGCCCGGACGTGCGGCTGCAGCGCCTCCTTGTCCTTGGACAGCATCGACTTCTGGATGCGCGGGATCAGGCCCTCGTAGGTGAGGTTGATGTTGTCGACCTTGATCTTGGTCGGCTCCTTGTGGAGCAGGTCGCGCAGTTCGGTCTTGGTGAAGTCGCGGATCGGCTTGTCGGGGTCGAAGAAGCCGGAGCCGCTGAAGATGCGGCCGTACCAGCCGTCGACGCTGTAGCCGGGGATCGTGAGCGCGCCCTCGTTCAGCGACTTGGAGTCGTCGTACAGCTGGGACAGGTCGATGTCGGAGACCCGGCCCATGCCCTCGCAGCGGGGGCACATGCCGCCGGTGACGTTGAAGCTGCGCCGCTCCTTCACGGTCTGCCCGGCCCGCTCCAGGGTGACCGCGCCCGCTCCGCTGATCGAGGCGACGTTGAAGGAGAACGCCTGGGGCGAGCCGATGTACGGCTTGCCGAGCCGGCTGAACAGGATGCGCAGCATCGCGTTGGCGTCGGTGACGGTGCCGACCGTGGAGCGGGGGTTGGCGCCCATCCGCTGCTGGTCCACGATGATCGCGGTGGTCAGGCCGTCGAGCACGTCCACCTCGGGCCGCGCCAGCGCCGGCATGAAGCCCTGCACGAACGCGCTGTAGGTCTCGTTGATCAGGCGCTGCGACTCCGCGGCGATCGTGCCGAACACCAGCGAGCTCTTGCCCGAGCCGGAGACGCCGGTGAAGACGGTCAGCCGGCGCTTGGGGATCTCGACGCTGACGTCCTTGAGGTTGTTCTCCCGCGCGCCGTGCACGCGGATCAGATCATGGCTGTCGGCCGCGTGCGGCGGGGTGTCCTGGCTCGGGGGCAAGCTCATCGTGTCTCTAGTCTCCATGTGCGTACGCGGGGCCGTACCGGCGAACTGCGGTCGCGGCAACGGTCCCCCTGTCTACCCGATCGGCGGCTCCGGCGCGGCTGCCTGGCCCGGGCCGGGGCAGGCCGCGCGTCAGCCGACCTGGTTGATGCGGATCAGGTTGCCCGAAGGGTCGCGGAAGGCGCAGTCGCGCACCCCGTACGGCTGGTCGGTCGGCTCCTGGACGACCTCGGCGTCGCCGGCCTGCAGCCTGTCGAAGGTGCCGTCGACGTCGTCGGTGGCCAGGGTGAGTATCCCGTAGGTGCCCTTCGCCATCATCTCGGCGATGACGCGGCGTTCCTCCTCGGTGATGCCCGGGTCGGCGGCCGGCGGGTGGAGGACGATGGACGTGCCGGGCTGCCCGGCGGGGCCGACCGTGATCCAGCGCATGCCGCCGTACCCGACGTCGTTCCGGACCTCGAAGCCGAGGGTGTCGCGGTAGAAGACGAGCGAGGCCTCGGGGTCGTCGTGCGGGAGGAAGGTCGCGTGAATGGTGAGGTTCATACAGGTCAGGCTAGTTTCGGCGCGGTGGTCCGCGCTTCTCGATTCCTGACCGGCCGGGTCACCTGTTTCGCGACGCACGACGGCATCCCCGCCGTCGCGCCCGCCGCGGCGCGGCGGTAGGCGCTCGGCGGCATGCCGACCAGTTCGGTGAAGCGGGTGCTGAAGGTGCCCAGCGACGAGCAGCCGACCGCGAAGCAGACCTCGGTGACGCTGAGGTCGCCGCGGCGCAGCAACGCCATGGCCCGCTCGATGCGGCGGGTCATCAGATAGCCGTACGGCGACTCTCCGTAGGCGAGCCGGAACTGGCGGCTCAGGTGCCCGGCGGACATGTTCACGCCACGGGCGAGCGCCTCGACGTCGAGCGGCTGGGCGTACTCCCGGTCGATCCGGTCCCGGACGCGGCGCAGCCGCGCGAGGTCGGCGCGGCGCTGTGCGGAGACGGGTGTGCTGGTCACACGGGCATCGTACGCCGCGACGCCCTGCCGGCGGCCCATGACCCCGGCCGCCGGGACGGCTTGACTCCGGGACGCCGCGACGCGGACGATACATCAAACACGTTTGATGTAAACGACCCCAAGGGGGTGCGGTGGCGTCCCAGCCACGAACCGGGCCGTACGGGCAGGACCACGGCGGCCTCGCGCGCCGGCTGGGCACGGCGGACGCGGTGGTCATCGGGCTGGGGTCGATGATCGGGGCGGGCGTGTTCGCCGCGTTCGGTCCGGCCGCGCGGGCCGCGGGAACGGGCCTGCTGATCGGGCTGATGATCGCCGCGGTGATCGCGTACTGCAACGCGGTCGCCTCCGCCCAACTGGCCGCGGTCCACCCGGTTTCCGGCGGCACCTACGTCTACGGCCGCGAACGCCTCGGTCACTGGTGGGGGTTCACGGCCGGGTGGGGCTTCGTCGTCGGCAAGACGGCGTCGTGCGCCGCCATGGCGCTCACCTTCGCCTCCTACGCGGTGCCCGGCCCCTGGTGGGCGCAGCGGGCCGTCGCCGTCGCGGCCGTGCTGGGGCTGGCCGCGCTGAACTACCACGGCGTCACCAGGACCGTCCTGCTCACCCGGGTGCTCGTCACCGCCACCCTGACCGCCCTGGCCGTCGTGGTGACGGGGATCGCCCTGAGTGGCGGCGCCGCGCCGGACAGCCTGGGCGACTGGCGGGGCACCGGCGGCACGTACGGCGTCCTGCAGGCCGCGGGGCTGCTGTTCTTCGCCTTCGCCGGATACGCCCGCGTGGCCACCATGGGCGAGGAGGTCCGCGACCCGGGCCGCACCATTCCCCGCGCGATCCCGATCGCCCTGTTCGTCACCGTGGCCGTCTACCTGGTGGTCGGGGTCGCGGCGCTGCTGGCCGCCGGGCCGTCCCGGCTCGCCGCCTCGCCCGCGCCGCTGACCACCGCGGTCGAGGCGGCGGGCGCCGGCGGCCTGGCCCCGGTGGTGCGGGCGGGCGCGGCGCCGGCGGCGCTGGGCGCGCTGCTCGCCCTGATGGCCGGGATCGGCCGCACCGGCCTGGCCATGGCCCGCCATCGCGACCTGCCGGGCTGGCTGGCGGCCGTCCACCCCCGCCACCGGGTGCCGCACCACGCCGAGATCGCCCTGGCCGCCGTCGTCTGCGTCCTGGTCGCCACCGCCGACCTGCGCGGGGTCATCGGCTTCTCCTCCTTCGGCGTCCTCGTCTACTACGCCGTCGCGAACGCCTCGGCGTTCACCCAGCCCCCGTCCGAGCGCCGCTGGCCGCGCGCGCTCAACCTGCTCGGCGTCGCCGGCTGCCTGACCCTGGTCGCCACCCTGCCCTGGCCGTCCGTGCTCGCCGGGCTGGTCATGTTCGCCGCCGGTCTGGCCGGCCGATGGCTGGTCCTGCGCCGCCGCGCCCGAAGGGCGGGCCCGTGAGGGCCCTCCTGCGAACGGCCCGGTGTCAGCGGCTTCACCGATCAGAAATCCTCCGCCACGTCGTCAGTTCTGGTAACCCCTCGCCACCCGCGGAAGGATCGACGACCATGACCGACGCCAGACCGCCAGGCGACGACAAGGCCGCGTTCATCGCGGCGGCCCGCTCGAACGACGCGGCACAGTTCGCGCTCATCACGGAGCACTACCGGCGTGAGCTGCAGGTGCACTGCTACCGGATGCTCGCGCACTACGAGGACGCCCAGGACATGACGCAGGAGACGTTCCTGCGGGTGTGGAACAAGCGGGAGTCGTTCAAGGGCGACGCCGCGCTGCGGACCTGGCTGCACCGGATCGCGACGAACGCCTGCCTCGACTTCCTGGAGAAGCGCGACGACCGCACACCCGTGCCTGCCGAGCTGCCGGGCGCGGGCTCCGAAGTGCGCTACCTGCAGCCCTACCCGGACCGAATGCTCCCGGAGGACCCGCAGGAATCGGTGGTGGTGCGGGAGACGGTCGAGCTGGCGTTCATCGTCGCCGTCCAGCACCTGCCGCCACGGCAGCGGGCGGTGTTCATCCTGCGCGACGTCCTCGGCTGGCCGGCGTCGAAGACCGCCGACGCCCTCGAACTGACCGTCGCATCGGTGACCAGCGCGCTGCGGCGGGCGCGCGTGACGATGCGCGAGCAGCTGCCCGGCCGCCGCCTCGACTGGCGGCGCCCTGCCGCGCACGAGCTGTCGGATGACGAGCGCGGCGTGGTGAAGGCGTACGTCGAGGCCCATGAGCGCAACGACATCGACGGGCTGACGGCCCTGCTGCGCGACGACCTGCGCTTCACGATGCTGCCCGACCCGGGCACCGTGACCGTCACGGCCAAGGAGGCGGTGGACGGCTGGGTCTCCAATGGGCTCTTCCAGCGCGGCTACGACGACTGGCGATGCACCGCCACCACGGTCAACCGCATGCCCGCCGCCGCGCTGTACCTCCGCACCCCCGGCGACCCGGAATACCGTTTGTTCACCATCGCGGTCCTGCACATCGTCGACGGCAGGATCGCCGAACTCACCGGATTCGACGCCACCGACAAACCATGGCTGGGCCTGCCCGCGACACTGTGATCAGATGAACACCGACGTGGCAACGCGAACACCACCGCCCCGCCGGCGTCGCCGGCGGGGCATCTTCATGCCCCAGGGACATCGTCACGATCAACGAGGCGGTGAGCACGCCAGGAAGGATCTCGACCTGGCCCTACGAGCCGAGCGTCTGGCCCGTGCTCATCGCCTCGTCTCGTATCGGGTCAGCACCACGCCGCCGGGAAATGTCCGCGTCTCGACCAGGTTCAGGTTCACCCAGCTGTCCAGCGCGGTGAAGAACGGCGTGCCGCCGCCCACCAGGACCGGCACGGTGACCAGCGTGTACTCGTCGATCAGCCCGGCCCGCATGGCCGCCCCGGCGAGCGTCGCGCCGCCGATGTCCATCGGGCCGCCGTCCTCGGCCCTGAGCCGGGCGATCTCGGCGACCGCGTCGCCGGTGACCAGGCGGGTGTTCCAGTCGACCTTGTCGATCGTCGATGAGAACACCACCTTCGGCATGTCCCGCCAGAGCCGCGCGAACTCGATCTCCGCCGGGGTGGCGTCGGGCTGCTGGTCGCCGGTCGGCCAGTGGGAGCTCATCGTCTCCCACAGCTTGCGCCCGTACAGCGACAGGTCGCTCGCCCGCATCTGCTCATACCACCACTGGAACAGCTCGTCGCTCGGCGACGAGTCCGGTCCCTCCCCTCCACCCCAGCCGATGTCGTCGCCGGTCGCGGCGATGTAGCCGTCCAGGGTCACGTTCATGCCGAAGATCAGTTTCCGCATCGTGCCAGCCTCTCGTGAGTCGATCTCACACGTACAGACGGACGCGCCGCGGAAAACTGATCGGTGCGGGATCCGCGTCATTCGAGCAGCACCGACCGGATACACCGCCGCGTGTAGCCGTCGTGTACCCCGCCGGCCGGGGCCGTTCCTAGCGTGGTGGCGACCCGCCCGCCCGATCGGGGGTGAGGACGCCCGTGGCCCTTCTCTTCGCCTTCTGCCGGCGATCGGCGAGATCGCCCATCTCTTCACGAACAGGCCCTCACGGAGGTAGTCCCCATGCCGTTCCTCAGCGCGCTCGTCCTCGGCGTCGGCGTCCTGTGCCTGATCGACCTGGTGCTGACGGTCGGGGTGATCCGCAGGCTGCGTACGCACGAGGAGATGCTCGCGGCGCGGCCGGGGGTGTCCCCGCCGATCGTGCTCCCGCCTGGAGCGACGATCGGCGCCTTCTCCGCCGTGAGCACCGACGGCGTGCACGTCTCCGCCGAGACGCTGACCGAGCCGGCCCTCGTCGGCGTCTTCTCACCCGACTGCCCCGCCTGCGGGGACCGCCTGCCGCAGTTCGCCGAACGCGCGCGGTCCTTCCCCGGAGGGCGCGGCAGCGTGCTGGCCGTGCTCGTCGGGACGGAAGAGGAGGTGGCGGCCCAGCGGCGGGCGCTGGAGCCCGTCGCCCTGGTGCTGATCGAGGAGTACGGAACCGGCGTGACGAAGGCGCTGCGGGTCCAGGGCTTCCCGTCGCTCGCCCTGCTCGACGGGCACGGCAGGGTCCTCGCCAGCGGGAGCACGCTGGCCGACCTCGACGCGCTTCCCGCATCCGCGTGACGGCGCCGACGCGGGCGGTGGTCGCCGCCGCCGGCCTGGCCTGGCGGGCGAGCAGGGGCCTGACCCTCGCCTTCGCCGCCCTCACCGCGCTCATGGCCGCCCTGCCGGTGACGATCGCCTGGTGCACCAAGCTGGTCCTCGACGAGATCGGCGGCGGCCACCCCCGGCCCGGGGTGACGGCGGCGCTGGGCGCCGCGCTCGCCGGGTGCGGGCTGCTGGCCGCGCTCGGGCCACAGGTCGTCCAGTACGTCAGGGACGAGAGCGGGCGCAGGGTCGGCCTCGTCGCCCAGGACCGCCTCTTCCGGGCCGTCGAGCGGTTCACCGGCCTGGCCAGGTTCGAGGACCCCGCCTTCCTCGACCGGATCCGGATGGCCCAGCAGTACGGCGGGGCGACCCCCGGCATGCTGGTCTCCGCCGCGCTGGGCGCGGCCAGGACGGTCCTGACCGGCGCCGCCTTCCTCGTCTCCCTCGTGACGATCAACCCGTGGACGGCGGTTCTCGTGATCGCGGCGGCGGCACCGTCCCTGGCCGCGGAGCTGTGGCTGTCGCGGCGGCGCGCCGCCATGCTGTGGGGCATCGGCCCGGCCGAGCGCCGCGAGTTCTTCTTCGGACAGCTCCTCGTCGACGTCCGGGCCGCCAAGGAGCTCAGGCTCTTCGGCGTCGGGGGGCACCTGCGCGGGCTGCTGCACGCCCAGCGGCGGGCCGCGAACGCCGAGCGGAGCCGTACCGACCGGCGGGAGCTGCGCGTCCAGGCCGCCACCGGGACCATCGCCGCGCTGGCGGCCGGAGGCGGCCTGCTGTGGGTTCTGCTCGACGCGGTGAACGGCACGGGCGGGGCCGGCGACGTGGCGCTGTTCGTCGCCGCCGTCGCCGGGGTGCAGGCGGCGGTCGGCGGTCTCGTCCTCGAACTGGTCTCGGCGCATCAGCAGGTGCTGCTGTTCGGCCACTATCTCGCCGTCCTCGACGCCGGGCCGGACCTCCCGGTCCCGGACCGTCCCCGGCGGGCGGGGCCGCCGCGCCGCGGGATCGAACTGCGCGACGTGTGGTTCCGCTACTCGCCCGGCCACTCCTGGGCTCTGCGCGGCGTCAGCCTGACCATCCCGTACGGCGCCTCGGTGGCGCTCGTCGGCAGGAACGGCGCGGGCAAGAGCACGATGGTCAAGCTCCTGTGCCGGATGTACGACCCCGAACGCGGCGCGGTCCTGTGGGACGGCGTGGACCTCAGGGAGATCGACCCGGCGGAGCTGCGCGCCCGCATCGGGGCGGTGTTCCAGGACTACATGGAGTACGACATGACCGCGGCCGAGAACATCGGCCTGGGCGATCTCGCCGCGATGGGTGACCGGGGAAGGATCGAGGCGGCGGCGCGGCGGGCGGGCGCGCACGGCACCGTGAGCGGCCTGCCCCGGGGGTACGACACGATGCTGTCGCGCATCTTCGCCGATCCCGCCGATCCCGCCGATCCCCCCGGCTCCGCCGAGGACGGCGGGGCGGTGGGCGTCCACCTGTCGGGCGGGCAGTGGCAGCGGCTCGCCCTGGCCCGCGCCTACCTGCGGGGTGAGCGCGATCTGCTGATCCTGGACGAGCCCAGCTCGGGGCTCGACGCGGAGGCGGAGCACGAGATCCACCAGGGACTGCGGGAGCACCGCCGGGGCCGCACCAGCGTGCTGATCAGCCATCGGCTCGGCGCCGTACGCGACGCGGACCACATCGTGGTCCTCGACGGCGGTCAGGTCGCCGAGCGGGGCACACACGCCACGCTGCTGGCGGGCCGCGGGATCTACGCCCAGCTGTTCGCCCTGCAGGCGGAGGGATACCGGCAGTGGGACGACCCGGACGCCGACATCCCGCGCCGGCGGCTCTCGGAGGCCAGATGACACCGGTCCCGCTCATCCTGTCCGCGGCGGCGTTCGCGACCGTGCTCACAGCCGGGGCGGTGCTGGCGCTCAGCCGGACCCTGCGCGTCGTCGAGGTCCACGGGGAGAGCATGCGGCCCGGCCTGCGGCCCGGCGACCGGGTCCTCGTACGGAACCTGCGGCCCGGCCGGGCCGGCCCGCGCGTCCGGCGGGGGGACGTCGTCGTCATCGCCCGCGTGGGCCCGGGGAAGGGCGTCACGCTCGACGGCGGCACGAATCTGGTGATCAAACGGGCCGCGGCCGTGGCGGGGGACCCGATCCCTCCGGGGCTGGAGGCCCTGCGAGAGACGCCGGGAGAGGCGTGTGTGCCGCCGGGGCGGCTGCTCGTCCTCGGCGACAACCCGGCGCGGAGCACCGACTCCCGGCAGTGGGGCCTCCTCCCCGAGAGCAGGATCACGGGTGTCGTGCTCCGGCGGCTGAACGCGTGAGTCGCGTGCCGGTCGTACAAGCGCGCGTGTATCGGAGTGGTATCTCCGTGATCGAGGCCGCTCCTAACGTCGGTGGACAAGAGGTCCTTTCGCAAGGAGGAGACGAGATGACGCGGACTGTTCAGCGGCTGGCCGACCGGATGGTCGCCCGGCTGGTCCCGGTCACCCGCGCCGAGGCGATCAACTGCTGGTACGAGTACTCGGGGACCTGCGTCCGCAGGTACTGCTGCAGCGGGGCGGAGATTCCCGGCGGCCGTTCCTGCACCACCTGGCAGTACACCTGCTGACCGAACGCATCTGACCGAGCACGTCCGGACGACCACGGTGGAGCGCCCCTCGAATGCGGGGGCGGGGGTGCTCCGCCGCCGTCGTCACGTGGTCGGGGCGATCTCCCTGGCGTACAGGCGGGTGAGGCCGTTCATCCGGTAGTGGCCGGGGGCCAGCGGCTCCATCAGACGGAGATCGGCCAGCCTGCCGAGCGCCGCCGACGCCGTACGCCGATCGCTCCCGAGGAGCCCGGCCGCGGCCGCCGGCCCGCAGTCGGCCAGGCCGCGCTCGCCGAGGCGGTGGAACAGGGCCAGTGCTCCGTCGCCGGCCGTCCCCCCGGACCGCCGCAGGGCCTGGTAGTCGAGGTCGATGGCGGCCCGTACGGAAAGGTCGCCGCAGGTCAGCAGGTCGAGCCGGTGCTCCTCGCCGGCGAGCATGTCGGCGAACGCCTCCGGCGTCCACTCCCGCCTGGCGGCGAGGCGCTTGCCCGCGATCTCCAGTGCGAGCGGCAGGTTGTCGCAGAGCCGGGCCACCCTTCCCGCCTGCGCACGGTCGACCCGGTCCCGGCCGCACAGCCGGGTCAGCAGGTCGTACGCCGCGTCGTCGGCCAGGGGCGCGAGCGGCAGGTGCTCGACGTCGTCGAGCGCCGCGAGCATCCTCCTGCTGGTGACGACGAACCGGCAGTCCGGGCAGCCGGCGAGCAGCGGGCGCACCTGCTCCTCGCCGGTCACGTTGTCGAGGAGGACCAGCGCGTGCCTCGCGGCGGTGGCGGTCCTGAGCTGGTGCAGCGCGTCGTCGAGGTCCGCGGCGATCTCGTCGTCGGCCAGGCCCAGCCGTCCCAGCAGCCGCGCGAGCGTCTCGTACGGGCCGGGCCGGGGGAGGACGCGCAGATCGACGTGGTGCACGCCGCCCGGGAAGCCGGGCGCCGCCGTGCGGACGGCGTGCCGGGCCAGGGCAGACTTGCCGACCCCCGCCGGGCCGTGTACGGCGACGGGCCGCGGAGGGCCTGCGCCGATCGCGGCCACGACCTCCTTGAGCTCCCGCTCCCGGCCCACCAGGCGTCCCGGCGCCGGGATCACCGCCGTGACCGCCGCCGGGGCGGGTGCCTGCGGATCGGCGCGGAGCGCGGGGTCGCGGTTGAGTATGCCCCGGTGCAGCCCGGCCAGTTCGGGACCGGGATCGACGCCCAGTTCCTCCGCCAGGAACGCCCGGGCCTGCCCGTAGGCGGCGATCGCGGCGGCGGCGTCGCCGGTGCGGTACAACGCGAGCATGAGGGCGCCCCACAGCCGTTCCCTGGTGGGATGGGCGGCCACCGTCTCCCGCAGCTCCGCCACCGCGTCGGCGTGCTCGCCCAGCATGAGGCGGGCTTCGGCCATCGCCTCCAGGGCGAGGCAGCGCTGCTCGGTGAGGGCGTCCAGGCGCGGGCCGAGCGCCGCCGAACGGGGCACGTCCTCGGCGGGGGCGCCCCGCCACCGCGTGAGGGCCGTGGACAGCTGCCGCAGCGCCGCGTCCGGCCGGCCCGCGGACAGCGACCGCCTGCCCTGCCGCAGGGCGTCGGCAAACTCGGTCACGTCCAGTTCGCCGTCCCGCACGGCGAGGACGTAGCCGGGCTGGCGCGCCGTCAGCCGGTCGCCGTCGCCGATCGTGCCGCGCAGGCGGTTGACGTACGTGCGGACGTTGGCGACCGCGAAGCGGGGCGGCTCGGCGTCCCACACGGCCGTGACGAGCCGGTCGATCGACACGACCCGGTTGGGTTCCAGCAGCAGCGCGGTCAGCAGGGCCCGCTGTTTGGGCGTGCCGAGCGGGACCGGCCTGCCGTTCCGGTGCAGCTCAACCGGGCCGAGCAACCCGAAGCGGAGGTTCACCCCGCCCTCCCGCGGCCGGATGGGGCGCACGTGCGGGTCGAACGGCGTGATCGGTGCACGAGGAGACCTCCCGTGGCGTTTCGCGAGGAATGGGTGAGGAGAACCTCAACAAGATCACCGCCCTGGCCGGCCGCTCACAAGGGCCGCGGGTGTACGGAACAGTTCCGGACAACGATCCGGACAGCACGCTCGGGACGGTCGTCCGGGCGGCGCCGGGCGCGGTGGATCACCCATTGACTCGGACCGTTCCAAGGGCCAGCATCGGGGGCGTCGCCGCCGCCGTCGTCCGCCCGTCCCCGCGTACGGGGATAACCAGGAGGAAATCATGTCGATCATGTCGAGCGAGTCTTCGGCAGATGCGGCGTTACCCAAGAGCTGGAAGGCGTTCGTCGCGCTGCCCGACGACACCACGGCCAGGGCGGTCGCCCAGGAGCTGGAGAAGGACCCCAGCCCGGACAACGCGCTCGCGTCCGTGACGCTCATCGCCGAGACGCTGGCCCAGCGTTCGGCGCAGGAGCGCAGCACGATGTCCGAGTTCATCGTCAGGCGGCTCACCGGCGACCTCGCCCGGGGCTTCCTGAAGGCGACCGCCGCGGTCCGGCTCGCCCACCCGGCGCTGGAGAAGCCGAAGGAGAAGCCCACGCCGCAGCACGCCGACGTGCGCCACAGCCTCGACCTCCTGAAGCCGGAGACACCCAAGACCCTCACCGAGAAACTCGCCGAGAAGACCTCGAAGACCCCCGAGGAGATCTCGAAGACCCTCCACCTGGAGATGCTCGACGCGCTCGACCTGGCCGCGGGGGGCAAGGGCAAGGACAAGGTCACCGTCGACCTGGTCGAGCTCGCCCAGCGTGTCGAGGACGAGAGCGACGCCTCGTCGATGGGACACCTCCGGGCGGTGGCGAGGCTCGTCGACTCCATCAGCGGCAAGGCGGCGTACTCGAAGGAGCGCCGTGGCGAGCTCGAAGACATCACGAAGGGGACGACGCAGCAGCACCTCGTCGAGCAGATCGGGTTCCGCGCGGCGAAGAGCCAGCGCAGCTCGCTCACGGGCCTGTCCACCCAGAACGAGCTCGCGGCCAGCTACTGGCGCACGAACTTCCGCGACACCCTGGACGAGTTCCTGAAGAAGCTGCGGGGAAGCGGGGAGTCGGGCAAGGGCGGCGCCCTCGACGAACTCGTCCAGAAGCTCACGAAGGTCGGGAAGTCGGGCAGCGACGTCCTGGTCAACAGTCCCCGCGTGCTCAACAAGCTGCAGATCGTGCTCGGCCCCGAGGTGCTGGAGAACCTCACGGTCACACCGCTCGTCGGAAGGACGGGCGTCAGCGTGCTGAGCGGCACCGGCGCGTACACCAAGATCGAGTGGGACAAGATCCTTTACGAGCTCGGCGCGACGCCGTCGGCCTACCAGCTCTACGAGCTCATGGACACGGGAAAGACCCCGCCCACCTCCAACTTCGAGGTCGACACGCGGGCCGATCTCGTCAGGCTCATCACCTCCAGCCGGTTCTCCCGGCTGCAGGAGATCGCGCGGGGGAAGAGCGAGATCGCGCCGGTGTGCGCGATGGTCGAGCACCTCGTGCTGGGCCTCACCGACGCGCTCGGCCCGAAGCGCTTCGACACGCTGACCGCCAACGCCCTCGGCTCGCTGAGCCGGCTCATCGACATCGTCGTGGAGAACGAGGCGAACCCCACGGTGGCGATGCGGGCGGCCGACCTGATGATGGACGAGATCGCCATCGTCGTCGCCGTGGCCCAGTACTACACGAGCACCGACTACCGGACGACGATGCGGGACATCCTGCTGGAGCGGGCCAAGGACTTCGCGAAGGCGGCCGGGGACATCAAGATCGACAGCTACCTCATGACGAGCGGCATGGACGCGCTCGCGACCGCGCTGTACATCGCGCTGTCGTGGCGGGACCACGAGGAGGTCTCGCGGTCCACCGAGGCGATCGACTACTACGAGACCGCGTTCCTGCTCGGCAAGCTCAAGAAGGGCGAGAAGGCGACTCCGCACAAGGACGTCCTGGTGGCGGCGCTGAACCCGAGCACGCCCGCCTTCGCGCCGTCGCCGGCCAAGCTCGTGGACGACGTGCGGCGAAGCCTGGAGACGCACAAGAAGGGCGACGCGCCGTTCGCGCTGATCATCGACACCACCATCGAGATCGCGCCCGAGACGGCCGGCAAGACCCAGATCGACATCCTGCTCGACGGCCTGAAGGACGCCGTCGCCGCCGGCAAGCTGGAGATCTTCCTGTGCAAGAGCTTCCAGAAGTACGCCTCGATGGGCACCGGCAAGGTGGCCGCCGGCAATCTCACGATGCTGTCGGCGAAGGGCAACTCCGGGTCCGCGTACGCGCGGGCCGAGGCGCTGCTGCAGGACATCAACCTCGATCTCGTCCGGCACGACGAGGGGCAGCTCGTGGTGCACATGCTCAAACACGGGCACCGCGACGAGCTGGCGCTGGTGCGCAGCGCCGCCAGGAACGCCAAGTTCGTGGACGAGTTCTGCTGGCCTATCGACAGTGGGGACCTCACCCAGGGAACCACGTACGTGGACGGCATCCCCCTGATCCTGCGCACGACCCCCACCGGCGACGTCGACAAGCTGTTCAACAAGCTCCAGATCGACAGGCGCGACAGCTTCTCCTTCCTGCGGACCTCCTACGTCGGTGGGATCCCGAGCGCCGGCGGCGTCGAGGGCAAGTACGTGCGCATCAACACCGGCCACGAGTCGAAGGCGACGATGGTCGAGTACTTCTACGCGTTCGGCCACCTGGCGCGCAGCACGCCCCCCGGTGCGAAGAAGCCGGGCGGCACGAAGGTCGATCTCGACGCGCTCACGATCGACGTGGTGAAGGAGCATCTGGAGGTGCTGGGCGGCGTCAGGAACGACCAGGACCCCGGCATCGCGGAGTTCCGGGACAACATCGTGGCGTCCTACTGCGCCTTCGCCCTGCAGAACGTCCCGGGGAAGGGTGCCGTCATGCCGCTGCTCCTCGAGTTCTTCGTGCGTCCCGTGAGCCGCGTGACGATCGAGACCCAGCGTTATCTCGCCGACGCACTGCTCACCTTCAAGGCGAAGGACCTCGGCACCAACCCCGTCGCCCTCGCGTCGTTGTGCCGCGCGGCGGTGGTCCTGCCCGCGTCGCGGATCAAGTCCCTCACCCCGGTCCTCAGGCTCGACACGATCGGCGAGTCGGAGGAGGCGAAGCAGCTCCGCGCGATCGTGGCCCGGAAGAACAAGGTCTGAGGGCCGTCGCGATCCGGGCGCCACGAACAGACCGCAGTGGCGCCCGGAGAGATCCGGGGATCGTGAACCTTCTTGGCTTCTCGCCCGACTGTGCAAGATGACGGGAGGACGAGATGACCGATGAGCTGCTGGTGACTCGCGCTCAGCTGGGCGAGCGCGCGGCGCTGGCCCAGCTGGTGACTCGATGGCGGACGCCGGTATGGACGTACGTACGGCGCATGCTGGATGCCGAGCGGGCCGACGACGTGGCGCAGGAGGTCTGGCTGGCCGTGGTCCGCGGCCTGCCCCGCCTCAGGGAGCCGGGCCGGTTCGCGCCGTGGCTGTTCACGATCGCCCGGCGGTCGGTCACCGACCGGCTGCGCGGCGAGTACGCCCTGGCCGAGGAAACGTCCGCATTCGGCGACCTGGTGGGCGAAGCGGGCGCCGAAGACCCGGCTGAGGCCCTGGTGGACCGCGCAGCGCTGGTGAGCGTACTGGCAGATCTGCCGCTGCTGGAGCGGGAGATTCTCGTCCTGTTCTACCTGGAGGACCTGCCGGTGGAGGAATGCGCGGACATCTGCCAGATCCCGGCCGGAACGGTGAAGTCCCGGCTCAGCCGGGCCCGTCGTCTGCTGCGTGGGCACCTGAAGGAGAAGGGATACAGGCCATGACCGAAGAGCCACGCCTGTCGGCGCAGGACATGATCGACCGGCTGTCGCCGGTGCTGTCGCTGAGAACCCGGATCCGGGCGGTGGCGGCACTGCTGGCCGGCGTCGCCGGCGCGGTGTTCATGGGCACCTTGTGGTGGACGGAGCCCGGCCCGCTGCCCGGCCGCACACATCTGGCGTTCGCGTTGCTCACCGTGTTCTGCCTGGTCTGGGCCGCCTACGGCGGATGGCTGCTGACACGCCGGATTCCGTTGTTCGCCACCGACCAGGTGATCGCCGCCTGGATCGGCCTGGTCGCCTCGCTGACCACCACGGCGGTCGTGACCGTTGTGGCCGTGCAGCGTGGCGCCGGCGTGGGACTTCCGTTGGCAGCCGGGGGTGTGTTCGTCGCGGTCGCCCTGGCGCTGGTGGTGCGCGCACAGGCCCGGAGGGCGGCGCTGCTGCGCCGCAAGCACGAGCTGACCGGCGGGGAGGAGCGGTGACGGCCGGTTGGAGGTGATGGAATCCGACCGGATTTTTCCCCGGACTACAGGGACCCCGGATCGCGAGTTGCGCCCGCGCCGGTGTAACCACTATAACCAGTTACATGGTATTGAGCTGGAAGCTGGTCGTCGACAGTGTGAACGCGCCCGTGCTCGCGGACTTCTGGGCCGCGGCGCTGGGCTACGAGGTGGAGGATCCCAGCGTGCTCGTCGGGCGGCTGCTGGCCGCCGGTCACCTCCCTGCGGAGGCGGTCGCCGAGCACGACGGCCGCACGATCTTCCGCGGCTACGCCGCGATCCGCCACCCCGACGACCCCTTCGACGCCACCAGCGGCGTAGGCCTCGGGCGGCGCCTGCTCTTCCAGGACGTGCCCGAGGGGAAGACCGGCAAGAACCGCCTGCACATCGACGTGCACGGCGAGCCCGGTGGTCTCGACGCCCTGGTGGCGCGCCTGGAAGGCCTCGGCGCGACCCGCGTCCGCGAGGTGGACAAGGGACCCGCCGGTCACTGGTGGATCATGCTCGACCCGGAGGGCAACGAGTTCTGCGCCACGTAGGCCGCGCCTGCCCGCCGCCTGCTCAGTCGAACAGCGACAGGTCCACGGAGTCGGCCAAGGCCTGGTAGCCCGCGTCGCTGCCGTGCACATGGTCGCCGCAGTGGAAGTCCGCACGGATACGGCCGGGGTGGTCCGGATCACGCCAGACGGCGTCGAAGTCCAGCACGGCGTCGAAGGCGCCGCCGGTCCGGATCCAGTCGTTGACCGTCCGGCGTGCGCTCTCGCCCTCCGGTGTGAAGACCTCCGCGCCCTCGTAGGGCGCGATGGTGGTGGCGTAGACCCGCACGCCGCGTTCGCGCGCCCTGGCGACCAGCCGGCGGTAACCCGCGATGACGTCGTCCGTCGTCACCGGCGCGCCGGGGAACATCTTCAGGAATCCGGCCAGGGGTCCGTCGTCCCGGGGGGCGAAGGAGATGGCGATGTCGTTGGCGCCGACGGAGAGCACCACGTAGCCGAGGCCTGGCGTCGTCAGCGCGTCACGGTCGAAGCGGGCCAGTGCGGCGGCGCCGATGCCGTCGTTGAGCATCCGGTTTCCGCTGATGCCCTGGTTGGAGACGTAGCCGGCGGCCACGCCCCCCTCGATGAGCCGCACGGCCAGCAGCTCCGGCCAGCTGTGGTTGGTGTCCGGTGTCGAACCGGCGCCGTCGGTGCGGGAGTCGCCCACCACGACGATGGTCTTGGCCGGGCCGTCAGGGAACAGCTCGACGGCGGAGATCAGCGCCCGCACCGGCAGAACCTCGGCGTTCTCGGGCAGCGTGAGGGCGGCGACGGCGTCGCCCGGGATCGTCCAGCCGGTCTCCAGGGCGGGGTCGTGGCAGGTGCAGGTCTCCACACGCCCCGGCAGATGGAGGCTGATGGACAGCTTGGCCAGGGCGGGCAGGGAGATGTCGACCGGATCGCTGAGGACCGGCGCGCCCGCGGGGACGGTGACGCGCGGCGCGCCGGAGAAGGTCAGCACGCGCTCGCTGCCCGGCCGAACCCCGCCGCCGGGCACTGCGAGGCCCACCCGCGCCGCGCCGATGTCGAGGGGCGCGGTCCCGAACTCGTTGGTGAAGCGGACGCGCACCCGGCTCCCGCCGCCGCTGATGCGCACCACCTGGCGCAGGGTCACGTCCGCGAGGGGCAGGTGGCCATCCAGCGAGCCGAGCCCGTCGTGTGCCGCCTGGGGCGAGGCGCCCCAGCTCCTGACCCAGCTGCCGGCGTTGGTCGTCTCGGTCATGTGTCGTCTCCGTTGTTCGTCGGGATCCGAAGACTGAGGCGGGTCGCTGACACGGGGCGAATACGGCGCTGACACGCGCCGGCATCGAGCTGACGTCACGCTGACACGGCTGTCCTTCTTTTGGCGTCTCGCGGGGGAGCGCAGGAAGATTGAGGGATGGACGGAGTTGCGAGGCTTCGCATCACACTGCTCGGCGCGTTCCAGGTGTCTCGTGGTGACGCCGTCCTGCCCGTTCCCGGCGCGCGGTTGCGCGGCCTGCTCGTCCGGCTGGCGCTCGCCGGAGGCCGCGGGGTCGAGCCGGGCGTGCTGGTCGACGCGATCTGGGCCGAGGAGCCGCCGTCCGGCCCCGGCCCCGCCCTGCAGACTCTCGTCTCCCGGCTGCGCCGCGCCCTCACTCCGACCGGCGCTGCCCGTGACGTGGTGATTCAGGGCGCGGGCGGCTACCGGCTGGCGGTGGACGCGGCCGACGTGGACGCGCTGCGCTTCGAGCAGCTCACCGCCGCCGGTCGGGAGAGGCTGCGGGCAGGTGACCCGGAGGCGGCGATCGCCGCGCTCGCCGAGGCCCTGGCGTTGTGGGGCGATCACCCAGGTGCCGAACCCGCGGTCGTCGCCGCGGTCGCGCCCACCGTCGCGACACGGCTGGCACAGGTGTCGATCGAGGCGGTCACCGACCTCGCCGACGCCGAGTTGTCGCTGGGGCGGGCCGACGTGGCCGCCGCGCGGCTGACCAGGCTGCTGGCCGAGCACACCGTCCACGAGCACACCGTCCACGAGCGGGCGGCCGCGCTGCTGATGGACGCGCTCGCCGCTCAGGGGCGTCAGGCCGAGGCGCTGGCCGTCTACGAGCGGGTCCGCCGGGACCTGGCCGACGTACTCGGCGCCGACCCGGGCACCGCCCTGCGGGAACGCCATCTGCGCCTGCTGCGTCCCAGCCAGGGGGTCTCGGAGCCCGGCCGGATCCGGCCGGCCGCCCTGCCCGAGCCGCTGACCGGCTTCGTCGGCCGCGACGACGACCTCACGCGTATCCGGGGCCTGCTCACCACCGGGCGCCTGGTCACCGTCCTCGGCCCCGGTGGCGTGGGGAAGACCCGGCTCGCTCTGGAGGCCGCCCGCCGCCATCGCCACGAGTACCGCGACGGCACCTGGCTCATCGACCTCGCGTCCGTCACCGAGCCGGCGGAGCTCGCCTCGGCCGTGCTCGCCGGGATCGGGTCGCGGGGCGGCGCGATGCTCGCCGACCGCAAGCGGGTGGAGGGAGACGAGCTGGACGTCCTCGCCGGCGAGCTCGGCGGCCGGGAGATCCTGCTGCTGGCCGACAACTGCGAGCACCTGATCGGCGCCGTGGCCCACCTGGTCGCGGCGCTGCTGCCCCGCTGCCCCGGGCTGCGCGTGCTCGCCACCAGCCGGGAACCGCTCGCGGTCGACGGCGAGGCGCTCGTGCCGCTGGCCCCGCTCACGCTGCCCGGCCCGGACGACGGCGTCGAAGCGGCCCGAAGCGCGGCCTCGGTGCGCCTGTTCACCGAGCGGGCCGCCGCCGTGCGGCCCGGTTTCGACGCCGACGAGATCACGCTGCCCGACATAGTGCGCGTGGTGCACGGCCTGGACGGCATGCCGCTGGCGCTCGAACTGGCCGCCG
This sequence comes from Microbispora sp. H10949, assembly GCF_014161435.1. NCBI lineage: Bacteria > Bacillati > Actinomycetota > Actinomycetes > Streptosporangiales > Streptosporangiaceae > Microbispora > Microbispora sp. H10949. Next base: position 244,004 of record NZ_JABBWZ010000005.1, on the reverse strand, counting down.
CCCGGCTGCGGACGCTGTCACTGCCCGACCTGGCCGACGGGCTCTCCGACCGGTTCCGGCTGCTCACCACCGGCAGCCGTACCGCACCACCCCGCCACCGCACCCTGCGCGCGGTCATCGCCTGGAGCTGGGAGCTGCTCGACGAGCACGAACGCACCGTGGCGGAACGGATCTCCGTCCTGCCCGGCGGCGTCACGCTCGCCTCCGCCACCGCAGTCTGCTCCGGCACCACCGTGCCCACCGGGGAGATGCCCGAACTGCTCGCCGCCCTCGTCGACCGGTCGCTGCTGCAGCTCGCGCCCGGCGCCGGGCGCTACCGGATGCTCGAGACCATCCGCGAGTACGGCGCCGACCGCCTGGCCGGCACCGGCGACCTCGGCACGGCCCGCGGCCTGGCCGCCGCCCACTTCACCGAGCTGATGGCCCGCCACGACTCCCGGCTGCGCGGGCCCGGCCAGCGGACCGCCATGCGGGCCATCGGCGCAGAGTACGACAACGCGCTCGCCGCGCTGCGCCACCTGTGCGCCGCCGGCGACTCTCCCGGCGCGACCACCCTCGCCCTGACCCTGATCTGGTACTGGCAGATGTCCGGCCGCCACTCCGACGCCGCCTACTGGCTGGACGAGGTCCTGGCGGTGCCCGGCGGCGGGCCGGCGCCCGAGCGCGACTGCGCCCGAGCCGTCCACCTGCTCAACCGGGCGGACATCCTGTCGGGGATCACCGCCCAGGAGGCCGCCGACGACCGGGCGGAGATGCGCGAGCTGGCAGAACGGCTGCTCGCGCATCCGGAGCTGCCGAGCCACTACCGCGTGTTCGGCCCGATCCTGCTCTTCCTGCGGGAGGAGCAGGCCGCGCTCACGATCTTCCAGCGTCTGGCGGACGGCGACGACGTGTGGCTGTCCGGGCTGGCCCACATGTTCCTGGCCGAGATCGCCGAGAACGCGGGCGCGCTCGACCGGACGCGTGTCCACGTGACGGCCGCCCTGGCCCGCTTCCGGCAGGCCGGTGACCGGTGGGGCCAGGCCGCCACCTTGCCGATGCGCGCTTGGCTGCGGCGATACGACGACCTCGACGGCGCGCTGGCCGACCTGCGCGAGGCCCGGGTGCTGGCGGGCGAGTTCGGCCCGCTCAGCCTCGGCGACCAGCTCTACAGCGACCTGCGCTGGATCGACGTGCACATCCGGCGCGGCGACACCGACCGGGCGATGGCGTTGATCGGCTCCGCCCGCGAGCGTGCGCTGCACACGTCGTCGGCGGAGATGCTGGTCCTGGTCGACGCGCGGGAGGCGGACGTGCGGGTGCGGCTCGGCGACCTGTCCGGGGCGGCCGACCTGCTCGACGACGCCGAGCGGCGCCTGCTCGACGATTCCGCGTTCCCCTCCGGCCACGCCCGGACGCTGGCCGGCAGCGCGCGGGCCGCGCTCTGCCTCGCGCTCGGCGACCTGTCCGGCGTGGAGAAGGCGCTGCGGGAGGCGTACGCGGCCGCGCTGGCGACCCGGGAACTGCCGATCCTGTCGCTGGTGACGGTGAACGCGGCCGCCCTCGCCGGGACGCGCGGGCGGCACCACGAGTCGGCCGTACTGCTCGGGGCCGCCGCCCGGCTGCGGGGAGCGCACGACCACACCGATCCGCAGGTCCGTGAGCTCAGCCGCCGGAGCCGGGCCACGCTGGGCGGGGAGGAGTTCGCGGCGGCCTACGCGAAAGGCTGGGAGCTGGACGTGAACTCGGCGTCACTTCATGTACGGCGCACGCTCACACCAGGGCCCGCTTGAGGAAGACGACCCCGTCGATCGTGTCGAGCCGGGCCGGGTCGAGCGGGAAGTAGCGGAAATCCTCCGAGACGCGCGGGGTGGGTTCGGTGACGGCCTGGGCCAGGCGGCGGGCGTCGACCAGGGCGCGGTCCCACGGGAGCGTGGACAGGACGCCCTCGACGGTGTCCGGGGGCGGGGTGTCGTCACCGGTCGTGCCGAGGGCCGAGGCGAGAAAGGCGTACCGGTCGCCGAGGTGCGCTCCGGTGATCGCTCCGGCGCTCCACCACTCCAGCGTCTGGTCGCCGAACGGCATGGCGCTCTTGTTCCGCTGCAGGTGGAGGTTGTGGCCGAAGACCAGGGCCGGGCCGTGCCCGGCGACGGCCCGCAGGTTCGCGGCCATCATCGCGTCCCGCTGGGCCGACAGCCGGGTCCACCGAGCCGGGGACGCGTCGGCCATCCAGTGGTGGTAGCGGAGCAGGCCGACGGCCGTGCGCCCGTACAGTGCCGCCCGCTCCCTGTCCTCCGCGCTCAGCCGCGGAACCTGCGTGGCGAGCAGCGCCACCATGTCGTCGGCTATCAGCCGCAGCCGCCGGGCCTCGGCGGACCGGCCGATCGACCGGGCCGGATCCCTGGCCGTGGCCTCGTCCGACCACCGGTCGTCCGGGCCGAGAAGCTCGTCCAGGGTTTCGGGGGTGCAGGGGAGCGGGCCGTCGAGGAGGGCGTGGAGGGCGGTGAGCGCCTGGCGCGGGCTCGCCGCCCAGTACTCGAGCGGGCCGTCGAACCCGAAGAACCGGAGCTTCTCGTCGTGCTCCTCGTTGTAGGCCCGCATCCAGCGGACGAGCTCGCGGTTGGCCGGTGACGCGCCGAAGCCGTGGCTGAAGCCGCGTTCCATGACCTCGTCGAGGCTGCCCGCGCCCGTCCTGACGTAGTCGTCCACCACCAGGCCCATGAGACAGTCGCTCTCGATGGCGAACGACCGGTAGCCCTCGTGCTCGGCCAGATGCCGGAAGACCTCGTTGCGCACCTCGCCCAGCTCGTCCACGAAATGCCTGGCCTCGCCGAGTCCGAGCAGCAGGGGTTCCGTCGGCAGCGACCGGAGGAACGCCGAGACGCCCGCGCCGTCGAGCGGCCGGGCCGTGTCCTTGATATCCATGCCTTCGACGGTATCGTTGAACTCTCGGTGTAAACTTTGCCCGATCGCACCCCGCTCTCTTCATGATGGACCTTCAATCGGTGATGTATCCATGAGGCCGGTGGACCTGGCGCGTGAGCACGGCCTGTCCACCCAGGCGATCAGGAACTACGAGGACGCCGGCATCCTGCCCGCCGCGGAACGCACCGCCTCCGGCTACCGCGTCTACACGACGCTGCACGCGCAGGCGCTGCGCGCGTTCCTCGCACTCGTGCCCGGGCACGGCCACCAGACGGCCACGTCGATCATGCAGGCGGTCAACCGGGGCGCCACCGAGGACGCGCTGCGGATCGTCGACGAGAGCCACGCCCGGCTCCTCGACGACCGCCGCACCCTGGAGGCCGTCGAGGCCGCGCTCCGCGACCTCGCGCCCGTGCCGCAGGAGCGCGGCGACACCTTCATCGGCCCGCTGGCGCGCAGGCTCGGCCTCCGCCCGGCCACCCTGCGCAAATGGGAGAACGCCGGGCTGGTCCGGCCGCGCCGCGACCCGGGGACGGGCTACCGGGTCTACGGCGCCGACGACGTACGGGACGCCCGGCTGGCCCACCAGCTCAGGCGGGGTGGCTACCTGCTGGAGCAGATCGCCCCGCTGATCGCCCAGGTCCGCTCCGCCGGGGGCGTCGCCCCGCTGGAGTCGGCCCTGCGGGACTGGCAGGCCCGGCTGTCGGCCCGGGGCCGCGCCATGCTCAGGGGCGCCGCCGGCCTGGACGCCTACCTCCGCACCCGCGAACCCTGAACCGGGTCACCCGGCTCACCTGGCCGTGTAGCCGCCGTCGGCGACCAGAACGCTGCCCGTCATGAACGAGGAGTCGGCCGAGAGCACGAACTCGACGACCGATGCGATCTCGGCGGGCTCCGCCAGCCGGCCGAGCGGGATGTTCGCCGCCGAGTCCGCGAGCGTCCTGCCGAGGCGCGCCTGCTCCCGCTCCAGCATGGGTGTCCTCGTGCCGCCCGGTGCCACGGCGTTGAAGCGGATGCCCTGCGCGGCGTTCTCCAGCGCGAGGACGCGCATGAGGTTGATGACCGCCGCCTTCGACGAGCTGTACGCGCTCAACCCGGGAGCGCCGACCGTGCCGAGTTCGGACGCGACCGCCACGAACGAAGGGCCGGAGGAGCGGGCGAGCAGCGGCAGGGCCGCCCGGGCCAGCACGAAGACGGCGCGCAGGTTGACGTTGAGCACCTCGTCGAACGTCTGCGGGGGAGTCTCGGGGGCCGGAGCGGTATAGCTGATCCCCGCGCAGGCCGCGACCCCGTCGAGGCGTCCTTCGGCCTCCTCCACATCGTGGAGCAGTGACTCGACGGCGACCTCGTCGGTCACGTCCATCACCCGGCCGACGACCTCGGGACCGAGCCTGCCCAGGCCCTGTTCGTCGAGATCGGCCGCCCACACCCGCCAGCCGCGTTCGTGCAGCCGTCTCGCGGTCGCGGCGCCGATTCCCGACGCGGCTCCGGTCACCAGGACGGTTCCAGGCATCGTGCTTCCTCTCTCCCGGATCCCCGGCATCTTCGGGCATCTGTCAGATCGTGTAAATGTACGTCAACTTTGACCGAGCTTCGGGGGTGACAATATGCCGCCGCCACTGCCGGATGTCCAGGCTTCGAGGCGTCAAAGTTTGATAACACAGCCCCACCCTGTGTCATCTTGCGAGGCCGCCCTGCGGTGGCGCCGACGGGCCCGTGTGAAATCGATGTGAACGACCGGCGACCCCTAGACAACTCTGGAAGAGCTCTGTCACATTTGAGGAACGTGAGCCGCTCGGCAGGAAAGGACACCAGTGGACCCCAGTTCGGACCAGCGCTTTCTACGGGCGGCGCGGGTGTATCCCGCCCTCGGTGACGACGTCCTGCATGACGCGGTCGTCGAGATGCGGGGTGACCGCGTCGTGCGGGTCTGCACCGCGGCGGACGCCGCCGCCGACCTCGCCCGTCCGGGCACCCGCGTGATCGACTACGGGGACGCCACCGTCGTCCCCGGTCTCGTCGACGCGCACTGTCACATCACGCTGACCGGAGACGGCACCCCCTACGAGCAGCAGGTTCTCGACTCGGACGAGATGATGGCGCTCATCGCCGTCAGCAACCTGCAGCGGCATCTCGCCTCCGGAGTCACCACGATCCGGGACAACGGCGGACGCAACCGCATCGTGTTCGAGGTGCGGGAGGCCGTCGAGCGGGGCTATGTCAGAGGACCCCGGATGCTGCTGGCCGGCCGCCCCATCACTCATTCGTACGGGCACTTCTACTGGTGCAACGGGGTCGCGGACGGCGCCGACCAGATCCGCGCGGCCGTACGCCGCCTGGTGGCCGAGGGCGCCGACCACATCAAGATCATGGCCTCCGGCGGGGCGACGGCCGGGAACATCCCCTACTACTCCTCCTACACCGCCGCCGAGATGCGCGTCGCCGTCGAGACGGCGCACGGCCTCGGCCGGTTGACCACCGCTCACTGCCGGGCCACGTCCTCGATGCTCAACGCGGTCGAGGCCGGCCTCGACTGCATCGAGCACGGCGAGTTCCTCGTGCCGGGCGAGATGATGGAGTTCGGCGGCGGCGTCGCCTCCAGCGGCCGCATGGTCTACGACCCGGCGGTCGCCCAGACGGTGCACGACGCGGGCACCTTCATCAGCTTCACCGCCCAGACCGGCGGCTGGGAGACGCTGGTCGACCTGCGCCGGCGGGCCGAGCACGGCCCGCTCGGCGACGTGGAGAAGGGCCGGGTCTCCGCCATCGAGGCGTACTTCGACATGAAGCTCGGCATCCTGTCGTCGATGCTGGCCGACGGCCTGGGCCCGCGCATCGCGATCAGCAGCGACGCCGGTCCGTACGACGTCGCCTTCGGCGGGCTCCAGCACGGCATCGAACTCGCCGTGGCGGCCGGCCTGACACCGCTCGCGGCCATCCGCGCGGCCACCGCCGTGGCCGCCGAGGCCTGCGGCATCGCCGACCAGGTCGGCACCCTCGCGCCCGGCCGCCTCGCCGACCTGCTCGTGGTCGGCGGCGACGCCACCAGTGACGTCTCCCGGCTGTGGGACGTGCGGGCCGTCTACCAGAGCGGACGGCTGGTCGCCCCGCTGGTCGCCGACTCGGGCGCGGACACCGGCGTGGTCCCCCTCCTGCCGGTCCGGCCCGCCGCCGCCGTCCCCGACTGCTGAGACCCGACGACTCCTGAACCAGCCCCGAACGACCCCCGCCGAGAGGTGAGCACAACCCCATGTACCCACGCGACCTCAAGGGATACGGCAGGCGCCCGCCGCACGCCCGCTGGCCGGGCGGCGCGAAGGTCGCCCTGCAGTTCGTCGTCAACTACGAGGAGGGCGGCGAACGTTCGGTCCTGCACGGGGATCGGTGCTCGGAGGCGTTCCTCACCGAGGAGCCGACCCGGGAGTTCCCCAACATCCGCAACCTCAACGTCGAGTCGCAGTACGAGTACGGCAGCCGCGCCGGGTTCTGGCGGCTGCACCGCCTGTTCACCGAACGGGGGCTGCCGGTCACGGTGTTCGGCATCGCCGAGGCCCTGGAGCGCGGTCCCGAGGCGGTCGCCGCGATGCGCGAGGTGGGATGGGAGATCGCCTGCCACGGCCTGCGCTGGATCGACTACGCCGAGATGCCGGTCGAGCTGGAGCGGGAGCACATCCGCCGGGCGATCGACCTGCACACCAGGGTCACCGGCAGCAGGCCCGAGGGCTGGTACACCGGCCGGATGAGCCCGCACACCCGCCGCCTGGTGGTGGAGGAGGGAGGATTCCTGTACGACTCGGACTCCTTCGCCGACGACCTGCCCTACTGGGAGCACGTCGCCGGCCGGGCGCACCTGGTCGTCCCGTACACCCTGGACAACAACGACGGCCGCTACCTCAACACCTACGGCTTCCAGTCGGAGAGCTTCTCCGCCTATCTGCGCCGGGCGCTCGACCTGCTGCGCGAGGAGGGGGACGACCGGCCGAAGATGATGAGCGTCGGGCTGCACACACGCATCGCCGGCCGCCCCGGCCGGGCCGCCGACCTGGTGCGCTTCCTCGACTACGCCGCCGGAGCGGGCGACGTGTGGGTCACCCGCCGCGTGGACGTCGCCCGGCACTGGTACGCGGCGCATCCCGCCGTCCCGGCGTCCGCGTCGTGAGGGGGAGTGGGCGATGCGTGTCCTGGTGACCGGAGCCTGCGGCTTCGTGATGAGCGTGTTCATCCGGTGCTTCCTCCAGGACCACGAGGAGGCGCGGGTGCTGGCCCTCGACGTGGGCGAACCGGACGAGGCCTGGTCGGGCCATCTGGCGGACGTCGCCGGCCGGGTGGACTTCGTCCGCTGCGACGTGCGCGACCGCGCCCGCCTCACGACGTTGTTCGCCCGCCATCGGCCCGAGACGGTGGTGCACGGCGCCACCGTGACCCTCGTGCCCGAGTGGGAGCGGGAGGACCCCGTGCGCTTCCTCGACGTCAACGTCATGGGCACCGCCGCCGTCCTGGACGCCGCCCGCCGCGCCGGTTCCGTCGGCCGGGTCGTCCACGTCAGCAGCGCGGCCGTGTACGGCGCCGGGGACCCCGGGCGGACGGAGCCGCAGGACGAGGACACGCCCCTGGAGCCGGACGAGATGTACGGCGTCAGCAAGGTGGCCGCCGAACTGGTGGCCAGGCGGTTCGCCGCCCTCTACGGCATGAGCGTGCCGATCGTGCGGTGCACCAAGGTGTTCGGCCCGATGGAGCGGCCCACCTCCGCACGGACCCTGATGTCCTTGCCGTACCACCTGGCGCGGGCCCTCGTCGCCGGGACGCCGCTGGCGGTGACCCCGCGGACGCTCCGGGCGGCCGGCGACTGGATCAGCGCGGTCGACGTCGCCGCCGCGCTCGGCCTGTTGTGCACCAGGCCGGACGTGGGCAGCGCGGCGTTCAACCTGGCCGGCGGGGCCGCCGTTCCGGTGCCGCGCCTGGCCGAGCTGTTCGGCGTCGAACTGGCCGCCGGCCCGGCCGCGGACCCGGAGCGGGCGGTCGTCGACGCCGACCCCGCGCTGCGTTCGGGCAAGGACGGGACCTACAGCGTGCTGAGGGCGGCGCGACGGCTGGGGTGGCGACCGCGCGACCTGCCGCGGCAGGTCGGCGAGTACCGGGAGTGGGCCCTCGCGCACTGGACCCCGGAGGACCCCGTCCCCTTGGGGAGCCCCGGCGCGGCGACGTGAAGGCGGTTTCACATTCACGCGCTCGATGCAGCTCACTGATTCAAAAACGCTTACCAAGATCCTCAAATCGCTAAATTTACCGTTTGGAAACCCGAGATGATGCCCAACCGAAATCGGCGAGGAGTGTTCTGGTCGTGTCGCCCGCCGCACCCCGTCCGGAGAGGCCGATGGCACGTGAACACCTCCCCCTCGGCCCGCCACGGCTTCGGCCGCGACCTCACGGAGCGGGCAGTATGAGCACGCGGCGCACGACCGGGACCGCCATGGCCGAGGCGCTCGCCGCCAACGGGGCGGCCCTCGCCTTCGGCATCCCCGGCACGCACAACTTGGAGCTGTACCGCGGCATGGCGGCGAGCGGGATCCGCCACGTGGTGACCCGGCACGAGCAGGGCGCGGGGTACGCGGCGGACGGGTACGCCCGTGTCACCGGCCGCCCGGGACTCGTCGTCACCACCAGCGGGCCCGGCCTGATGAACGCCATGGCCTCGATGGGCACCGCCTACGCCGACTCCGTACCACTCCTGGTGCTCTCACCCGGAGTGCCCACCGGCCTGGAGCGCGCCGACTACGGGTGGCTGCACGAGATGAAGGACCAGCGGGCCGCCGCCGACGCCGCGGTGGCGCGCAGCGTGCGGCCCGGCACCCCGGCGCAGGCCGTCGACGCCGTCCACGAGACCTTCGCCCGCTGGGCGGCCGAACGGCCGCGTCCGGTGCACATCGAGGTGCCGCTGGACGTGCTGGAGGCGCCCTGGGACGGCGAGGTTCCGGGCCCCTGGCGCGCGCCGCACCCGCCGGCGCCGTCCCCGGCGGCGGTGGCGGAGGCCCTCGGCCTGCTCTCGCGGGCCGCGACCCCGGTGATCGTCGCCGGGGGAGGCGCGCTGGGCGCCGCCGCGCCGCTGCGGGCGGTCGCCGAGGCGCTCGGCGCGCCCGTGGTCACCACCACCGCGGGCAAGGGGGTGCTCGACGAGGACCATCCACTGGCCGTCGGCCCGTTCCTCGGTTTCACCGCCGCCCGGAGTCTGCTGGAGGACGGCGACGTCCTGCTCGTGGTGGGCAGCGAGCTCGGCGACGCCGAGCTGCCGGACCGCCTGGCGCCGCGCGGTGCCGTCATCCGGATCGACCTCGACCCGGCCCAGCTGCACAAGAACCTCCGCGCCGCGCTGCCGGTCCACGCCGACGCCCGGGAGGCCCTGGCCGCGCTGGCGGCCGGACTCGGCGGAACGGAACGGCCCGGGAAACAGGCGGAGGGGGAACGGCGGGCGGCCGAGGCCCGGGCCGGATGCCTTGAGCAGGCCGCCGAGCGCGGCGGCCGGTGGCGCGAGGCACAGGACGCGCTGCGGGCCGAGCTGCCCGCCGACGTCGTCGTGGTGGGGGACAGCTCGCAGGTCTCCTATCTGGGCACCGCGCCGTTCTGGCCGTTCTCCGAGCCGCGCCGCTACCTGGCGCCGGTCGGATACTCCACCCTCGGGTACGGCCTGCCGGCGGCGATCGGGGCGCGGCTCGCGGAGCCCGCGCGCCCGGTGGTGGCCCTGCTCGGCGACGGCGCGTTCATGTTCAGCGTCCAGGAGCTGGTCACCGGCGCCGAGCTGGGACTGCCGCTGCCGGTGGTGATCCTCGACAACCACGGCTTCGGCGAGATCCGGCAGAACATGCTCGACCGCGACATCGCGCCGTACGCGGTGGACCTGGCGCGTCCCGACTTCGCGGCGCTCGCTCGGGCCATGGGCTGCCACGGCGTCCGCGTGACGGACGCCGCCGAGGCGGCCAAGCAGGCCGCCACCGCGCTGACGGCCGCACGGCCGACCGTGATCGTCTGGGAGGTGGGCTCGTGAGAGCAGTACTCAACATGATCGACGGGCAGTGGCGGGACGCCGCGGACGGGCGGGCCGCCGAGGTGGTGGACCCGAGCACCGAGAAGGTGATCGCGACCGCGCCGCTGTCCGGCGCGGTCGACGTGGACGCCGCCTGCCGCGCGGCCGAGCGTGCCTTCGCCGGGTGGCGGCGGACCACGCCGCGCGTCCGGCAGGACCTGCTGCTGCGGCTGGCCGACGCGGTGACCGCCCAGGCGGGGGAGCTTGCCGAGGCCGAGTCGGCGAACACCGGCAAGCCGGCCGCCGCGGCGGCGGCCGAGGTGGCCGAGTGCGTGGACGTGCTGCGGTTCTTCGCCGGCGCGGCCCGCCTGCTGGAGGGCAGGTCGGCGGGGGAGTACCTCGACGACCACACCTCGATGATCCGGCGCGAGCCCGTCGGGGTGTGCGCCCAGGTGACGCCGTGGAACTACCCGCTGATGATGGCGGTCTGGAAGATCGCCCCGGCGGTGGCGGCGGGCAACACCGTGGTGCTGAAACCCGGCGACACCACACCGCTCACCACCGTGCTGCTCGCCGGGATCGCGGCCGGGATCCTGCCGCCCGGCGTCGTCAACGTGGTGTGCGGCGACCGTGACGCCGGGCGCGCCCTGGTGTCCCACGAGATCCCGCAGATGGTCTCCATCACCGGCTCGGTCAGGGCCGGGACGGAGGTGGCCGTCGCGGCGTCGGCGTCGCTCAAGCGCCTCCACCTGGAGCTCGGCGGCAAGGCGCCGGTGCTGGTCTTCCCCGACGCCGAGCTCGACGTCGCCGTCCGCACGGTCGCCGAGGCCGGGTACGCGAACACGGGCCAGGACTGCACCGCGGCCACCCGGGTGCTGGTGCACGAGAGCGTGCACGACGAGTTCCTGGCGGAGCTGACCGCCGCCGCGGCGGCCGTCCGCGTCGGACCGCCGGACGACCCGGCGGCGGCGATCGGCCCGCTCAACAACGCGGCCCAGCTCCGGCGGGTGTCCGGGTTCGTGGAACGGCTGCCGGCGCACGCCACCGTGACGACCGGCGGCGCCCGTGCGCCCGGGCAGGGCTACTTCTTCGCCCCCACCGTGGTCGCCGGCGTGCGGCAGGCCGACGAGGTGGTGCGCGAGGAGGTCTTCGGGCCGGTGGTGACCGTGCAGCCCTTCGCCGCCGAGGAGGAGGCGGTGACCCTCGCCAACGACACGGCGTACGGCCTGGCCTCCAGCGTGTGGACACGGGACAACGCCCGCGCGCTGCGCGTCGCCGCCCGCCTCGACTTCGGGGCGGTCTGGCTCAACACCCACATGACCATGATCTCCGAGATGCCGCACGGCGGCTTCAAGCACTCGGGCTACGGCAAGGACATGTCGGCCTACGGGTTCGACGACTACACGCGCGTCAAGCACGTCATGAGCTTCACCGGGGAGCGGTGAGCGAAGAAATAAGGAAAGGTAAGTGAGAACGTGAAGGTTTCACGCAATTTGTGGGCCGTCACTTCGCTGGCGCTGGCCCTCACCCTCACCGCCGCCTGCGGCGGAGGGAGCGGGAGCGGTGACGCCGGCGCGTCCGGCGACTCCGGTTCCGTCACCTACGCGGGCTTCGGAGGGACCGGCCAGGAGGCCATCGCCAAGGCGTGGCTCGACCCGTTCGGCAAGGAGAGCGGCGTCGGCGTGGTCCAGGACAACCCCGTGACGTACGCCAAGATCCACCAGATGGTCGACGCCAAGAACGTGACCTGGGACATCGCCCAGGGCGGAGCCGACTTCGGGCTGGAGGGCAACCCGCGCCTGGAGGACATCGACTGCTCGGTCGTCTCCTGCGGCGACTACGCGGACGGGCCGTTCAAGGTCTACAAGCAGGGCGTGCCCCTGTTCGTCTTCTCGATCGTGCTCGCCTACAACACCGACAAGTTCGGCAGCAACCCGCCCAAGAACTACGCCGCCTTCTTCGACACCGCGAAGTATCCCGGCAAGCGGGCCATCGACGGCACCGCCGGCTTCCAGGGGATCCTGGAGGCGGCGCTGATGGCGAACGGCACGCCCCGCGACCAGCTCTACCCGCTCGACGTCGACGCCGCGCTGAAGCTCCTGGAGCCGATCAAGGACGACCTGATCGTCTTCAAGGACGCCGCGGAGTGCATCAACCTGGTCTCCTCCGGCGAGGCCGTCATGGGCAACTGCTACAACGGGCGCGTCAAGCTGGCCAAGGACGAGGGCCAGCCGATCGACAACACCTGGGGCCAGCAGATCTACCTCTGCGACTACCTCTTCGTGCCGAAGGGCGCCAAGGACAAGGCGAACGCGATGAAGCTCATCGCCTACATCGCCAAGGCGGCCAACAACGGGAAGATCACCGAGTTCATCCCGTACGGCCCGGCCAACCCCAAGGCCACGGCCTCCGGCAAGTACGCCGCGGACGCCCCGACCGCCCACCAGCTGGAGGGCGAGGACGCCCCGATCGTCATGGACTCCGCCTGGTGGAACGCCAACATGGAGAAGGCGATCGAGAAGACCACCGCCTGGCTGGCGGGCTGACCACCGTGACGGCGGCCAGGCCGTGCCCGAGAGCGAAACGTGCTCGCACGCGGAACGCGGAAGCGGACCGCGAAGCGAAACGAGGAGCACAGTGAGCGCACTTTCCCAGATCCCCTCCCGCGCGTCGTCCCCCGGCCCGCAGGCGAGTCCGGTGACCGGCTCGGACGGCCGCGCCGGTCACGGCGCCGGGCCCGGCGGAGGCGCCGCCCGCGCCCGGCGCTTCCCCCGGCCCGACTTCTGGAGCGGCGCCGGCCTGCCCGGCCTGGTCTTCGTCGTCGCCGCGTTCGTCGTCCCGATGGCCGTGGTGGTGGTCAAGAGCCTGACCGACCCCTCGCCGGCGAACTACAGCGCGATCTTCACCAGTTCGGTCTACCAGCGTTCCGTCGTGGACACCCTGGAGATGGCGCTGGTGGTCACCGTGCTGTGCCTGCTGATCGGATACCCGTACGCCTACACGATGGCCAGGTCCGGGACGGCAATGCGCACCTTCCTGATGGTCGCGCTGATGCTGGCCTTCTGGACGAGCCTGCTGGTGCGCACCTACGCCTGGCAGATCGTGCTGAACGACACCGGCATCGTGAACACCGCGCTGCGCGACTGGCTCGGCCTCACGTCCGCGCCGATCCACATGATCAGGACGCCCTTCGCGGTCTACGTCGGCATGGTGCACGTCCTCCTGCCGTACGCCGTGCTGGCGTTGTTCGCCCAGCTCCGCTCGATCGACCCGGACGTCGAGCGGGCCGCGCAGGTGATGGGGGCGCGGCCGTGGCGCGTGTTCGCGCGGGTCACCCTGCCGCTGTCGCTGCCCGGCGCGGTGGCCGGAGGCGTCCTGGTGTTCGTCCTCGCCCTGGGCTTCTACATCACACCGCAGCTTCTCGGCGGCGCCCGCCAGGTGTACGTGGGGCAGGCGATCATGCAGCAGATCGAGCAGTTCCTCAAGCCGGGCGTCGGCGCGGCGATGGCGGTGCTGCTGTTCGTCGCGGTGCTGGCCGTGCTCGGGCTCGCCGCCCGGTTCGTCGGCCTGGGCAAGATCCTCGGCGTCGGCATGGGGAGGCGGCGATGAGGGCCGGGATCGGCGTCCGCCTGTTCGCCTGCCTGATCGCGCTGCTGTTCGTCGCGCCCACCCTGATCGTCGCGGCGACCTCGGTGACCTCCGGCTCGATGGTGACCTTCCCGCCCAAGGGCTTCTCCCTGCGCTGGTTCCAGGAGGTCCTCACCGATCCCGAGTGGCTCACCGCGCTCGGCAACAGCGTGCAGGTGGGGCTGCTCGCCGCCGCTCTGGCGATGGCGGCGGGCACCTCGCTCGCCTTCGCCGCGGCGCGCAGCCGCTTCCTGCCGCCCGCCCTCGTCACCGGCCTGGCCGTGCTGCCGATGACCGTGCCGCTCGTCGTCGCCGGCATCGGCTTCTACCTGGTCTACATCCGGGTCGGCCTGTCGGGGAACGTGCTCAGCCTGGGCATCGCCCACGCGGTGCTCGGCCTGCCGTTCGTGTTCGTGAACGTCCTGGCCGCGCTCACCGGCGTGGACCGCCGCGTCGAGGAGGCGGCGCGCGTGTCCGGCGCGACCGAGGCGGTCACGCTCCTGCGGATCACGCTGCCCCTGGTGGCCCCGGCCGCGCTGGTCGGCGGCGTGCTGGCGTTCGTCTCCTCCTGGGACGAGGTGGTCGTCGCCCTGTTCCTGAACACGCCGCAGTTCCGCACCCTGCCCGTCGTCATGTGGAGCCAGGTGCGCTCCGGCGTCGAGCCGTCCATCTCGGCGGTCGCGACGCTGATCACCCTCGTCTCGCTGCTCATGGCCGCCCTCGTCCTGGTGGGGCCGGCCGTGGTGAAGAAGGTAAGGAGAAGGACGTGACCGAGACGGCAACCCAGGCCGGCCCGACCGGCCAGGAGGGCTCGCCGGGGGCGAGGGTCGAGCTGACCGGCATCGTGAAGGTGTACGGGGACACGCGGGCCGTCGACGACGTGTCGCTGACCGTCGAGCCCGGTCAGTTCCTCACGCTGCTGGGCGCCTCCGGGTCGGGCAAGACAACGCTCCTGCGGATCATCGCGGGCTTCGTGGACGCCGACGAGGGCCGGATCGTGGTGAACGGCCGCGACATCTCCCAGGTCCCGGTGCACCAGCGCGGGATCGGCATGGTCTTCCAGAACTACGCGTTGTTCCCGCACCTTTCGGTCGCCGCCAACGTGGCCTTCCCGCTGGAGATGCGGGGGGTGCGCCGCCGCGACCGGGCGGCCCTGGTCGAGCGGGCGCTGGAGGCGGTGCACCTCGGCGGGTACGGCCGGCGCTCCCCGAAGGAACTGTCCGGCGGGCAGCAGCAGCGGGTGGCGCTGGCCAGGGCCATCGTGGCCCGGCCGCCACTGCTGCTGATGGACGAGCCGCTCGGCGCCCTCGACCGCAGGCTGCGTGAGGCCATGCAGATCGAGATCCGCAGGCTCAGCCGCGAGCTCGGGCTCACCGTCATCAACGTCACCCACGACCAGGAGGAGGCGCTGACGATGAGCGACCGCATCGCGCTGCTCGCCGGCGGCCGCCTGGTCCAGCACGGCACGCCCGAGGAGCTGTACGGCCTGCCCGAGAGCGAGGTCGCCGCCCGCTTCCTGGGCGAGTCCAACCTGTTCCGCGGCCGGGTCCGGCGGGAGGGCACGCAGTCCGTGCTGGCCCTGCCGTACGGGCGGGTGCTCGTCCCCGGCGACACGCCGGGGGAGCGGGAGGCGGTCGTCGTGGTGCGGCCGTCGGCCATCCGCATCCGGCCCGCCGGGGCGGAGCCGTCCACGGCGGCCGTCTCCCGCATGCCCGGAGTGGTGAGCGCCGACATCTACGCCGGCGACTCGCGCAAGGTCCTGGTGGAGGGCGCCGACGGCGCCGAACTGGTGGTCAGGTGCGAGTCCGGCGCCCCGCTGCCGTGCTCCGTGGGCGACGAGGTCGTCCTCGAGTGGGACCCCGGCTCCTGCCACATCATCCCCGGCGCGGCCTGACCGCGCTTCCCCCCTGTCCGACGACGAGGGGCGTCGCCCGGCGGCGTCCACGCCTCCGGCATGCCCGGAAACCCCCGCAAAGCCTGAGATCAACGCTCGAGAACAAGGAACGAGGAACGACATGGGACTGACCGAGCGCCAGCGCGCCGGAGTCGCCGCGGTGGAGGAACTCGGCAAGGAGCTCTCGGAGTTCCACCGCCTCATCTGGTCGTACGCCGAGCCCGCCTGGCGGGAGTACCGGTCGGCGCAGGCGTACGTCGACCTGCTGAAGGCGGAGGGCTTCGAGGTGGAGGAGGGGTCGGGCGACATGCCGACCGCCTTCCACGCCCGGTGGGGCGACGACGGCCCCGCCATCGGGATGTACTCCGAGTACGACGCCTCGCCCGGTTACTCCCAGGACACGGTGCCCTACCGGCAGCCGCGCCCCGGCCTCCACCCGTGGGCGCCGGGCTTCACCGACGCGCACTCGGCCCTGGGCGTCGGCGCCCTCGCCGGGGCGCTCGCGACCAAGCGGGCGATCGAGCGCACCGGCGGCCGGGGGGTCGTCCACCTGTTCGGCGAGCCCGCCGAGAAGGTGTGCGGTTCCAAGCCCGTGCACGCCGCCAAGGGCTACTACGACGAACTCGACGCGGTGATCAGCTACCACCCGTTGTTCGAGAACACCGCGGTGTGGGACATCCACAACTGCCTGTACTGGTCGGCGGTCTTCACCTTCCAGTGCTTCGAGGCGCAGCGTGACGACGCCCCGCCGTGGATCGACGGCGACCCGCTGGCGGGCTCGGGCATGGGCGCGCACAACAGCGTCCGCTCTCCGGGGGCGCTGGACGCGCTGGGACTGATGATCACGGCGACCAAGTACGCCAAGGAGAACATGTTCCCCCGGACCGGCCTGTGGTCGCTCAACGAGGCGATCCTGGGCGCGGCCAACGCGACGGCCGACAACCTGCCGCCGAGGATCACCCAGATCCAGTTCAGCTGGCGCTCTCCGCTGATCGGGGTCCAGGAGCAGATCCTGGAGGTGCTCAGGCGCAACGCCAGGCACGTCGCCGGGCTGGCCAACTGCGAGGTCTCGATGCGCTGGGTGACCCGCACCCGGCCGGGCCTGAAGAACCACGTCATGGCGCAGGCGACGTACGAGAACCTGCTGGAGCTGGGGCCGCGCCGGTTCGCGCCCGAGGCGTACGAGTTCGCCCGCGAGCTGGAGCGCACCCTCGGGCACGAGCCCTCCGACGACCCCTTCCGGCCGATGCTGCACCAGGTCACCGACCCGCGCGACCACGACGCGGCCACCCGGGCCACCCTCCCGCCGTGGCAGGACTGCACCGGCGCCGACGACTGCACCGAGTACACCTGGCACGCCCCCACCGTGCGCTTCTACACCGCCAAGCCGCTGCTGCGGGTCGTGGGGGAGGACCTCAACCACTGGGCCAACAACGCCATGAACGGCCTCGCCCCGGCGATCGACCCGGTGTGGGGCTACGCCGGCGAGGTCATCGCCGCGACCGCGCTGCGGCTCATCGACGACGGCGGGCTGCTGCGCGCCGCCACCGAGGAATTCGAGCGCAACCGCGAGGCCGCGCCCGAGGCGTTGCGCGACCCGCTGCTGCCCCGCGACTTCGCGCCGCCCGTCGAGCTGCCCTGGCCCGAGTACGTGACCACCGCCCGCGGCTTCGAGTGGCAACTGCCGACCACGACGGACTTCGGCGAGAAGCTCTAGCCGTCCGTGGGCATGCTCTCGCGCCCCCGCCGCGACCCTCCCCTGGGTGAGCCGGCGGGGGCGAGCGGGACCGCGCTCGCGGTGGCGATGGTCGTCGCGCTGTTCCTCACCGAGTCGCTGGTGCAGATCCTGCTGCCGGTCGGCCTGGAGGCGAGCGGCGCCGGGTCCGGGCTGCTGATCGGCGTGCTGCTCGCGCTCGCGCAGGGCGCCGGCGTGGTCATGTCCCCGCCGGCGGCCCTGCGCGCCGACCGGCACGGGCGCGGCGGCGTGCTGTTCGCCGGCGGCCTCGTCCTCGCGGGCTGCGCGGCCGGGCTCGCCGCCGCCACGTCGTTCTCCTCGGCGTGGATCTGGGTGCTGCCGCTGCTCGGGTACGGCCTGGCCAGGGGTTCCGTCGTGACCACCACGCTGGCGGTGGTCGCCCGGTCCGGCGACCGGTACCGGACCCAGGGCCTGAACGGCGCGGCGCAGCGCCTGTCGGCCGCGGTGGCGGCGACGCTGTCGGTCGTCCTGCTGGCGCACCTCGGCACCCGGGGCGCCGCCGGGCCCGGGCTCTGGCTGGTCGTCCTGTCGGCCCTGACCTTCGCGCTGCTCGCGCGGCGGGTGCGGGGCCGGGCCGACCGGGACGATCCCGCCGACCTGACCGGCACGTCCGGCGCCCGCGGCGGCTACGCGGCGTCGTTGCGCATGCTGCGCCGCGAGCCCGCCCTGCAGGCGTCGTCGTTGATCAACCTCAACCTGAACACCGTGGTCCTGCTCGGCAACTCCTTCTACCCGATCGCGCTCGACGTGCCCGCCGAACGGCTGCCCGGGCTGGTGCTGACGCTGCTGCTGTGCCGCGACCTGACCTCGGTGGCCGCCGGTCCCTTCTTCGGGCGGGTGGTCTCCCGCATCGGGCTGCGCGGCGCGGTGACGGTGTCCGGCGTGTGCGCGGTGGCCGGGCTCGCCGCGGTGGGGCTGGCCGGGAACGGCTTCGCCGGGGTCGCGGCGGGCGCCGTGCTGCACGGGCTGGCCGGGGCCACCGGCATCGGGGCCACCAACCTGCTGGCGACCGCGGGGAGTTCCGCCGGCGGCACCGGCCTGCGGCTGGCCGCGACGAACTATCTCAACGGAGTGGGCATGCTGGTCCTGCCGGTGGTGTTCGGAGCGCTGCTCGACGTCTCCGGGCCCGGCGGCGTGTTCCTGGCGGGTGCCTGCGTCTCCGCCGCGATGCTGGCCGGCGTCCTGGCGCTCACCCCGGCCGCGTCCCCGGCGCGGGCCCGGTGACAGGCCGGATGAGCGGGGCCTTCGCCGGTCGGCGCCGGGCGGACGCGTCAGCCGGCGGCGGTCTCGAACCGCCACGGGCGGGGCAGCACCAGGACGCGCGCGTAGGGCAGCACGGTCAGGTCGCGCACGCCGTCCAGGGCGACGATGCGGCGCATCAGCGCGGCCAGGTCCCTCGCCGAGCCGCAGGCCGCCTCGGCCACGACGTGGAACCGGCCCGCCGTCAGCGTGACGATCGGCAGCTCGGGCAGCGCGACCAGGGCGTCCAGGGCGGCCTCCGGGGAGCCGCCCAGGGTGATCCCGACGGAGGCCATCATGATGACGGGATCGGTGGACACCCGGTCCACCATCGCCGTCGCCTGGATCGTGCCGTCCCGGAACAGCGTCTGCGCCCGCTTGCGCACCACCCAGTAGGGGACGCCGAGCTCGTCCTCCATCTCCCGGAAGCTGGCCCTCGGGTTGTCGACGAGCAGGCGCAGCAGCGCCACGTCGAGGTCGTCGAGCTCCGGCCGCCGCGGCGCGGGCGGCCCGGACCGCCGCGGCCTGCCCTGGCTCTCCCACTTGGCCACGTCGAGCTGGCGCCAGACCTCGTGGTCCCCCACGCCTTCGACCGTGCCGGCGATCCGCTGCACGACGTCGGCGAGATCGGCGTCGTCGCGGGCGGCGACCTCGCACATGACGTCGTACGCGCCGATCGTCTGGGCGGCGAAGGTGACCTGGGGATTGGCGTTGAGCGCGCCGCGCAGCCGTTCGACCGGGCCGCGGTAGCGCAGGCCGACGATGCCGAGAACGTCGTATCCGAGGACGGCGGGGTCCACCAGCCCGATCACGCGCAGGACGCCGTCACCGGACAGCCGCGCCATGCGGGCGCGGACCGCGTCGGCGGACAGGCCGACCTGCTCTCCGATCCGGGCCAGCGGAGCCCTGCCGTCCTCCCGCAGCAGGCCGACGATCGCCTGGTCCTGCGCGTCAAGTTCGTATCGCTGCGTCAAGGATCCGCTTCCCGTTCCCGTCACCCGCCCGCGACGGCACTCCCGCCCCGGACAGTGTGGCACAGCCATGAACGCGTGCGTACGGGAGCCGAACGACAAATATCCACGATCAATTCCGCGGAAACGATGAACAATGCGAACTGACAATCCTCCGTCGTCACCGGAGGCCCATCCGGGGCCCCTCGGGCTGGTGGCACACCGTCCCTGGCGGCTCTGGATCCTCGGCTCCCTGCTGGCCCGGCTGCCGACGGCCATGGCGGGGCTGGTGCTGATGCTCGTGGGCGAGCGGGTGACCGGCTCGCTGGCGGAGGGCGCGCTGCTGGCCGGGGTGCTCAACCTCTGCTCCGGGCCGCCCGGCCCGTTCTTCGGCCGGCTGCTCGACCGGCTGGAACTGCGCCGCGCGATGAGGGTGACGGTGGCCCTCTCGGGGCTGGTCACGCTGGGCCTGGTCGTGGCCGCCGAGGTGCGGGCGCCGGTCTGGGCGCTGTACGTCCTGTCCGTCGTCCTCGGGCTGGCGACGGCGGGGATGTGGGGCGGCATGCGGGCCCTGCTCGTGGTGACGGTTCCCGCCGTCCAGCTCCGCCGCGCCCACTTCGCCGAGTCCCTGCTCGTCGAGCTGTGCTCGGTGGTCGGCCCGGTCATGGTCAGCCTGCTCGTGGTGACGGGCGGGACCGTCGCCGCGCTCGCCGGGATGGCGGCCCTGTCGCTGCTGGGCGCCTGGCTCATGCGGGCGGTGCCGCCGCTGCCTCCGGCGCCCCGGCGCCCGGACACCCTCCTCCCGCCGCGCGACACCCAGCTCGTCTCGGCCCTGGTGCTGTGGATCGGCCTGGCGTACGGGCTGCTCATGGCCAACGTCCCGCAGCGCATGGCGCAGTACGGCCTCGGCTCCGGCGCCTCCGGGTGGTTCACCGCGGCGCTGCCCGCCGGGGCCTGCCTCGGGGGGATCGTGGTCAGCGCCTGGCCGCTGGGCCGCAACCGCGCCCTGCTCACCACACTGGGCATGCTGCTCGCCTCCGCCGCCCTGGCCGTGCCGCCCGGGCTCGCCGGCGGCTCCCTCGGGTACGCCGCGGGGCTGTTCGCCGCCGGGCTGTTCATGGTGCCGCTCAACGGCCTGATGGCGACCGAGATCGAGGGACGGATGGGCCTGCGCCGCCGGGCGGAGGCGTTCTCCTATTTCGGGTCGGCCGCGGTCGCCGGTGGCTCCGGAGGTTACTTCCTCGCCGGGGCACTGGACGGCCGCCTGGAGCCGGCCGCCGTGGGCCTGCTGTCGTCCGCGGCGTTCCTGCTGCTCGCGCTGGTCCTCGCCGCCGTGCTGCTGCTGCGGCGCACCCGCTGGGCCGGATGAGTGATGTCAATCACAGCTCGACGCAATCGAGTATCTTCTGTCATATTTGACGAACATACCCTTTTCCTGATCAATGTTTTCCGAGCCGAGCCCGTCCGAATGGATCCCTGACCAGTGAGCGACGTCCCCAACCCGATCTCCTCCCACCTGTCCCACCAGGAGTTGCTGCTGCTCGACATCGTCGCCGAGTCGGCCGACCCCGTCGGTGCGCGCATCGCGACGCGCCGCCTGGGCGACTGCGGCATCGCGCTCAGCGAGGCGAGTACGTCCCGGCTGCTGGCCCGGCTGGACGACCTGGGACTGACCGTCTCCTCGGGACGCAAGGGCCGCACGGTCACGGACGCGGGCCGCCGCGTCGCCCAGGTCACCCGGCGCACCCGGCGACAGGCGAAGGGGCTGCACCAGGCGCTGGACATCCAGAACGCGCGCCAGTTGCTCGACCTGCTCTACGCCCGGCGCGGAGTGGAGCGGGAGGCCGCCCGGTGGGCCGCGACACGGGCCACCCCGGACGACATCGAACGGCTCGAAGCACTGGTCGACGGGCATCGCGAGGCGCTCGACGCCGGCGGCGACGCCCGGCTGTGCGGCATGCGCTTCCACCGGGAGATCTTCCGCATCTCCCGCAACGGCCTGCTCCAGGCGATCGGCGACGTCGTGCTCGACGAGTCGCTGGAGCCCCTGGAACTGGTGCTGGACGTCATCACCGGTGGCCACGGGACGCTCGCCCAGTCCGCGCCCGAGCACGTCGACGTCCTGGCGGCCATCCGCGCGCGCGACCCCGACGAGGCGGAGCAGACGATGCTCGCCCACGTGGACCGGCTGATCGAGGAGGCCGAGCGCGCCGCGACGGACCGTGGCGCCGACGTCGTCAAACGTCTGATCGAGCTCACGCTCTGACCCGAGAAGCACGAAGAAGAAAGGGGAGAGGCGGATGCCGATCCTGCGCCTAGACGCCCGCTACGTGGTGGCCTTCCAGGAGGGGGAGCACCGGCTGCTGGAGAACGGCACCGTCGTCGTGGACGGCGACCGCGTCGTCTTCACCGGCCGCGACTACCGGGGACCGGCCGACGAACGGGTGGACGCCGGAGACACGCTGGTCACGCCGGGGTTCATCAACACGCACGCCCACCTGGAGACCGCCCCGCTGGACAAGTCCTTCCAGGAGGACGTCGGGAAACGGCAGTTCTTCTCCACCGGCCTGGTCGAGACCCTGCCGATGCAGGAGAACTCCATCGACGAGGAGGGCGTCGACACCTGCATCGAGGTCTCGATGTCCGAGCTCATCCGTACGGGCACCACGACGGTGATGCACCAGGGGCTGCGGGGCCGGCGGGTGGCCGAGGCCTGCGAACGGGCCGGTCTGCGCGCCTACATCGCGGACGGGTACAGGTCGGGCCGCTGGTTCACCCCCGACGGGAACCGCGTCGCGTACGAGTGGGACGAGGACGGCGGGTTCGCCGGCCTGGAACGGGCTGTGGGGCTGATCGAGGACCTGCGCGGCCGCGGCTCCGGGCGCGTGCGGGGCTTCCTGTCCCCGTGGCAGGCCAACACCTGCACGCCGGACCTGCTGAAGGAGTCGCGGCGACTGTCGGACGAACTGGAGGTGCCGCTGACGATCCACGCCGCCCAGGCGATGTTCGAGGTGATGGACCTCATGGCGGCGCACGGCATGACGCCGATCGAGTATCTGGAGTCGGCCGGGTTCCTCGGCCCCCGGGTCGTGCTGGGTCACGCGATCTTCACCACCGGCACCTCGTGGGTGAACCTGCCCGGGGACGACCTGCGGCGCATCGCGGACTCCGGCGCCTCGATCTCCTACAACGCCTGGACGTTCGCCCGGCGCGGCATCATGGTCGAATCCCTCCCCGCCTACCGGAGAGCCGGCGTCAACATCACGCTCGGAACGGACACCACGCCGCAGTCCATGATCGAGTCGATCCGCTGGTCGGCGATCCTGGGCAAGGTGGCCGACCGGCGCGCCGACTCCTGGCTCGCCACCCATCTGCTCGACGCCGCGACGGTCGACGCGGCCCGGCTGCTGGGCCGCGACGACCTGGGCCGGATCGCGCCGGGAGCCAAGGCCGACCTGCTGCTGTGGCGGCTCGGCACCCCCGTCATGTCACCGGTCCGCGATCCCATCAGGAACCTCGTCTACTACGCCACGCGCGAGGATCTGGCGTCGGTGATGATCGACGGCGCGTGGGTGATGCGGGACGGCGCCCTGCTCACCGTGGACGAGGAGGGGATGACCGAGCGCCTGCAGCGGGCCGGTGAGCGCTCCTGGGCCCGGGTGCCGGACCACGACCGGCTCGGCCGCACCCTCGAAGAGGTCGCGCCGTCCTCCCTCCGCCCGTTCCGCTGACCGCCCTGCCGGCACGCCGGAGGATTCTCCGGCAACGTCGTCGGATCACGACCGCGTCGATGGGCGGCGAGCCGTACCGCACTCCGCTCGCCGCCTGTCTCCGCGCCCTCGCCTACGCCCTTTCCCGGGGCGCCGGAGCGATCCGGGGCCACTGCCGGACGTCGATCCGCTGCGGAACGAAGCGGCCGGCGCCGTCCGAGCCCGTGAACCGGCCGTCGCGGGCCACCACCCGGCCTCGGGAGATCGTGAGCTCCGGCAGGCCCGCACCGGTCATGCCCTCGTACGGCTCGTAGTCGCTGCCCCAGCCCGCCTCGAAGGCCGGCCAGGTCCACTCCCGTCCGGGGTTCCACAACACCAGGTCGGCGTCCGCGCCCACCCGGATCACCCCCTTGCGGGGATACATGCCGAACGTCCGGGCCGGGCCGGTGGCCGACACCTCGACGAACCCCCGCAGGCCGAGCCGGCCACGGGTGACCGCGTGGTCCCACAGCAGGGGGACCCGCGCGTCCAGGCCGGGGGCTCCCGGCGGGAGCGCGGTGAAGTCGGCGGCACCCGGCAACTTGTGCTCCAGGCCGTAAGCGCAGTGGTCGGAGGCCACGCTGCCCAGGACTCCGCTGCGCAGCGCGTCCCAGAGGCGGTCCTGTGCGGCGGCGTCCCTGACGGGCGGCGTGATCACATACTTCCACCCGTCGGGACGCCGGTACACGGAGTCGTCCAGCACCAGGTAGTGGGTGCAGGTCTCCGCCTGCACCAGGACGCCCGTCTCACCGGCCGCCTCGATGGCGGACAACGCCTCGCCGCCGGAGACGTGGTAGACGTACACCGGCGCGCCGAGTTCCCGGGCGAAGTGCGTCACCAGGCCGATCGCGGCGCTCTCCGCGCTGCCGGGCCGGCTGCGGGGGAAGCGGTCGATGGCCGCGGCGGAGTCGGCCAGCACCGCGGACCTGGCGTGTTCGAGGATGGCGTGGTTCTCCGCGTGGAAACCGGCGAGCCCGCCCGCCTCCGCCACGGCGGTCATCACCGCCCTGATCTCCCCGTCGTCGAGCCGGTCGTCGTACGTCGTGTAGATCTTGAAGGAGGCCAGGCCCTCGGCCACCAGGGCGGGGATCTCGCGCAGCCGCTCCGGAGTGATGCGGGCGATCACCGGGTGGAAGGTGTAGTCGATCACCGACGGCGCCGCCTCGGCCATGCGCTCGCGGGCCGCGGCCACGAGCGACCCGCCGGACGCCGGCACGAAGTCGATCACCGTGGTGGTGCCGCTGACGGCCGCCGCCCGGGTCGCCGAGCCGAAGTCGTCGAGGCTGCGGACGCCTTCGGCGATCGGCCAGGCGATGTGGGTGTGGGTGTCGATCCCCCCGGGCACCAGGACCGCGCCCGGAGAGGCCTCGATGATCCGCGTCCCTCGCAGGGTGCCGGGCGCGGCGAGCGCCGCGATCCTCTCGCCGCTGACGCCGAGGTCGGCCGCCTCGATGTCGTGTTCGCCCACGACGAGAGCGCCACTCACAACGAGGTCGAAGTCATCACGCACCAGACATCTCCCGACAGTGATCCATCAATACAGATCGATGTCTATCTCAGCAACCTCTCGAATGTCTAGCTCTATCAAATTTGAGGAAGATGCTTGTATTATGACGATCGTAAATCTCCGTGGTGAAAGGTGACGCCGACATGACCGCTGCGCAGACCCATGGCCTCGGCAACCGGGACCTGCTCGACCAGTACCTCGCGGCGGGGTTCGCCGGACGCGTCGGATGGGGGGAGCGCGTGGCCCTCCTGGTCATCGACATGGCCGGAGCCTGGACGAGCCAGGACGAGATGATCGGCACCGACCTCGGCGGGGTGCTGGACAGCATCCGGCGGCTTCTGGAGGTCGTGCGCGAGCGTGACGACGTTCCGGTGGTGTTCACCACCATGGCCTACGACGAGACCTACTCCGACCTTCCCCTCGCGAGCCGGCTCAAGACCCCGCACCTGGAGCGCATGATCCGGGGGTCCGAGCGCGTCCGGCTGGTGCCCGAGCTGGACCGCCGCCCGCACGAGGCGCTCATCGAGAAGCCGCGGGCCAGCGCGTTCTTCAACACCAACCTGCCGAGCATCCTCGTCGCCCAGCGAATCGACACGGTCGTCGTCGTCGGCTGCAGCACCAGCGGATGCATCCGCTCCACCTGCGAGAGCGCCCTCGACCACGGCTTCCGCGCCATCGTCCCGGCCGAGGCCGTGGGGGACCGCTCCGCCTCGGCGCACGAGGCCGCCCTCTTCGACATCAACGCCCGCTACGCCGACGTGCTGCCCATCGAGGAGGTCGTCGACCACATCAGGCGGCGCCCGCGGGCGGCCGCCACCGTCACGACTGACGGGTGAACATCAGCAACCGGTCGAAGATCCGGACCTGGTCGCTGCGGGAGAAGTCGGTGACCTCGTCGATCAGCCGGGTGAGGTGACGGGCCATCGCCTCCTCCGCGGCCGCCGGATCCCGGCGGCGGATCGCGGCGACGATCTCCACGTGCTCGGGCACCGACTGGCTCACGGTGCCGTGACCTCCGGTGATCACGTCGAGCACCTTCTCCAGCGGGAGGAGCGACTCGTTGAGCACCGCGCCCGCCAGCGCCCCCAGCAGGTCGCTGCCCGCGATGCGGGCGATCGTCCGGTGGAAGTTCATGCCGACCTGGCGGGCGTGTTCGTCGTCGTCCAGGCTCATCTCGTGACGGCGCAGGATCTCCTCGAGCCCCGCGACGTCGTCGTCGGTCGCCTTGGCCGCCGCCCGGCCGGCGATCTCCCGCTCGACGCCCCGCCTGGCGTGCAGCAGGTCGAGAAGCTGCTCCACCGTGCGGATGTCGAAGGCCCGGGTGAACTCCTCCTCGTGGCGCTGCCGCGCGGACATCGCCTCGGCGCAGCGCCGCCCGTGCTCGGTCAGCGTGCGGCCCTTGCGCCCCGACGGCATGGTGAGGCCGAAGTCGTCCAGGCGCTTGAAGATCCGTGAGACGGTCGCCTCGCTGATCTCCAGCCCGCTCTCGCGCAGCTGGCGGCCCGCGAGCCGGGCGCCCACGGGACCGTCGGCCCGCCACACGATGCCGAGCAGCCGCTCCTCTTCGGGGTTCAGCTCAGGAGCGGCGCCGTTCACCGCGGGGACGTCGGAAGCCGATGGTCGCGCTCGCCTCGCCACTTTGCGAGCCTCCCCATCCTCGAAGGACCCCACTACGAAGCGCCCATGATATCGGTCCGCCCAGCGCCCGGAACGCCGTTGATCAGAGCGGGTTGTCGTGGGCGACGAGGGCGAGCTGGACACGGTTGTCCAGGGTGGTCTTGGCGAGGATGCGGGAGACGTAGCTCTTGACCGTGCCGACGCTCATGTGGAGCTCGGCCGCGATGTCCGCGTTGGACATGCCCCGGCCGACCGCGGCGGCGACCTCGCGCTCCCGGCCGCTGAGCCTGGACAGGAGCCTGCGCGCGTCGTCGCGGCGGCGGTCCTCCGCCTCCGGCGCCAGGTGGGCGATCAGGCGCCGGGTCACGTCGGGGGACAGGATCGGCTCGCCCGCCACGACCCGCAGGACCGCGTCCACGATGCCCTCCGGCGGGGTGTCCTTGAGCAGGAACCCGCCGGCCCCGGCGCGCAGCGCGCCGAAGACGTGCTCGTCGGCGTCGAAGGTGGTCAGGATGATGACGTGGGGAGGGCTGGGCCGCCGCCGCAGCAGGCGGGTGGCGTCGATCCCGTCCAGGCCCGGCATCCGGATGTCCATGAGCACCACATCGGGCGCGTGCGCGTCGACCGCGGCCGGGACGTCGGCGCCGTCGGCCACACCGCCCACCACGACGAGTTCGTCGGCGCCCCTGAGCATGAGCGTCAGGCCCGCCCTGACGAGCGGGTCGTCGTCCACGACCAGCACGCGGATGGCGCTCACACCGGCCATGGTAGCCAGACCGCCAGCCGGAACTCGTCTTCCACCACACCGGCCCGCTCCACCCGGCCGCCCGCCAGCTCGGCCCGCTCCCGCATCCCGGCCAGACCGGCGCCCTCACCCTCGGGGGAACCGGGCACGAGAACGGAACCGGGGACGGACGTCGCGACGGGGTTGCGCACCTCGATGGTCAGCCCCCGGCCGGGACCTCCGTCGAGGCGTACGGTCACCGGCCGGCCCGGGGCGTGTCTGCGGGCGTTGGTGAGGCCCTCCTGGACGATCCGGTAGGCGGCCCGCGCCGTCGCGCCCGGCAGGTCGGGCAGGCGCAGGCCGCCGTCGTGCATCTCGACCCGCACGCCCGCCCGCCGTACCTCCTCCACCAGGGCCGGCAGGTCGAGGACGGCCAGGACGGGCGCCTCGCGCAGGACCGAGATGACCTGGCGCAGCTCCTGCAGCGCCTGATGCGCGCTGGAGCGCATCACCGCGGCCGCCTCGACCACCTCTGCGGGGTCGGCCCGCGCGTTGAACTCCAGCGCCCCGGCGTGCAGCGCCAGCAGCGACAGCCGGTGCGCCAGCACGTCGTGCATCTCGCGGGCGATGGCCAGGCGCTCGGCGTGGCGGGCCTGCTCGACGCGCCGCCGCTGCTCCTCCCCGGCCCCGCGGAGCCGCTCCTCCAGTGACAGCACCAGCTGACGGCGGGCCCGCGCCAGCATCCCCCACCCGGTCAACGCCACCCCGGACAGCACCGCGACCAGCGCCCACACCGGGTACGGCGCCAGCCCCGGCGGCCGCAGCCAGAACCGGGCCAGCGTCGCCGCCACCCACGCGGCGCCCATCCCGATCGCGACGGCCGAACGCCGGTACAGGGCGGTCATCAGCGTGGCGATGCCCGCCGCGACCGACGCCGAGGCCGCGGGCACCGCCAGCGCCACGGCGACCAGCGCCGTGGTCGCCGGCCACCGGCGCGACAGCCACAGCGCCCCGCACGCCACCGCACCGCCGGCCGTGTCGGCGATCAGGTGCCATCCGGAAGCCGCGCCGAGGTCGCCTCGCACGACGACCGCCGCCGCGGCCAGCGCGCAGGCGACGCTCCCCGCCCGGATCGCCCGGTCCCGCCGGGTCCGCGCGGGGCCGGGCCGTACGTCTGCCGTCACGGACGCCCAGCGTAGTGACGGCGGGCCGGGCGGCGGCAGCAACCGAAGTCGACGCCGGGTTGTCACCTGGGTTGCCACGGACGGGACCCGGGGCGGCAGACGCGGGCGGTGCGCGCCGCACACGCTGGCCGCATGACGGCGAACAAGACGCGCGGCCGCCTGGCCGCACTGCTCCTCGCGGTGATCACACCGCTCGTGGCCGAGTTCACCCTCGGCAACCCGCCGCTGCGCATGGCCTGGCTCCTGCTGCTGTGGATCCCGATCTACGGCGCGGGCGTCGTCCTGGTGCGCGAACTCGTACGCCGGGCCGGGACGGGCTGGACCGGGGTGCTGCTGCTCGGCGCCGCGTACGGCATCGTCGAGGAGGGCCTCGCGCTGCAGGCGCTGAGCAGCCCCACGATGTACGGCGCCGCCGGGTGGGCGCCGCGAATCCTGGGCCTGAACAGCGCCTACGCCGAACTGCAGATCCCCTACCACGCGGTCTTCAGCGCCGCGATCCCGATCCTCCTGACCGACCTGATCGTCCCGTCCCTGCGCGACCGGCCCTACCTGGGCGGACTCGGCACGTGGGTGTCCGGGGCGGTCTTCGTCCTCGGCGCGCTGCTGCTGCGGGTGACGGTCGTGACCTCCATCGACCCCGGATACCAGGCGCCGCCGGCGATCCTGGTGGGCTGTGCCGTCGCCGTGGCCCTGCTGGTGGCGGCCGGGCTGCGGCTGAGGTCCCGGCCCGGCGCGCCCGCGATCAGGCCGCCCGCCCCCGCGGTGGCGGGAATGGCCGGCGCGGTGGCCGTCTTCGGATTCCTGGCTCTGCTGTTCCCCTTCGGCGGCGCGACCCGGCCCGCCTTCACGCACGGCGGGTGGGTGGTCGTGCCCATGTCGGCCGCCGCCGTCGTGGCGGTGGCCGCCGCGTGGTCACTGCGCCGGTGGACGGCCGGTGACCGGTGGACCGACCGGCACGGTCTCGCCCTGGCCTCCGGCGCCCTGGTCGCCCACACCGCCTTCGGCCTGGTCTCCAACACCGACACGGCGGCCGACCGGGCCGGCCTCGCGGCCGTCGGCGTGGTCATGGCGGGCCTGCTGGCCGTACTGGGCCGCCGGGTCGCCGGCGTCACTTCTCGTCCGCGCCGGGTTTCGCGCTGATCGATTCCTGGTAGACGTCGGCGTAGGTAGGGGAGTCCTTGACCAGGTCGTCGCAGAACGCGGCGACGTCGGTGCCGATGAGTTCCACGACTCCCTTGCCTGCGGCGACACCCTCCTCGAAGAAGTCGACGATCCCGGGGAGCAGGGGCCCGTCAGGCAGGTCGATCGGTCCGACCTTGAACAGGTACTTCTGCATCTCCTTGTAGACGATCTGGTAGTCCGGCGGGAGAGCCTTGACCCGCGCCACGTGCGCCCGCCACTGTTTCTTGCCCTCGACGATGTCGTGGATGCTCACGTCAGCCTCCCAGCCGGCTCAGTTTCCTCGCGACGTTCCTGTTCAACTGCTCGCGCCACCGGTCGCGATAGGTTCGCGCCCCTTCTCCACCGGCAAGCGCGGTGCAGAAGCCACGGATGTCCTCGCCGAGCACGTCATGGGCGCTCTGCCCGTCCGCCGCCGCTACTTCGAGCAGCCCCAGGGCGGCGTCGAGGATCGGCATCAGGTTGCGGCCGGTGAAGTCCCCGTAGGGGAGGAGGTGGGCGATGATCTGTCCCCACGCCGCCCGGTAGTCGTCCGGCAGGGCCTCGGCCCGGGCTTCGAACGCCTTCCATTCCCTGGTGAGATCGCTGCCTGTGACCTTCTCCCAGAAGTTCATGTCCCGCCCTTCTTGAGCCTGTCGATGCGTGATGAGAGGTACTGCCATTTCGCCCAGAACTTCGTGAGTTCCTCGCGTCCGGCGTCGTTGAGGGCGTAGAACTTGCGCGGCGGACCGACCCCGGACGGTCGTTTCGTCACCTGGACGAGCCCGTTCCGCTCCAGCCGCAGCAGGATGGTGTACACCGTCCCCTCGATGACGTCGGTGAAGCCGAGTTCGTTCAGCTGACGGGTGATGGCGTACCCGTAGGTTTCCTCGCTGCCGATGATCTGGAGCACGCACCCTTCGAGGGTGCCCTTCAACATCTCCGTCAGGTCGTCCATCGCAGGTGCTCCTCAGCCCTTTCGGTACTACGTGCTACCGAGTACCACTATACGGTATCACCGAGTAGCCCCGCCCTGCCTCCACACCCCTGAATCCACCGATCGGTGGAGCCGCTCCACCCGTGGGCGAGCGACCGATTCCACCGCCCGCTCGTGAGATCGGGCGATCCGCATGGGGTGCCTCCGTCGCGACGCTGAATCCCGTCAGGAACGAAGAGGCCCGCGCGGCCGGCGTCCTCGACGAGCGGGCCCGGATGGCTCGGGAGATCCACGACACACCGGCCCAGGGCCTGACCGGCATCGTCACCCAGTTGCAGGCGGCCGAGCACGCGGCCGACGACCCGGCCGCGTGGCGGCGGCACCACGCCGCGGCGACCGCGCTGGCCCGGGAGAGCCTGACCGAGGCGCGGCGCTCGGTGAACGAGTTGCATGGACCGGCAGGTGGCGCTCAACGTACGCGATGACGGCCGTGGCTTCGACCCGGCCTCCCGGATCGAGCGCAACGGGGGCTTCGGGTTGGTGGCGATGCGGCAGCGGATCGAGGCGTTGTCGGGCACGTTGCAGATCGAATCGGAGGTGGGGGACGGGACCGGGATCTCGGCCTGCCCGCCTGCCAAGGCGCCGGAGGTGCGTTCGTGAGTGGCCCGATCAAGCTGCTCGTGGCCGACGACCACCCGGTGGTACGGGACGGGCTGAGCAGCATGTTCGCCGAGCTGCTGCGCGCCGTGCGCTCGGCCGCCCGCGGGGAGGTCGCGCTCTCTCCGTCGGTCGCCGCCCGCCTGATGAGCCGGTTGCGCGCTCCGGCGCCGTCGACCGGCCTGTTGAGCCGGCGTGAGTGGAAGTGCTGAGCCTGGTCGCGACCGGCCACACCAACCGGGAGGCGGCCGCCCGGCTGTTCATCACCGAGGCCACAGTCAAGACGCACCTGCTCAACATCTATGCGAAGCTCGACGTCAACGACCGTGCGGCCGCGGTCGCGGAGGGTCACAACCGCGGCCTGCTCGGTGCTCCCGAGCCTCCGTGAACGTCGTGCCATCGGAAACGCCGACCGCCGAGGCCGGCAAGCCCGCCGCACTAGGCTGATGCCAGTGATCAAGCTGGTGGAGTGGACGAGGTTGGAGCCCTGGCGGGTGGCCCGTGCTCGGACCGACCGCGGTGAGACAGTGATCGTCAAGTGGATGGGACCTCATGCCGATGGCAGGCACGCCGAGGCGTGGCGGTTATGCACGGAAGTAGCCGCACTGCGGTTTCTGACGGAGGACCTCCGCGTCGATCTGGCACCACGCGTGCTGGCGGCGGACATCTCTGCGGGACGCGTCATTCTGCAGGATCTCGCGCCACGGGTCGCACTGGACGGACTGTTGCGCAGCGATGGCATCGCCGCGCATGCCGTACGCCTGGAGGCCTTCGCTCGTGCCCGTGGCGAACTCGGCGCGTTGACCGCCGGACAGGCGGGGCTGTACTACCGGCGGCGAGCGAACCTGGGGCAGGTCGATCCGGAGGCCGACCGGCTTGGGCGTGTGGCCGGGCTGCGCGAAGAGGGTTTGTCGCAGGCCGAGGCCCTGGGAGTAACGATCAGCGGGGCGGTGGAACGCGAGTTTGCCCTTGCCCTTTCGGAGCTGGCCGATCCGGGGCCCTTTCTGGCGCTGAGCAACGGCGATCCGGAAACCAACAACGTTCTGGTCCGCGCGGATGGGCCGACCGATGCACGCCTGATCGACTTCGAGTTCGCCGGATTCACCCATGCGCTGCACGATGCCGTCTGCCTGCATGTGCCGGGTCCGGCCTGGATGTGGGTGAGCATGCCCGCACAGCCCGGTGGCTCGGCGCCACTGCCGCAAGTCGCCGAGACCTATCGGCGGGCTCTGGCGACCGGGGTGCCGCAGGCTGAGGACGATCGGCTCTACGGTGTCGCCCTGGCGGCGGCATGCGTGGCATTCGCGCTGACCCGTCTCTCGCGTCTGCCGGCACTGGACGGGCGGCCGGCGGGGGAGGACAGCCGCGCCCAACTCGTGACGACCTTGGAAGCCGCCGCCGACACCGCTCGGGCGCACCGTGCCCTGCCGCAGCTGACGGGCTTGTGCCGGCGCCTGGCCGAGACGCTGCGTTCTCGCTGGCCCGACGCGGATGTGGACATCGCTGCTCTGGCTCCCTACACGCCGCGACGGCGCTGATGGCCAGACCGCGCACAGGTGCTCAGCTGATGGCGCCCCAGGTGAGCGAGAGGCCGGTGGCGGCGCGTTCGGTACGGATCTCCATCATGCTGCCGAGGATGGTGGCGTGGTCGGACACCACGGGCGTGGCGTCGAGCGTGTAGGTGATCCGGGTGCTGACGAGCGCCGGGCTGCCCTGCGGCTCCTGGAGGTGGCGGGCGGCGGCGGGGTCGAGCAGTCCCGGCCGGACCACCTCGGACGCCCGGGCGACCGCGACCCCCGCGTCGGCGAGGGCCGTGTAGAGGGAGACGGCGGTGAAGTCGCGGTCGCGGATCCGGTCGGCGACCGGCCGGCGGACCCAGGACACCTGGTGCACCGCGGGACGCCCCGCGAACTCGCGGACCCGCTCCAGCCGGAGGGCGGTGTCGCCGGGCCGCAGCCGCAGCTCGGCGGCGATCCGGGCGGGGGTCCGGCGCACGGCCCGCCCGGTCACCACGGTCCGCACGTCGTGGCCCTGCTTACGCAGGTCGTCGGCCAGGCTGCGGAGCGAGTCGAGCTGGTACGCCAGATGCGGCGGGGCGACGAACGTGCCCTTGCCGGGCCGCTGCACGATCAGCCGCTCGTCGCTGAGCTCCCGCAACGCCTGGCGCAGCGTCATGAGGGTCACCCCGTAGGAGGCGCTCAGCTCCCGTTGCGGCGGCAGGGCCTCACCGGGGGCGTAGTGTCCCGACCGGATCTTCGCGGCGAGGTCGGCGGCGATGACGCGGTATCTCGCCTCGTGCCCGGCGTCGGGGGTCCCGTCGGAGGTCATCGTGGTCGGTCACACTCCTGGTCGAGGGCCTGCCGCAGGGGCGCGAGGAAGTCCCGCAGGTCGTCCGGCCCGGCCCCGTCGAGCACCCGCCGCATGACCGCGGCGCCGACCACCACGCCGTCGGCGTGCCGGCGGGCTTCACGGGCCTGGTCCGGGGTGGAAATGCCAAATCCTAGCAAGACCGGCCGGTCGGTGACGCGCCTGATCCGCCCGGTGAGCTCCGCCGCCGAGGCGGCGAGGGTGGCCCGCTCACCGGTGGTGCCCATCAGCGACACCGCGTAGACGAATCCGCGGCTTCGGCGCGAGATCTCCGCCAGCCGTGGCTGCGGCGTCGCCGGCGACGCCAGCAGGACAAGTTCGATCCCGGCGGAGGCGGCCACGTCCGCCAGCTCGTCCGCCTCGTGCACCGGCAGGTCGGGCACGATCAGGCCGCCGACGCCGGCCCGCCGCAACGCGTCGCAGAACGCCTCGGGGCCGTCGTGCAGCACCAGGTTGTAGTAGGTGCTGGCGACCAGCGGCACGCCCGGGTCCGGCAGGCCGGACAGGTCGGCGAGGATCCGGCGGGTGCTCGCCCCCCGGGCCAGTGCCGTGTCGCTCGCCCGCTGGATGGTGACGCCGTCCAGCGTCGGATCGGAGAAGGGCAGGCCGACCTCGATCGCGTCCGCCCCGGCGTCGGCGAACGCCCGCAGGTACTCCGTCCAGCCGGGCGTGATCCCCCCGGTGACGTACGGCATGAGCAGGCCGCGGCCGGTGTCCCGGCGGGCCCGCAGATGGCGTTCGACCGCGCCCGCGGTCAGGGTGGGGTTCGTCCTGTGGTTCGTCACAGCAGCTCCTTCAAAGTGGAGACGTCCTTGTCACCGCGGCCGGACAACGTCATCAGCACCGTCGATCCCGCGGGCAGATCGCCGTCGCCGGCCGCGCGGATCACCCAGGCGAGGGCGTGCGCCGATTCGAGCGCCGGGACGATGCCCTCGGTGCGCGCCAGCCGTACCGCCGCGCCGACCGCCTCGTCGTCGGTCACGGTGACGTAGCGGGCCCGGCCCAGGTCGCGCAGGTGGGCGTGCTCCGGGCCGACTCCCGGGTAGTCGAGCCCGGCGGCGATGGAGTGCGGCTGGGTGATCTGCCCGTCGTCGTCCTGCAGGAACAGCGAGCGGCAGCCGTGCAGGACGCCGAGCCGGCCGCGGGCCGCCCCGGCGCCGCCCTCCGCCTCGACACCGACCAGGCGCGCCGGAGTGTCGGCGAACCCGGCGAACGTGCCGGCCGCATTGGAGCCTCCACCGACGCACGCGACCACGTAGTCGGGGACGCCGGTCCGCAGCTCGGCGGCGCACTGCCCGCGGGCCTCGTCGCCGATGACCCGCTGCAGCTCCCTGACCATCCAGGGGTACGGATCCGGCCCGACGACCGAGCCGATGCAGTAGTGGGAGTCCCCGGTCGCGCCCACCCAGTGCCGCATGGCCTCGCTGGTCGCGTCCTTGAGGGTGCGGCTGCCCGTGGTGACCGGGACCACCTCGGCGCCCAGCATGCGCATCCGGAAGACGTTCAGCGCCTGCCGCTCGATGTCGCGCTCACCCATGAACACCGTGGCCTCCAGCCCGAGCAGCGCGGCGGCGGTCGCGGTGGCCACCCCGTGCTGGCCCGCTCCCGTCTCGGCGATCAGCCTGCGCCGTCCCATCCGGGCGGCCAGCAGGGCTTGGCCCAGCACGTTGTTGATCTTGTGGGATCCGGTGTGGGTGAGATCCTCGCGCTTGAGGTACAGCCGCACCCCCAGCGCCTCCGACAGCCGGCCGGCCGGGGTGAGCGGGGTCGGCCGCCCGGCGTGCACGGCGAGGAGCCGCGCCAGGGCGCCGCGGAACCCCGGATCCGCCCAGGCCTCCCGGAACGCCTCGGCCACCTCGCGGCACGCCTCCACCAGGGACTCCGGCGCGTACCGTCCGCCGTACTCGCCGAACCGGCCCCGCGCCCCGGGCTCGCCCATCGTCCCGTCCGGCGGGACCGGCTCCCGCCACAGCGACACGTCTCGCATGCCACGCTCCTATCGTTCTATAACTCCTCAGTGAGTTCTATAACAGTGAGTGTGACATGGGGCAGCGTGGGCACGCCACCACGGTTCCGTTCTCGTACGGCTGCGTCAGTCGGCGTGCGGCACTGAGCGGCGGCCCGGCCGCCGCGTCTCCAGGCCGGTCGTCGCCGGTCGTCTCACGAGAGGCCGGTGGGGAGCCTGAGGTGGAGCCGAAGGAAGGTCCGCAGGTCAGCCGCCGGACGCGGACTGCTCTTCCGCCGCCTCCTGGAAGCTGACCACGGCGTCGCCGTACGTCCTCGCCCAGTCCGTCAGGACCGCGATGGGCTCGACGAGGGTCAGGCCGAGGTCGGTGAGGCTGTACTCGACCCTCGGGGGCGCTTCGGCGTAGGAGTGGCGCTCGACCAGGCCGTAACCCTGCAGCCTGCGCAGCGTGTGGGTGAGCACCTTGCGCGAGATGCCGCCGACGAGATCGACAAGTTCGCCGTGCCGGCACGGCCTGCGACTCAGCGCGAACAGGACGACGACCGCCCACTTGTCGGTGATGATCTCGATGGCCAGCCGAGCGGGGCAGTCGGCGAGGAAGACGCTTCCTGCTGAGTCGCGCATGAGCCGAAGGTTACCAAGAGGTACCTGACGGCTCATTAGCGTCCTTTTCCATGAGTACGCCACACACGAAAACCTTCGTTCTCGTCCACGGCGCCTGGCACAGCGGGCGCGTCTGGGATCGGGTCGTCCCCTTGCTGACGCGGGCCGGGCATCGGGTGTTCGCCCCCTCGCTCACCGGCCACGGCGAGAAGGAGCACCTGCTCGGTCCCGGCGTCGGCCTCGACACCCATGTCGCCGACATCGTCGCCGTCCTCGTCGGGGAAGAACTCACCGACGTGATACTGGTCGGGCACAGCTACGCCGGGATGGTCATATCCGCCGTGGCCGACCAGGTCCCGGACCGGATCGCGGGGCTGGTCTACCTCGACGCGATGGTCCCGGCCGACGGCGAGACCGTGCTCGACGTCATGCCCCTGACCCAGCACCTGATCGACGCGGCCGCCGCCTCCGAAGCGCCCTGGCGCATCCCGCCCATGCCGGAGGGGCCGGCGCCCATAGGCCTGTTCGGGGTGACCGATCCGGCGGACACGGCGTGGCTGCGCACGATGCTCGGCGACGAGTCGGTCCGCTGCTTCCAGCAGCCCGTCCGGCTGCGCAATCCGGCCATGGACGCGATTCCCCGGACGCACATCCACTGCGTCGGCGGCGCACCGAAGGGCGTCACCCGCCGTCCCGTGCCCCCCGTTCAGCCCAACGGCACTCCGTCGCGGGTGTGGGAGTTGCGAAGCGGCCATGACTGCATGGTCACCGTGCCGGGCGAACTCGCCGAATTGTTGCTGGATACGACCCTGGTCGTCGGTCGCGATCGATCGTTCAGCTGACGCCGACGGTCTGCCGTTCGGGTTCGACGACGGCGACGACGCGCTCTTCCGTCCGGGAGTAGGGCCGGCCGATGTACTTCGCCGAGATCTGGTCGATGATCTCCCAGGCCGCGTCGCCCTCGAGCCATCGGACGACCCGGCCGCGGACGATGACGGGCTCGAACGGGTTGTCGGCGGCCGTCAGGGAGAGCGCCACCCGGGGGTCTCGGCGCAGGTTGCGGGCCTTGCGCGAGTGCGGGCCGGTCAGGAAGACGATGTGCTCGCCGTGGGTGCCGGCCCAGAGGGGGACGCTGTGGGGCGAGCCGTCCGGCAGGACGGTGGCGAGGTGGGCCAGCGAGGTGCCGTCGAAGGCGCGGCGTACGTCGGGGTTGAGCATCTTCTTCTCCCTGCGGGGTTGTCGGTGGGTGATACGGCATGGCCGGCGGCCCTCGCGCACCGCCGCGACCGCGTTCTCAACGCCGGTGCTGATTGGTTCCTTGAAGAGACTCCATGACCGTAACACGTCGAGTTCCTTCAGGGAACCCCAAAGTGCGCACTGCGGCCAGTCGACGCACGCCGGCGATGTCGACCCACTGCCGGGCCCGGGCGCCGCCCGACCGGGGCGGTGGGTTCGCTACGGGCGGGTCGAGACGATTTCGAGCAGGTTGACGAGCTGATCGAGCTGGTCCGGGTCAAGACGTCCGGTCCTGGGTGCCAGGGCGCGCCGGACTTCGTCGTGCACTCGCTCGACCAGTTCGAGCCCGGCCGGGGTCATGTAGACATCGACGACCCGGCCGTCATCGGGATTCTTGCCGCGCATCAGCAGCCCCCTGCGCTGGGCTCGGTCGATGAGGCCGGACATCGTGGACTTGTCCAGGCCGAGATAGGCGGCCAGTTCGGTGACGCGGGCGCGGCGATCGCGGAGGATGCCGAGCACCCGCAGCTGGGTGAGCGACAGGTCGTTCTCGCCGCCGACGCGGGTCAGCACGCCTGCCACCTCGAAGGTGGTCCGGACGAGGGCGTCCAGGGCATCGTCGGCGGCGGTCATGCCGTCATGGTAGCTCCGGCATGGTTGGCGATCCCAACCAGCCGGAGCCGGCCCGCGCGTACGGCGACTGGCTCCACCTGGATCACGCCGCCCCGTTGACATGGTTCGTATTACCAACCATTATGGCGATGGTTGGTAATGCAAACCACTTCTAGGGAGACCACCATGCACGCCGCCGTCATCCAGACCGCCGACGCCCCGCCGGTCTACCGCGACCACCCCGACCCGGCCGAGCGCCACGGCGACGAGATGGTCGTCGAGGTCCTCGCCGCCGGCCTGCACCATCTGACCAGGGCGAAGGCGAACGGTTCGCACTACTCCAGCAAGGGCGTGCACCCGCTCGTCCCCGGCGTCGACGGCGTGGTGCGCGACACGGAGGGCAACCTGCGGTACGTGGTCCTGGACGACACGGCTCTGGGGACCTTCGCCGACCGCACCCTCATCGACCCCCGTCGCAGCGTGATCCTGCCCGACGGCATCGACCCCGTACGGATCGCCGCCGCGATGAATCCGGCCATGTCGTCCTGGATCGCGCTACGGCGGCGCGTCGAGTTCCACGCCGGTCAGCGCGTCCTCGTCCTCGGCGCCACCGGCAACGCCGGACGGATGGCGGTCCAGATCGCCAAGCTTTTCGGCGCCGCCCAGGTCGTCGCCGCCGGCCGCGACACCGCCCGTCTGAGGGCGCTGACCGCGCTCGGCGCCGACGAGACGATCACCTACGACCAGATCGGCCGCGCGGCCGATGTCGACGTGGTCATCGACTACGTATGGGGTGAACCCGCCGCCGGCGCGATGATTCCGATGCTCACCGCCCGCGCCGACCGCACCGCCCCGCTGGCCTGGATCCAGATCGGGTCCGTCGCCGGCCAGACCGCGCCGATCCCCTCCGTGGCGCTGCGCTCCGCCCGCCTGCAGATCGTCGGCAGCGGCATCGGCTCGGTCCCCGCCCGGGACATCCTCGCCGAACTGCCGGAGCTGGCCTCGGCCGTGGCCGCGGGCGCGATCGACGTACGGGCCCGCGCCGTGCCTCTCGCCCAGGTCGCGCAGGCGTGGACCGCCGAGACCGACGACCGCATCGTCTTCGTCCCGTAGCCCCCACGCCCGAGATCGCCCTCCGGCCGGTCCTGTTCGGTCCGGTACGGCCTATGCGGAGGCGTTGGCGTAGCGGCGGGCCAGGTGGGCGAAGGCGTCCTTGAGCTCGGCCGGGCCGACGACCTCGATGTCGGCGTCGAACCTGCCGACGGCGGCGGCCAGCCCGGTCCACGACCACGAGCCCAGGACCAGCCGGCAGCGGTCCGGGCCGAGCTCCTCGACGACCCCGTCGCGGACATAGGGGGACACCTCGGCCGCGCCCACGCCGAGGATCACCTCGCCGCGGCAGGGCCAGTCGCCGGAGCCGTCGGAGCCCCGGAACCTGGCGGACAGGAATGCCGCCACCGTTCCTCCGGGCAGCTCACGCGGGGTGAAGCGGGGCCCGGCCGGGATGCGCGGGGTGATCCGGTCAGCGCGGAAGGTGCGCCACTCCTCCCGGTCGAGGTCCCAGGCG
Organism: Microbispora sp. H10949; assembly: GCF_014161435.1. Taxonomy (NCBI): domain Bacteria; kingdom Bacillati; phylum Actinomycetota; class Actinomycetes; order Streptosporangiales; family Streptosporangiaceae; genus Microbispora; species Microbispora sp. H10949. Next base: position 204,732 of record NZ_JABBWZ010000005.1, on the reverse strand, counting down.
ACGAGGTACCAGCGCCCGCCCCACGTCACGAGGTGGTGGGGCTCCACCCGCCGCGGCGCAGGCCCCGGCGCATAGTCGAAGCGCAGCACCTCACGACTGTGGACGGCGGCGCTGATGGCCATGATCACCTCGGTGCCGACCTGTGGGGCCGGGCTCGGCGCGGCGCGCCCGACCGCGGTGACCTGGAGGGCGTCGATCCGGTGGCGCAGCCGTGCGGGCATGACCTGCCGTACGGTGTTCAGCGCCCGGGCCGAAGCCTCCTCGATGCCGACGCCGCTGGTGACGGCGGTCTGGAGCGCGATGGCCAGGGCGACGGCCTGCTCGTCGTCGAACAGCAGCGGGGGCAGCTCCGTGCCGGCGTCCAGCCGGTACCCGCCGTCGGGTCCCTTGAAGGTCGTGATGGGATAGCCGAGCTCGCGCAGCCGGTCGATGTCACGGCGCACGGTACGCGGGCTGACCTCCAGCCGCTCGGCCAGCAGCGCTCCCGGCCAGTCTCGGCGTGTCTGGAGCAGCGAGAGCAACGCCAGCAGTCGCGCTGAGGTCTTCGGCATGGATTCAGTGTGCCGTAGGTAGTGGCCACATCCTGACCGCTACTCCTGCGACGGTTATCCCACATCAGGCGCTGCACAGCGTCCATAACCGATAGGAGCGGCATGTCCGTCAAGTCCGTCACTCATCTCAACTTCCGGGGCGACGCCCGCGCGGCGCTGGAGTTCTACCAGTCCGTCTTCGGCGGTCATCTCGCCGTCGTCACCTACAAGGACGCCGGGAACGTGCAGGACCCGGCCGAGGCGGACCAGGTGATGTGGGGCCAGGTGGTCGCCGGCAACGGCTTCCACGTGATGGCCTACGACGTGCCCTCGCGGCAGCCGTGGGACCGGGGCGAGAACTCGTTCTTCCTCTCCCTCCGCGGCGAGACCACCGAGGAGATCACCGCGTACTGGGAGAAGCTCTCCGACGGGGCCGTCATCGCGCAGCCCCTGGAACCCGCGCAGTGGGCTCCGCTCTACGGCATGCTGACCGACCGTTTCGGCGTCGTCTGGGTCGTGGACGTCGCCGTCGAATACACGGGCTGAGCAGCGGGGGCGCGACCCGGTGACCGTACTCGGCACCCGCGCGCTCGACCCGAAACACCGCCGCGAGCTCGCCGGGGTGAACCTCGACGAGCTCGCGCGGCGGGCCGGGCGGTCATCGCCGACGGCGAGCCGCGCTCGATGAGCGGGCTCGCGAGGGCGCCGGCCGCGCCGGCCCGCACCAGGCACGATCAGCCGGTGGGCTTGCCGAACCAGCGGGAGAGGTGGTCGTCCAGGTCCCGCTGGTCGTCGCCGATCCAGGCGACGTGGCCGTCGGGGCGTAGCAGGACGCAGGGAACATCCAGTGCCGCGGTGGGATCCGCGAGGTGGTCGACCCGGTCCGACCAGCCGCCGGCGGTCAAGCGTTCGGTGCGGTCCAGCAGCAGGCCGCGGCCGCGATGCAGCAGCCCGTAGAGGTGGCCCTGTTTCACGCCGATGTCGCGCAGGCGGCGGCCGAGCAGGTCGGGGCCTTCGCCGAAGTCGTAGCGGATGCCGATCGCGGTGATCTTCTCGATCAGGTGGCGGTTCACCTCGTCGAAGTCCATCAGTTCGGTGAGCAGCCTGCGCACGGCCTGCGCGCCCGGTTCGGCGGACAGCAGTTCCATCTGGGCGCGGGTGTTGTCCAGCACCGCTTCGGCGACCGGATGACGTTCGGCCTGGTAGGTGTCCAGCAGTGTGTCCGGCGCCCAGCCGCGGATCTGCGCGGCCAGTTTCCAGCCGAGGTTGAACGCGTCCTGAACGCCCAGGTTGAGGCCCTGTCCGCCGATGGGCGGGTGGATGTGTGCCGCGTCGCCGGCCAGCAGCACCCGCCCGACCCGGTAGCGCTCGGCCAGCCGCGTGGCATCCCCGAAGCGGGACATCCAGCGCGGGGAGTGCACCCCGAAATCGGTTCCGGCGACGGCGCGCAACTGCTGCTGGAAGTCCTCCAGGGTGGGCGGCTTCGCCCGGTCGCCGACTTCCGCGGCCGGGACGACGATGCTGTAGACCCCATCGCCGAAGGGCCGCAGCCAGAATGGCCGCTGGGTCTCGCGGAGTTCGGCCGTCTTGGCGGCGATCTCCTCCCGCGACGCGCTCACGTGCATCTCGCCCATCAGCGTGTCGTTGCGTGAGGGCTCGCCCGGGAAGCCGACGCCGAGCAGTTTCCGCACCGTGCTGCGCGCGCCGTCACAGCCGACGAGGTAGCGCGAACGCAGCTGTCGCCCGTCGGTCAGCTCGACGGTCACACCCTCGTCGTCCTGCTCGAAACCGGTGACCGCGCAACCGCGCCGGACCTGCGCGCCCAGTTCGATCGCGTGTTCTTCGAGCAGTTGTACGATGACCGGCTGCGGGATGCCCAGCAGATAGGCGTACGCGGAGTCCAGGCCCTGGGGCACGGGTTTGGGGATGGCGGCGAAGAAACCGCCGGCCGGACGCTGTCTTCCATGCGGGAGAACGCGCTCGAGCAGTCCACGCATCGCCATCAGTTCGAGACTGCGGATATGCAGACCGACTATGCGGATGAACGACGCGGGCTCGGTCTCCTTCTCCAGGACGAGGACCCGTACGTCGTGCAGCCGCAGTTCGGCGGCCAGCATCGCACCGGTCGGACCGCACCCGGCGATGATCACATCGAACATGAACGGCGCGCGGTCGCGCTCGGTCACATCGTCCGACGACGGCTCGGAGGCGAACGGAAAGTCCATAGGTGTTGCCTTTCGGGAGTGCCTTGTTGGCGAGGCGCTCCCGGCGACACCTACGTCGATCGGCCGGCCGTGACGGGAAGGGGGAGCACCCACGTCGATACAGCGTTCATGGGTCTCACCTCCTCGGGCGGTGTCACGGTCGACCGCAAGCTACAAGCCCGAGCATCATCCCGTCCAATCCTTTTCCGAGCCGGGACGGCTGTGCGGAGCATCCGTGATCAGGGGCCTGACCGCGTCAGGCCCGCGGCTTCAGGCGCCCGCCGGTCCGCTGTAGTCGGTGCCGGCGTAGACCTCCAGGAGCCTCTCGACTCCGCGGAGGAAGGTTTCGCTGATCAGCACGGGGTCGAACAGGCAGCCGGCGGCCATGGCGCCGTCGCGCATCATCACGAAGTGGCGGGCGGCGGGCTCGGCGCCGGTCTCCTGGATCTTGGCCAGCAGTTCCGTGACGGTCTCCAGGAACCATTGGCGGTGGGCGAGCACGGCCCTGTGGACCGGGGACTCGGGGTCGGGATACTCGGCGGCGGCGTTGAGGAAGGCGCATCCCCGGAAGCCGGGGGACTGGATGCCCTGGACGATGGACTCGCTGAGGGCCCGGATGGTGCCGGCGGCCGGTAGTCCGGCGGCCATGGCCTCGTCCGCCTGGCCCCGTATGGCTCGGTCGACCTCGTTCAGATAGGCGAGGACGAGGTCTTCCTTGCCGGGGAAGTGCCGGTAGAGGGTGGCCCGCGTCACCTGCGCTTCGGCGACGATGCGATCGATGCCGACGGCGTGGATGCCCTCCGCGTAGAAGAGCCGGGTGGCCGTGCTGAGCAGCCGGGACCGCGCTTCGGACGGCCGGCCTTCGGATTGGCGGGACATACCGCCATCCTAGTGGGTAGAACGTTCGGTCTTGACAGCCTGCGTCGCCGATTGCCATGCTGAGCCGCGATAGAACGTTCGGTCTACCAAGCGCGGCCCTTGCCGGTCGCCCCCTGATCGCAGAGGCCGGACGCGTCGAACCGCTCTCCTCGTCGCTCATCCGCTGGAAGGATCACCATGAGCACCATCGCCGCTTCGCCGGGTATTTCCGGGACCGCGTCCGCACTGCGGCGGCTGTACTTCGTCCGGTTCGCGTTCGCCGTCGTCTGGGCCCTCGCGATGTTCACGACCGCCTCGAACCTGGGTCCGCTCGCGGTCACCCTGCTCGTGCTCTACCCGCTGTTCGACGTGGCCGCCGCCATCGTCGACGCCCGTGCGTCGCGCAGCACCGGATCATCGGCCCTGCTGTACGTGAACATCGCCGTCAGCCTGGTCACCGCCATCGGCGTGGCCATCGCCTGCGCGTCCGGCATCCCGGCGGTGCTGCGCGTGTGGGGCGCCTGGGCGGTCGTGGCGGGGCTGGTCCAATTGCTCGTGGGTGTCACTCGCCGCAGGATGAGCGGCCACTGGCCGATGATCATCAGCGGCGGCATCTCCGTACTCGCCGGTGCGTCCTTCATCGTCGGTGCCGCCTCGGCCGGCCCGACGCTGATCAACGCGGCCGGCTACGCCATCCCCGGCGGCGTCTTCTTCCTCATCTCGGCCCTCCGTCTCGGCCGCGCCGCGAAGGGAGACTGAAGCCGTGGCGGGCCGGGTGGCCCGCCACGGCGGCATTCCCTAGTCTCCGGCCATCACGACGAACGCGAATCCGCTGCTCGTCGTACGGCGCAGCGGAGTGTCGCACTTGATCCGGCGGAGCACCTCGTTCCTGCTGAGGCCGAGTCCCTGGGCGATGAGCCGGTCGGGGCGCACCGGCACCGGGTCCTCGAAGACGACCTCGACCTGGACCGGCCACGCCCCGTCGACCCGTGCCGCCGGGGTGTCCAGCCGCCAGGCCCCCGTCCAGTCCAGGGTGAAGCGGTTGCGCCGGGCGAGCAGCGGATCCAACAGCCTGGACGCCACCAGTTCCGGATCGTTGACGCGGTAGCCGTGGAGTTCGGCCGGATCGAGGGATCTCACCGGCACCCGCTCGTGCACGGTGAGCTTGCTCGTCCGATCGCAGGACACGCAGCGGACCAGCAGCCACACGTCCAGCAGCTTGCCGTTGGCGTTGACGCGGAACCTGCCCTCGCCGGTGGTGGCCGACTCCGACGGGCAGCCCACGCAACGCACCGTCAGCAGAGGCAGCCTGGTCCGGCGGACGACCCAGGGCAGCACGATATGAGGTTGTGAAGACATGATCTCTCTAGACCTGACACGAGGCCGATTACGCGCGGCCTCATACGCCGTGCGACCGGGCGCGCGAGGGCAGCCCGGCGAGACCGACGGGAGCGTCGGCTACGGGTGAGCGGAAGAAGGTGTCAGGTCTGAAGAGCAGGCGGGGTCACGCGGTTCCGTCCTCTGTCCTCACTGCTACGGGCCGCAGGCAAACTACGGGAACACGGAAGGACGGCTCAACCGGTTTTCCGCCTCAGCCCGGGGCGAGGACGCAGAACTCGTTGCCCTCCGGGCGGCCAGGCGAAGCCCACCGGTTCGACGTTGGTCACGCCGGGCCCCTCGCTGGAGACGCCCCAGCCGAGCGCCTCCGCCCAGAACCGGCCGAGGGCCGAGTCGTCCCGAGCCTTGTCCGGGCACCGGCCGGCGGCTCCGGGCGGAGAGGAGCGCGAAGACCCCGCGGTGTCACTCGGTGAGATAGCGCTGGACCGTGGGACTCAGCCAGGCGACGAGCTCTTCCTCCGTTGCCGCCACCATCGGCGGAAATTTCAGGATGTAGCGGGACAGGGCCAGGCCCAGTAGTTGCGAGGCGACCAGGGAAGCCCGCAGGGGAGCGCGCTCCGGATCGCCGGTCAGGCCGATCACGAGCGGCATGACCTGGCCGCCGAAGATCGTCCGCATGCGCTCGGCGGCGGCCTCGTTCGTCACGCCGGTGCGGAGCAGGACCTGCAGGCCTTCGTCGGCCTCCCACTTACGCAGGAAGTGCCGGACCAGCCCGGCGCCTGCCTGGTCCGCCGCCAGCTCGGGCAGTTCCAGGTCGAATTCGGCCGCGGCGGCGAACAGCTTCTCCTTGGTGCCGAAGTAGCGCATCACCATGGCCGGGTCGATCCGCGCGTCGGCGGCGATGGCCCTGATGGTGGCCTTGTCGTAACCGTCGGCGGCGAAGCGTTCGCGGGCCGCGGCCAGGATCACGGCCTTGGTCTCGGCGGAGGATCTCCTCATGTCAACAATTGTAGGCCAACGACCGTTGACATTCCACTCGCGGCGGGCTTACGTTCATGCCAACAACCGTTGACCAAGGAGGCGCAATGAACGCCGAAGTGCTCGTCGTCGGAGCCGGACCCGCCGGGCTCACCGCCGCGATCGTCCTGGCCCAGCACGGCCGACAGGTCATGATCGTCGACGCGCTGGGGGAGGGCGCCAACACCTCCCGCGCCGCCGTCGTGCATCCCCGCACCCTGGAAGTCCTGGAGCCGTACGGCGTGGCGGACCGGCTGGCCGCGCACGGCCTCCACACTCCGGTCTTCGCCATCCGCGACCGCGGCAAGATGCTGGTGCCGGTGCCCTTCGGCGGCCTGCCCACCGCCTACCCCTACACCTTGATGATCTCCCAGGCCGACACGGAGGCCCACCTGCTGGCCCGCCTGCACGAGCTCGGCGGCAAGGTGATCAGGCCCGCCCGGGTGAGCAGCGTCGAGCAGGACGCCGACGGCGTCACCGCCACCCTGGACGACGGGCGGCGGATCCGCGCCGCCTACCTGATCGGCGCCGACGGCCTGAACAGCACGGTCCGCCAGAGCGCCGGGATCGGCTTCACCGGTGGCACCTACGCCGAGTCGTTCGTCCTGGCCGACGTCCGCCTGTCCGGCGGCGTGCCGCAGAACGAGGTCACCCTGTACTTCTCGCCCGCGGGACTGGTCGTCGTCGCCCCGCTGCCCGGCGGCCTGCACCGCATCGTCGCGACCGTGGACGAGGCCCCCAAGGAACCCGGCATCCCCTTCGTGCAGCACCTGCTCGACACCCGTGGCCCCGAGGCCGAGCCCGCGCGGGTGCGGGAGCTGATCTGGAGCTCGCGCTTCCGCGTCCACCACCGCATCGCCGACACCTACCGGCGGGGCCGCCTCCTGCTGGCCGGCGATGCCGCCCACGTGCACTCGCCCGCCGGCGGCCAGGGCATGAACCTGGGCGTCGACGACGCCGTACACCTGGGCGAGACGCTGGCACGGGTGCTCGGCGGCGAACCGGACATCCTGCTCGACTCCTACGCCGCCACCCGCCGCCCACAAGCCGAGCAGGTGGTCGCCCTCGCCGGGCGGCTCACCAGGCTGGCCACCGCCGCCGACGGCCGCCGCGTGCTACGCAACCTCGTCCTCGCCCTGGCCGGCCGCGTCCCCGCCGTCCGCACCCGGCTGGCCTGGCAGTTGTCCGGTCTGAACAGGCGGGAAGCCGCGTGAACCCCGGCCCGGCCCTCAGGCGGAGCCGCCAGAAGATAACTTGCGAGAATTACCCATCTCCCAAGTTATCCGTGGGCGGATGTCACGCAACGGATCGAGTCTTTCTGTTTTCTGTTTCCAGAAATTCAGAAAATCGCTAGGCTGCCCGTCGTGACGATCTCCGTGACCACCGCGTGCAAGCACTGCGGGGCGCCCATCGACCAGCCCGTACGGCGGGGCAGGCCGCGGGAGTACTGCCCGGACGGCGACTGCCAGGCGGCGGCCAAGCGGGAGCGGGAGCTGCGCCGCGCGACCCCGGGCCTGGAGGGCGCGCTGGCGCGGGTGGAGGACCTGTACGAGCGGATGGAGAAGGGCCTCGCCGCGGCGATCGACCCGCTGGCGCGGGTGCTGGAGCAGGAGCTGAGCCCGGCGGGGGTGGAGGCCAAGCTGAGCGCGGTCCAGGCGGAGGCGCACACCAGCGTCGCCATCGCCCGGGCCGAGCGGGAGCAGGCCCTGGAGCAGGTGCGGCTCGCCCGGGAGGCCGCCGAGGAGGCGCGGCGGGACGCGGAGGAGGCCCGCCGCCGGATGGACGAGGCCTACACGGAGCGGGACACCGCCTTCGCCGACGCGGAGACCGCCCGCGAGCAGGCCCTGGCCGCGCTGCGCGAGGCGGCCGCCACCGAACGGCGGATCAGGCAGGAGGCCGACCAGGCCGGCCGGCGGGCCGAGGCCGCCGAGGCCGCCCGCGAGCAGGCCGTCCGCGAGCTCGCCGACCGGGTGGACAAGGCCACGGCCGAGGTGCGGCAGGTGCGGGAACGGGCGGCGCGGGCCGGTGCGGAACGCGACCAGGCGCAGGCCGAGGCGCGGGAGGCGCGGGCGGAGGCCGAGCTGGCCCGCCGCGCGCACCGGGAGTCGGAGCAGGCGAGCGCCGCCGCGCTGGCCCGGGCCCAGTCGGCCGAGGCCGAGCGTGACCGCGCGGTGGCGCGGGCGGAGGCCGAGCGCGACCGGGCCGTCGCCCAGGCCCAGGACGAACGCGACCGGGCGCTGTCACGGGCGCAGGCCGCCGAGTCGGCCCGCGAGGAGGTGGTCGCGGAGGCCGCCCGCCTGCGCGCCGAAGCGGCGCAGGCCGAGGCGAGTGCCCGGGCCGCGGGCGCGGAGGCGGAGCGCGCCGCGGGGGAGTCCCGGTCGGCGGCGGCCGATCGGGATCGGGTCCAGGCCGAGCTGTCGCTGGAGCTGTCACTGGAACGGGCGCGGCTGGCGGACCTGCGTTCGCAGCTCGACGTGGCCAGGTCCGAGGCCGCCCAGCTGCGTGAGCGGGCGGTCGCCGCGGAGCTGCGGGCCGCGGGGGAGGCCCCGCCGCCGGACCGGTGACGTACGGCGATCAGGTCCGGGCGCGCCGGATCGGTTCCTCGGCCGAAGCCGACGGACGGCCCGGGCGGGCACGCGTGACACGAGCTTCGTCCCAGACCGGCTCGCCGCTCTCGTAGACGGTTCCGTCGGCGCCGAAGACGAGGAAGCGGTCGAAGTCGGCGGCGAACCAGCGGTCATGGGTGACGGCCAGCACGGTGCCGGCGAAGGACCCGAGCCCCTGTTGCAGGGCCTCGGCGCTGGCCAGGTCGAGGTTGTCGGTCGGCTCGTCGAGCAGCAGCAGCGTCGCTCCCGACAGTTCCAGCAGCAGGATCTGCAGCCGGGCCTGCTGACCGCCGGACAGGGTCTCGAACCGCTGATTGGCCGCCGGCGCGAGTTCGTAGCGGGCCAGTGCGGCCATGGCTTCGTTCAGCGTGAGGGCATGCCCGGCCGTGACCAGCCCGGCGGGGGTACGGCCGTGCAGGTCGGGCCTGGCGTGGGTCTGCACGAAGTGGCCGGGCACGACCCGGGCGCCCAGCTGTACGGAGCCGCTGTGGCGCACCGAGGGGACCCCGCCGTCGGCCGACTCGGCCAGCAATCGCAGGAAATGAGACTTGCCCGAACCGTTCGACCCGAGGACGCCCACGCGTTCGCCGTACCAGATCTCGACGTCGAACGGCCGCATCAGTCCGGTGAGTTCCAGGGATTCGCAGACGACAGCGCGTTTGCCGGTCCGGCCGCCGCGCAGCCGCATCCGCACGTTCTGCCGCTTGGGCGGGCGCTCGGGCGGGCCCGCCTCCTCGAACCGCGACAGCCGGGTACGGGCGGCCCGGTAGGCGGAGGAGAGGGCGTCGTTGTTGGCCGCCGTCTGCCGGAGGGTCTGCACCAGGCGCCTGAGTCTGGTGTGCTCCTCATCCCAGCGGCGGCGCCGTTCCTCCAGCCGGTCGATGCGGTTCCGGCGGCCCTCGGCGTAGGTGGCGAAGCCCGCGCCGTGGACCCAGACGCCGCGCGACTCCACGGTCACGATGCGGTCTGTCGCGTTGGCCAGCAACTGCCGGTCGTGGGAGACCAGCAGCACGGTCTTGGAGGTGCCGCGCAGCTGGTCTTCCAGCCATACCTTGGCGGGCACGTCGAGGTAGTTGTCCGGCTCGTCCAGAAGCAGGACCTGATCCGGTCCGCGCAGCAGCGCCTCCAGGACGACGCGCTTCTGCTCACCGCCCGACAGGGTGCCTACCGGGCGTTCCCGGACCTCGTCGTAGGGCAGACCCAGGGCCGCTGTCGCACAGGTGTCCCACACCACCTCCATGTCGTAGCCGCCCGCGTCGGCGTAGTCGCTGATCGCCTGCGCATAGGCCAGTTGCGTCGTCTCGTCGCCGCGTTCCGCCAGCGCCGATTCCGCCCGTCGCACTGCCACGGCGGTGGCGCGGACCCGGTCGGGGGCCACTGACAGCAGCAGATCATGCAGGGTCCGGTCGTCGCGGACGCTGCCGATGAACTGCCGCATCACCCCCAGCCCACCCGAGCAGGCCACCCGGCCGTCATCCGGTCGCAGGTCTCCGGCGATCAGCCGCAGCAGAGTGGTCTTCCCCGCACCGTTCGGTCCCACCAGCCCGGCCCTGACGCCGTCGCCGATGCGGAACGACGCCTCGTGAAGAAGCAGTCGCCCGTCCGGCAGGACGTAGGTGAGCCGGTCCACCTCGACATGTCCCGCCACCGTGTTCCTCCCTGCCGGACGACTCCCTCTGGAACGACGTTCGACCACCGGATCATTGATCCGGTCCTCGACCACGATACTAGACTGGCCCGCGCAAGGACGAGGAGGGACGAGTTGGGAACGAAGCACTCGGGTTCGCCAGGGGACGTGTGGCTGCGACCGCCTGCACGGGCGGCGCGCGAAGCTCCGCCGCTGAGTCGCGACCGGATCGTGGCCGAGGCCATAGCCCTCCTGGATGAGGAGGGCGCCGACCGGCTGACCATGCGACGGCTCGCCGAGCGCCTCGGGACCGGCTCCACGACGTTGTACTGGCACGTCAAGACCAAGAACGACGTCCTCGACCTCGCCCTCGACGCGATCTTCGCAGCGGTCGAGATCCCGCACGCGGACGGCCAGGACTGGCGTGCCGGCATCACCGCGCTGGTCAGCGGGTGGCGTGCCGTCCTGCTGGAACATCCCTGGTCGGCGGCGCTGCTCGGCCGTCCGATGCTCGGCCCCAACGTGCTCGCCCGCAGCGAGTTCCTGTACGCCACCCTCCTGGACGCCGGGGTGACCGGGCCGCAGCTGACCGCCGCCGCGTACGGCCTGTCCAACTACGTCATCGGTTCCGCGCTCATGCAGGCGACCTGGACGGCCGGGGGAGAGCAGGCCACGCGAGCCGCCGCTCAGGATCGCTTCCGCGCCGACCGTGAGCGGTACCCAATCCTCGCCGCCCATGGCCCTCTCGCCGCGGACAGCGATTGGGACTCCAGCTTCGCCCTCGGCCTCACCTGGCTCCTCGACGGTATCCACGCCACCGTCGAGGCATCTGTCAGCGCCGCACGCCACGCCCGTCGTGGCCGCGGGTCTTCCGGAGAGTGAGGGAGCCGCCCACGGGGAGTATGTGCCGACCCGGTGGGCGCACACAGACGCGATCCAGGTGGTCGGCGATCGGGCGGAAAGGGGTTTGTCCGCACCTTTCCACTCTCAACCTATAGCGCACCGGGGGGCTTGCCACAAGACCCCGGTCGTGCCGCACAATCGTCGGCCGAGGCCGGGCCTGCGCCCACGGGGGACGCCGGCGCACCACCGGACCGGATCGGAGCTGATGCCGTGAACCCCTTGACCACCAGCGCGTTCGACCTTCCCGACCACCTGTCCCACAAGACCGGCCCGGAGCTGATCGCCGAGGACGAGCGGCACTTCGCGGCCATCGCGGAGAGCCTGCATCAGTCGGTCGCCGAGCTGTCCGGCCGTCTCGACGCCGAGCTCAGGGCGCCCGGCGGCGAGGGCCGCGAGGCGCTGGACCGCGACCTGGAGATCCACCGGCTGACCGCCCGCCTGCGTACGCTGCGCCGCTTCGGCCTGGACCTGTGCCTCGGGCGCATGGTCGGCGCGGACGGTTCCGAGCCCGTGTACGTCGGGCGGCTCGGCCTCACCGACAGCGCGGGCCGCCGGCTGCTGCTCGACTGGCGCTCCCCGGCGGCCGAGCCGTTCTTCGGCGCCACCCACGCCAACCCGATGGGCCTGGCGAGCCGCCGCCGGTACCGCTGGTCCGGGGGCCGCGTCAGCGACTACTGGGACGAGGTGTTCACCCCGGACGGGCTGGAGGGGAACGCCGCGCTGGACGACCAGTCCGCGTTCATCGCCAGCCTGGGCGGCAGCCGGTCGTCGCGGATGCGGGACGTGCTCGGCACCATCCAGGCCGACCAGGACGCCGTGATCCGCGCGGGATCGCGCGGCGCTCTCGTCGTCGACGGCGGTCCCGGCACGGGCAAGACCGTCGTCGCCCTGCACCGCGCGGCCTACCTGCTGTACGCCGATCCCCGCCTGGGCCGGCGCCGGGGCGGCGTGCTGTTCGTCGGCCCGCACCAGCCCTACCTCGCCTACGTCTCCGACGTCCTGCCCAGCCTCGGGGAGGACGGCGTACGGACCTGCACCCTGCGGGACCTGGTCACCGAGGGAGCCTCGGCCGGGACCGAGACCGACCCCGAGGCGGCCCGCCTGAAGTCGTCCGCCCGCCTGGTGGAGGCGATCGAGCCGGCCGTCAGGTTCTACGAGAACCCGCCGGCCACGGGGATGACGGTCACGACCCCCTGGTCGGAGGTGTGGCTGAGCCCCGACGACTGGGCCGAGGCGTTCGAGGCGGCCGAACCCGGCACCCCGCACAACGACGCCCGCGACCTCATCTGGGAGGAGCTGGTCACGATCCTGGTGGACCGGCACGACGGCGACGCCCCGCCCGACCTGGTCCGCCGGTCGCTGCTGCGCGACAGGGAGCTGCTCACGGTCTTCAACCGGGCCTGGCCCCTGATCGAGGCGGCCGACCTCGTCGGAGACCTGTGGTCGGTGCCCGCCTACCTGCGGATGTGCGCGCCCTGGCTGAGCGTGGCGGAGATCCGCGTCCTGCAGCGCACGGACGCGCAGGCCTGGACGGTGTCCGACCTGCCGCTCCTCGACGCGGCGCGGCAGCGGCTCGGCGACCCGGAGGCGTCCCGCCGCAGGCGCCGGAACGATGCCGCCGTCGCCGCCCAGCGCGAGCACATGACCCGGGTCGTCGAGGACCTGATCGAGGCCGACGACTCCGAGATGCTCGTGATGTCGATGCTCCGCGGGCAGGACATGCGCGACGCCCTGGTCGACGAGGCCGGGCTGGCCACCGGCGATCCGGACCAGCTCGCCGGCCCGTTCGCGCACATCGTCGTGGACGAGGCTCAGGAACTGACCGACGCGGAGTGGCGGATGCTGCTGCGGCGCTGCCCGTCCCGGAGCTTCACCGTCGTGGGGGACCGCGCCCAGGCGAGGCACGGGTTCACCGAGTCGTGGCGGGAACGGCTGGAACGGATCGGGTTCGACCGGATCACCCTGGCCTCCCTGAGCATCAACTACCGGACGCCGGAGGAGGTCATGGCGGAGGCCGAGCCGGTCATCCGGGCCGTGCTCCCCGACGCGAACGTGCCGGTCTCGATCCGCAGCGGCGGCGTCCCCGTCGTGTACGGCCCGGTGTCGGAGCTGGGCACGGTGCTCGGCACGTGGCTCGCCGAGCACGCCGAGGGGATCGCCTGCGTCATCGGCGACCCCACGTTCGAGGAGACGCCACGCGTCCGGTCGCTGACCCCGGAGCTGTCGAAGGGGCTGGAGTTCGACCTGGTCGTGCTCGTCGACCCCGGCGCGTTCGGCGACGGCGTCGAAGGAGCGGTCGACCGCTATGTCGCGATGACCCGGGCGACCCGGCAGCTCGTCATCCTCACCAGCCCCTGATTCAGCCGTCGCCGGGTGCCCCGCGTCGGTGTACGGCGATCGTGCACAGTCTCCTGGTGGCACGGGTGAGGGCGACGTACAGGTCACGCTCCCCGCTGGGACGGGCCGCGACGATCTCCTCCGGGCCGACGACGACGATCGCGTCGAACTCCAGGCCGCGGGCCTCGGAAGCCGGCACGAGACGCGCCCACTGTGCGACACCCGCGGACGCCATCTCCTCGACCCGGTCATCCGCGCAGATCACGGCCAGCAGTTCGCCCGGGTGTGCCGCGGCCTGCGCCCGGAGTTCCTCGGCCACCGTGCCGGCGAGTGTGTGCGGACATGCGGCGAGGCCGCGGGGAGGCTCGCCGTTGCGGATCGACCGGCTCGGCGTCTGGCCGGGGGCGATCCGGGCGAGCAGGCCGTGGGTGGTCGCCAGGATCTCCTGGGTCGTGCGGTAACCGACGGTCAGGGTGTGCAGGGCGAACCGGCTGCCCAGGTGCGGGCCCAGCGCCTGGGACCAGTCGCCCGCGGCGGTCGCGGGGCCCGCCTGGGCGAAGTCGCCCACCAGCGTCATCGACCTGGCCGGGCACCGGCGCATCACCATCCGCCACTGCATCGCGGTCAGCTCCTGAGCCTCGTCGACCACGACGTGCCCGAACGTCCGCTCCGGCGGCCCGTCCACCAGGGCCGCCGCCTCATCCAGCAGCGGTGCGTCGGCATCGGTCCACGGGGCGTCGGGGGAGCGCGCCAGCCGGGAGTGTTCGTCACCGGAGAGCGACGGCAGATGCCTTTCCATCGTGGGAGCGTCCGCCAGCAGTGCCCGTACGACCGTCTCGGGTGCCAGCCGCGGCCAGAGGGCCTCCACCGCACGGTCGACGCCGGCGTCGCCCGCGAGGTCCGCGCGGACGGCATCCGCGTCGAACACCTCGGCCGAATCCGCGGCCGGCGCGTCGTCGAAGCCGAGAGCCCGCAGATCGGCCGCGGCCGCGGCGTCGAGATCCATGCCCGTGCTCTCGGCGACCTCGGCGTCGATGAGTTCGAGGGCCTCGACGGCGCCGCGCTCCAGGGCGTCCGTGACCATGTCGACCAGGTGCTCCTTGAACACCTCCCGCGCGCGGTTGTGCGCCAGGCCGCTCGCCACCGCGGCCCGCCGTGCCGCCGCGACGTCCACGCTCGTCAGGCGGACCCACTCCTGCCCCGCACGCACCGCGAACCCGCCGCCCGGTGCCTGCCGGGAGCGCACCAGGTCCGCGAGCGCCCCGGCCAGCGCCGAATCCCCCTTGAGGCGCGCGACATCGAACGGCTCCGTGGCGGCGGGCACCACCCCGGCCAGCTCCGCGCAGGTCGCCAGGAGCACGTCGTTCTCACCGAGCGAGGGCAACACCCGGGAGACGTAGTCGAGGAACCGCGCGTTCGGCCCGAGCACCAGCACCCCGCGTGCGGCGGCGCCCGGGAACGCGTACAGCACGTACGCCGCCCGGTGCAGCGCGACGACGGTCTTGCCCGTGCCGGGGCCGCCCTGCACCACCGTCACGCCCCGGTGCGGGGACCGGACGATCTCGTCCTGCTCCGCCTGCAGCGTCGCCACGGCGGCCCGCATCCGCCCCGTCCGCCGCGCCTCGAGTGCCTCCGTCAACGGACCGTCGCCGACGACGTCGCCGACCGCGGGCGCGGATCCGTCCAGCAGCTCGTCGCTCACCGCACGGACCGTACGGCCCTCGACCCGCAGATGACGGCGCCGCCGCAGGCCCATCGGGTGGACGGCCGTCGCCGCGTAGAAGGGCCGCGCCGCCTCCGCTCGCCAGTCGACGAGCAGCGGCAGCTCCCGATCGCCGGTGTGCAGGCCGAGCCGTCCGACGTGCAGGACGGTTCCGTCCGCGCCGTCGATCCGGCCGAACGCCAGCCCCTCCTCGGCCCCCTCCAGCCGGCGAAGCCGGCGCGCCAGACGCTCCGCTTCGACATCGCGCGCGTACGCCTCGCCCGCGCTGCCGGCCGACGACCTCAACACGTCCGCCAGCCGGGCACGCACATCCGCCAGCCGCTCGTCGAGCAGCCCGTACATGGCGGCCACATGGGCCTGCTCCACCTCGACCTGTCCTGCGGCATCCTCGTCGAACTGCGGCAACAGCAGCCCTCCTCTCGGCTCGGCCCTCCACTATGCGGCTCGATTCCCGCGAAAGTAAGGCTTGACTTACTTATCCGAGCCGACCGCCCACCACTGCTCGCGATTTTCACGCCGCCACCCCTTGTCCCGGCCACGGCTCCGTGCCTATTATCAACCTATCGGTTGATAAAGAGGTTGGTTGATAAAGATGTCGATTGACGAGGCGGAGGATCGCTTGGACCGGGCGTTCGCCGCACTGGGCGACCCCGTCCGGCGCGCGCTGATCGCCCGGCTGTCGCGGGGCGAGGCGACCGTGAACGAGCTCGCGGAGCCGTTCCCGATCACCAAGCAGGCCGTGTCGCGGCACATCCAGGTGCTGGAGGCGGCCGGGCTGATCACGCGGAGCCGTGACGGCCAGCGCCGTCCGTGCCGTCTGAACCCGGCGGCGCTCGAGGAGTTGACGAGCTGGATCGACACCTACCGGCTGACCCGCGAGGGGCAGTTCCGGCGCCTCGACGACGTACTCGGCGAGATTAGGGAGCAGGAACCATGATCGAGAACCCGACCACCATCACGGCCCAGCCCGGCAGCCCGTTCATCGAGGTCGTCCGCGAGTTCGACGCGCCGCCCGCGCGGCTCTTCCGCGCGTACACCGACCCCGAGCTGGTCACCCGCTGGCTCGGCCCGCGTGACATCGAGATGCGCCTCATCGAGTTCGACGCGCGCCCGGGCGGGGCGTACCGCTACGTGCACCGCGACGTCGAGGGCAACGAGCACGTCTTCCGCGGCGTCTTCCACACCGTCACCCCAGGCGAGCGGATCGTCCAGACCTTCGAGCACGAGGGCACGCCCGATGTCGTCAGCCTCGACTCGGCGACGTTCGAGGACCTCGGGGGACGCACCCGGCTGTGGACCCGGTCCGTGTTCCCGACCGTCGAGGCCCGTGACGCCATGATCGCCAGCGGGATGGAGCGCGGCATCCGCGACGCGATGGACCGCCTCGGCGAGCTGGCCCACGACCCGGCCGAGGGCCGCCCGGAGGCGAGCCGGGTCGTCGTGGACATCTCGATGTCGCTGGACGGGTACGTCAGCGCGCCGGGCGTCGACCTCGAACACGGCCTGGGGGTGGGCGGCGAACCGCTGCACGCCTGGGTGACGGACGACCGTACGCCGCGCGACGCGGAGATCCTCCACAAGTCCTTCACCGACACCGGCGCAGTCATCATGGGCCGGCGCACCTTCGACATCGTCGACGGGCCGAAGGGATGGAACGACGAGGTGGGCTACGGCCACGACCAGGACCAGATCGCCGCCCCGCCCGTCTTCGTCGTCACCCACTCGCGACCCGAGAAGGTGCGGCTGGGCGAACGGTTCCGCTTCGTCACCGACGGCCTCGACAGCGCCGTGGAGAAGGCGCGTGCCGCCGCCGGCGGCAAGGACATCGTGATCCTGGGAGGCGGCACGATCGCGGACGCGTTCCTGCGCGCCGGCCTGGTGGACGTCCTCCGGATCCACCTCGCCCCGATCATCCTCGGCGGCGGCACGTCGCTGTTCCCCGAGGGCATGCCCGAGTCCCTGCGCCTGGAGCCGCTCGAGTCCGTGTCCACCCCGGCCGCCGAGCACCTGACCTACCGTGTGGTCAAGTGAGGACAGGCGGATGACACGGCGGGTCAGCTGTGCGGTTCAGGCAGGGCAGGGGGTGTCCAGCCCCACAGGGCACCGAGCGTACGGGGCGCGAGACGTGCCCACAGCGTTGAGGGCGTGAGCCGGAGGGCGAGAACGGTCAGGGCATGGTGACCGGTCCAGCGTTGACCATCTGATGACCGGCCTGGCGGGCGGAGCGGGCGACGGCCTGGGTGCGGGGGCGGCGCCGGGCATCGTAGGCGTCCAGCGCCGCGGGCACGGAACCGCCTGCGGCGAGGACGGCGGCGTCTTCGATCGACTGGCCATGCTGGGGCGGGTTCGGGCGGTTTGGGCTGCTTGTCCCCGCCCCCTGCTTAGCCCTTTTCGAAGCGGACGACCTCTTCCAGCACCATGCGCATGCCGGCGATCCGATCCCGGCCGAGGTGCTGCGCCCACCGCCGCTCGATGTCCCCGAGGATCCGCGCGGCGGCAACCCGCGCCTTCATTCCCCGTTCGGTCAGTCGGATGATCTTGGCACGGTGGTCGTCGGGATCGATCGTCCTCTCGACGTAGCCGTGCCGTTCGAGCTCGGTAACCACCTCACCGAGTGCCTGCTTGGAGAGCCCCGAGCGTTCAGCGAGCACGGTCAGCCGCGAGCCCTCGGCATCGATGAACCGGAAAACGGCGCCGTGGCTGTAACGGATCCCCTCGAATCCCTCCGCATCGAGCCGCCGGTGCAGCTCCGCGAGCGTGACTTCCTTGGCCTGCGTGAACAAGGCGGGAAGTGGGATCTCGCTCGCACCTTGGTCGCCCTGCCTTCCGGTGCGCGTCGTCATCCCGAGTGCCCCTTCTTCCGCCGCGATTGGTCAGGCGACTTGACAATACCGTGCCGATCGATAGTACGGTCGCCTTACTATTTGCGTCCGCTCCGGCTGATCCGAGCGCCAATGGCGACAACCCAGAGGAAATGATCATGAGCAGTTCAAGGCCCCAACGCTTCCAGCCCGCCGACATAGACCCAGCCGAGGTCAAGGCCCTGGATGAGCGGGTGAGAGGTCCGGTGCTCACACCCGAAGCCGAGGGCTACGACGCCGAACGGGCCGGGTATCAGCTCGCTCGTCAGCATCGGCCCGACCTCGTGGTCGGCGCGACCGGAACCGCGGACGTGCGGGCTGCGGTGGAATTCGCGAGAAGTCACGCGCTCCCGGTGGCCGTGCAGGGCACCGGACATGCGTCAGCCGGCATCGCCGGTGAGGGCGGAGTGCTGATCAACACCACTCGGATGACGGGTGTCCGATTGAACCTCGAGGCGAACACGGCCTGGGTGGCAGCCGGAACCCGATGGGACGAAGTGATCCACGAGGCCGCGCCTGCCGGGTTGGCGCCGTTGTCAGGCTCCTATCCGGGCCTCGCCGTGGTGGCCTACACCCTGGCAGGAGGGCTCAGTCTGCTTTCCCGGCGCTACGGTTACGCCGCCGATCACGTACGCAGCATCGACGTCGTCACAGCGGACGGCCGACTACGGCATGTCACCGAGAAGTCCTACCCGGACCTGTTCTGGGGACTGCGCGGCGGCCGGGACAACTTCGGTGTGGTGACCGGCATCGAGATCGGTCTCGTGCCGATCACCACCCTCTACGGCGGATCACTGCAGTTCCCCGGTGAAGTGGCCGCCAAGGTGTTCGACACCTACCTACGCTGGACGGCCACTGTGCCCGATGAGATGAGCTCGTCGATCATGCAGATGTCCTACCCGGACATCCCTGCGTTCCCGGAGGCCTTGCGAGGCCGGCAGGTTGTCCACGTCCGCATCGCCTACGCCGCGGACGTACTCGATGCCGCCGAGAACCTGGTCAAGCCGTTGCGGGCGCTCGGCCCGATGAGTGACACCCTCGGCGTACTGCCCTACACGGAAGCCGGGTCCATCTACGCCGATCCACCCTTTCCCGGATTCATCGAGGCCGGCACCACCTTGCTCGGCGAGCTCGACACCACGGCCGTACGCACCATCCTCGATCTGGCCCCACCCCACGCGCCGCTGCCGCACATCTTCGAACTGCGTCACCTCGGCGGCCGACTTGCCCTCCCGCCGACCGTCGCCAACGCCGTGGGCCACCGAGACGCGCGCTACCTGTTCAACGTGGTCTCCCGGCTGGAACGAGCCGACATCACCGAAATCCGGCCGGCGCACAAACGCATGCTCGAAGCGCTCGCCCCGTGGAGCACCGGCGGCCGCCTTCTGAACTTCATGAACGGCGAGGACGCCGCCAAGGAGGTGCGCTCAGCTTACGAGCGCGAGGACTACCAGCGCCTTACCGAAATCAAGGCCGTCTACGATCCTGAAAACACTTTCCGGCTCAATCACAACATCCCACCTGCCAAGCCGTGAACCCCGCATAGCGCGACCGCGTTGGCGACGAGACCCTGACCCGCCCCCGCCCCAACCGAAACCGGGCGATGTCCTCCACCCGCCGCAACGCCCGCACCATCAGCCGTCTTCTCGCTTCGCGGTACGCCGGGTACCTTGCTGGTTCGCTAACCTTCCCACCAGATCCACAGGTAAGGTACGCGCGGTTGTAAGTGAAAGGCTCGCGGTGAACGACTCGGTCAAACCTCCGGGGGCGGGGCGGACACGGCGGCGCGGCGCCTCCTTGGAGGAGGCGATCCTGCGCGCCGCGGTGGACGAGATGCTCGAATCGGGGTACGCCGGGCTGACCATGGACAAGGTCGCCACCCGCGCCGGCACCAACAAGAACGCCATCTACCGCCGCTGGCCCAGCCGTCTCGCGCTCGGCATCGCCGCCTACCGGCAACTGGTCACGGCGGTGCAACCGCCCGACACCGGCGACGTGCGCGGCGACGTCCTGGAGATGCTGCGCCGGGCCAACCGCCACTGGAGCTCCCCCCTCGGCGCGATCCTGCGCGAGCTGATATCGGCCGCCGGCGGCGCGCAGGAGTTCCTCACGCAGTTGCCGGAGCAGTCCGGCGACGCCGCGGCCGCCGCCTGGCTGACGATCCTGGGGCGGGCGGTCGCGCGCGGCGAGGCGTCCCCCGAGGCGCTCCATCCCCGCGTCGCCACGGTGGCCGTCGTCCTGCTGCGCAACGAGTTCGTCGTACGCGGGGTGCCCACCGCGCCCGACGACGTCCTCGTCGAGATCGTCGACGAGGTGTACCTGCCTCTGGTGCGAGGCCGCGGCACCGCGCACCATGGCGGGGACGACGGGTGACGACCGAAGGGCGGTGCCGATGTCCGGCGCGCAGTTGTACGACACCATCGGTGCCGCCTACACGGTGACACGGCGCACCGAACCGCGCATCGCTGAGCGGATATGGGCCGCGCTCGGCGATGCCCGGACCATCCTGAACGTCGGGGCGGGGACCGGGTCCTACGAACCCCCCGACCGCCATGTGCTCGCGGTGGAACCGTCGGCGCTCATGCGTTCGCAGCGCCCTCCGGACGCGGCGCCGTGCCTGGCCGGGTCTGCCGAGAACCTGCCGTTCGCCGACCGGTCCTTCGACGCCGCGATGGCTGTCTCCTCCGTTCATCACTGGCAGGACCCGATCGCCGGCCTGCGCGAGATGCGGCGGGTCGCGCGCCGGGTGGTGGTGTTCACGCACGACACCAGTGACGCCGGATGGCTTCGCCGGTTCTGGCTCACCCGCGACTACCTGCCTGAGGTCGCGGACCTCCGCACCGGCCGGCCTTCGGTGACCGAGTTGGCCGGTGCGATCGGTGCCCGGATGGAGCCGGTGCTCATTCCGTGGGACTGCGCCGACGGCTTCTTCGAGGCGTACTGGCGCCGGCCGGAGGCGTACCTGGACGAGAACGTCCGTCGCGGGATATCGGTCTGGGCCAGGGTCGGGCCGGATGCCGAGCGGCGTGCGGTGCACAGCCTCCGTGACGACCTCGCATCCGGCCGGTGGGCCGAGCGCAACCGAGAACTCCTCGATCTCGAGGCGGCCGAGCTTGGCCTTCGCCTGCTGGTCGCTTGAACCTCCGCAGTCTCCAGCCCGTGAGAACAGCCACCACGTCGGCGGCGACGCGGCGAGTCGGGGTGTCGGTAAGACTCGTGCAGCTTCTTCGCGGACCCGCTCAGATCGGTCAACGGCGCACCCGATAGCGCAGGTGAAGCACCCGGTTGCCCTGAATCACCACGTCAGGATCCTCCAACAGGTGCTGCGCGTGGATCGACCCGAAGTAGCGCTTGCCGGACCCGAACACGACGGGTACGACGTCCATGCGCACCTCGTCGATCAGGCCTGCGGCAAGCACCTGGCCACCGACGTCGCCGGCGGCGACCTCGATCAAGCGGTCACCCGCGAGCTCCTGCGCCTTGGCCACGGCTGCCTCGACGCCGTCGACGAAGTGAAACGGCGCCTGGGGGTCCCAGCCCTCGGGCATCGGCCGGTGCGACACGACGACAACGTGGTCGATGCCGCTCGGCGGCTTGCCGTCCCAGCCGTCCGTCAGGTCGAAGACGTGGCGGCCGACGATCGTGACTCCGATTTGGTCCCAGTACGCCCGGGTGTAGTCGTAGGACGTCTGCGACACCTTCAGCTCGCCGCTCTCGTCCAATGGGACGTCACCGCTGGACAACCAGTCGAACAGCGGCCCGGGCTGGTCATTCTCGTCCGCGACGAAGCCGTCCACCGACACCGAGCTGTACATGACCACCTTGCCCACGGGGCTCTCCTCTGCTTTGGGGTGCCCCAAATTAGCGTGTCGTGAGCTGTCACTCTTGTAAGAAATCAATCGGCCGGCAGCGGCCAGCCGTCCATCACGTGGCCGGGATGTTCGCGCAGGAACCGCCGCCGGACTTCGACGTACCGGGTCGGCGTGAGCCCGGTGAACGCCCGGAACTCGTGGCCGAAGTGGGCCTGGTCGAAGTAGCCCGCGCCACCGGCGAGGTGGCCCCAGTCGATCGGTCCGGCGGGGTCGATCGCGAACACGGTGGCGGCGAAGCGGTAGGTGCGGGCCAGCCGCTTCGGCGTGACGCCGATGAGCTCCTTGAACCGCTGCGTCAGATGGGTGCTGCTGACACCCGCTGCCACGCGCAGGTCGCCGATCGCCACCGCCCCGCTGGTCGCCGCGATGACGCTGCTCGTATGGCGGACCAGTCCCAGGCCGGTGGTCTCGGACAGCCGTCGCATCAGCTCCTCCTCGAGCAGCGTCAGCATCTCGTGCGGTCCGCCCGCCGTGGCCAGCCGGTCTCGCAGCTCGGCGACGGCGGGCCGGCCCCAAACCTGCTCTACCGTCACCGGCCGGTCACACAGCTCGGCCGCGGGCATCGGCAGGAACGGCGCCAGCCCCCACGGCTTGACGTGCACGCCGACGGACCGGGTCCGGAGTGGGTAGCCGAACTCCAAGGCGCGGGTGGGCATGGTGACCACGCAGCCGTCGGCGTACTCGGCCGTCTCGATGTCGGTGCCGGCGCGGATGCGGAACGGCGCCCCGAGGTTGACGATGAGCAACGCCGCCGGCATCGGCGGCAACGTCAGCCGGGCGTACGGCGGCGCACCCTCCAGGTAGTAAAGGTCGTCGATCAGCCTGTCCAGCGGAGGTCGCGGCACTCTGGACACGTACTCCACGTCGACAGTATCGCCGACGCCCCGCCGGCATCGAGCGCCGAGACGGTCCAGCCGCGCTGCCGCCGGAACGGGTGAGCGTCCGGCGTTACGCAGTCGGCAGGTCGGTACGACTCCTCGTGTCGGCACCGACGTCGGACATGGTGAAGTAGGCGGCGCTCTCCGCGTCCGCCGTGAGTTCGGGGTCGGGAGCGGTGGCGAGCTGACGCGCGATGCGGGTACGAAGCAGCGAGCGCACCTCGGCCAGATTGACGATCTGGGGAGCGAACCCGCGCGGGTCCAATCCCAGCCGCACCATGTCGATCGGCGGCCGCAGCAGGTCGGGGGCGACATTCGCGAGGAACGGGTCGATGGCTCGGTTGGCCATCTCGATGCTCCATCCACGATCGATGACCAGCGCCGGGTACGGCTCGCGGTCTCCACCAGGCTGACGTGACGGACTGAGACGTCGGCGGCGATGTCTGGCGCCTTGCGACGGGCTGATCGCGGAGGCGTGGGAGATCATCGAGCCGGTGGCGCAGGCAGCCGCCAATCCGACGTGGTGGGAACCCGCTGGTCACTGACCCGGCCACAAGCCGAGAGCCGCGGTCGTGAACACGAGACCCCGGTCATAAGGGCTCGGGTTCGCCGCGGCTCTGAGGCTTCTTGGTCGAGTATTCCTACGGGGATCTCGTCAGGAGGCGAGTTCGGCGGGGTAGACCGGGTAGCCGTACCCGGCGACCTGCCAGGTGGGGCGGGTGCGGGCCTCGACGGCCCCGTTCCCGGTGTTGCCCTCGACGGTGCGGATCGTGCCGTTGCCGTTGTCCCTGACGACGAAGCCGACGTGCTGGATGTCGCCGATCTTCTTGCTGCCGCTCCAGCTGAAGAACACCACGGCCCCGGGCTTGGGCGTACGGCCCCAGCGGCCGTGGTCGGCGAACCAGCGGGCGTGCTCCACGGTGTAGGCGTCGGAACCCATGACCGGCTGGATGCCGAGCTGCTGGCCGACCCAGGAGACGAACATGTCGCACCAGGGGGCGTTCTCGTACTCTTCCAGCGCCCCGCCGTCCCGCGCGAGGGTCTCGCGGGCGCGCGGGCTGGTCATGTACCACTCCTGGAACTTGGTCCCGCCGCCGTCGGCGTCCTCGCTGATGCCGACCTGGCTCGCGGCCAGCTTGATGACGTCCTGGGGGCCGACCTTGGGCAGCCGGGCGGCGATCTCGGTCAGGGACGGCGCGGCTACGGCGGCCGTGCCCTTGCCGGCCGCCGGGTTGTCCGCCGCCTGCGCGGCGGGCGGGGCGATCGCCACGGCCGAGGCGAGGACTCCGCCGGCGAGGGCCGTGCGCAGACAGGTCGTGAGGGCGTGCATGATGGGCGGACTCCCTTTGCTTCCATGCTGCCGACCGGGTTAGCTGACGGGTTCGGGCTGGAAGTCGCCCTACGGCAGGTATGCCGATTCACCCCAGGAAGAGGTTGGGTCCCCGGCTCCGCTCGCGCGGATTAGGCAGCCGAACGGCAGGCCGAGATCGGCCGGCCGCGTCGGTGTGAGGTGGGCTTTCTTGACCACTGAGATGAGCAAGTGGGCCCCGAGTTGCCCAAAACGTAATAGACACGTCCAAACCAGTCAAGTCATGACAAGTCGGGTTTTACCTGGTGAGATGCCGGGCGGGCGGGGGCAAAGAACGGGTCCGCCCGCCCCGCCGGGGTTGCCGCGTTCCCCTTCTTCTCCTCTGCTCACACCTCTGTTCGCTCACAGCGAACGCGCCTCGCTGACCTGGGGGGAGGCCGAACCACGTGCTGGTGGCATGGCTGAGCGCCTGGGGTGAAGTACACGCGGCCCCGTGACCTTCGAGGTGCGCGTTGGCATCGATCGACCGCACCAGTCGGGAGTCGCCCGGCTACACCACGCCGGACCGGATGGCGGCCAAGATCCGCACAACCACCTGCCGTTGTGCGAGCAGTACTACAAGTCGCGCCGGGCAGCGCTGTTCACGCCGGTGTACGCCGCCGCCCGCGCGCGGGGACGAGGCGGCGCGGCGCCGCCGGCTCGGAGATGACCATCGTCTTCATGGCGTCACCCCGGGCGGTGCGGTCAATCGCAGGACGGGTACGGCCATGGGCCGTTCAGGTAGTTGAACATGGCGTTCCAGCTGTAGTACCAGTCCTCCGTGTCGGACTGGCACGCGATGAAGTTGTAACCGAAACTGCCCGAGCCGTCGTCGGGGTAATTGGTGAAGAGCGTGCTGTGGAAGACCAGAAACCATTTCGCCCTGTTGCCGTTGTGTGCCCAGCACAGGGCTTTCAGGGTCTGGTCGCCCATGATGCCGGCCTCCTCCAGGTGTTGGAGAGCCGGCCATATTTCAGTCAGATCCCTGGGACGGTCCCAGCCGGCGATGGGCAGAAAATCTCCGCTGTTCGGTTCGAGGACGGCGACCCGGTTTCCCGCGGTGAGCCAGTAGTAGCCGTTGCCGTCGGTCGTGGCGCAGGAGATTCCGTTGGCCCAGTGGTCTTTCTCTTCTTGACCGAAGTCTCCGCGGTCGATCCGGCCGAGCCCGGCCCACGTCTCCGTCAGTCTCGACGGCGACCAGGTGAGAGAGTCTCCGTAGCCGTTCGTTCTCGCGCAGTACGGGCCGTTGAACAGCCACCACATTCCGGTGCGGGGGACGAAGGTGCACGTGTCCAGCCCGCTGTCGAACTCCGCATGGCCCTGGAGGCAGGGCCATCCGTAGGTACTCCGGAAATCCCGGGGGTTGACGTGCATGGAGTTCCCGTCGTACTCGGTGGAGAAGTAGATCGACGACACCGAGGACTCGTCCGGATTCGAATTGGTGGCGGTGAAGGCCCAACGCTTGTTGTAGAGGCTGATGGAGTTGACAGTCCACCACCGCAGGCCGTTCACGGTGGCCGGGGGGTCCCATCCTCCCGGGGGGACGTAGCCCTCGTCCGGCTCCGGCATCACGGTAGGATCGGGGATATATCCCACCAGTTTGACCCTTCCGTCTGATACGCCGTTCGACACCACCTTGATCGACTCCGCCTCGGCGTCGATATAGATACTTATCGCCTCGAAGAGCGGCGCGAGTTCTTCGATCGCCTCCATGGACGCGTTCAGAAGCTGATCGAAGAGCTTCTCCATGCCGTCGATCCAGATGACCGCCTGTTTGCTCAAGTGAATGGTGTAGCGAAGGCCGTCCAATTCGGTGTAGACGTCTCCGCTGATGTCGGCATTCCCGGTGTCGGCCCTGCGAGGACGCGGGCGGTGCACGAGCGTTCCATCGACAGGTTGATCGGGAAGCGGCATGGCGTCTCCTCCAGGACCGTCACGGACGTGCGCTCGGCAGCGCGCGAGATACGACAAATCACACGGCTGTCATTACATCGAGTTTATGAGCGGTGATGCGCCTGTACAAGGGTTCTGCGACAGGCGGCCGAGTCTCCGCAAAATCCCACCGGGCGTCTCACTCCATGACCTCGACGTTTCCGCTGCTCAGAGATATGCGCTGGATTTTCGGCGGATACCGCACCGACCCGAGGCCCGAAATTACGTCTTCCGGCATCTCATTACCGGCCTGATATGCACGCCCGCAACCGGGCATCGTCACAGACCGGGCCAATCCCGCGATCCTCATGCGTCCCAATGGTTCTCGCCGAAAAAACAACGCTGAGCGGCGACGGCCCAGCTCATAGGGGAAATCACGTCGCGCTGGATTCCTTCTCATGTTCCCGCGGCATTCGCGTGACGGTCACGGGTGAGGGGTGCTGTACCGCCTACGACACCGGTTCGCGCCTGCGACGTACCGGCCGCCGGCGTGCGACACGTCTCGCTCGCACTCCGGTCGCCCCTACCTGGGCAGACGTACGGTGACCACCAAGCCGCCCTCCGGGCGGGCGCGGGCGTCGGCCGTGCCGCCGTGCGCGACCGCGATGGCGCGGACGATGGACAGCCCGAGCCCGGCGCCGCGGGCGGACCGGATCCGGTCGCCGCCGTGCCGCCGGAACGGCTCGAACAGGTCACCGACCTCGTACGGCGGCACCGGCGGCCCGGTGTTCTCCACGGTCAGGCACGCCCCGGCGTCGTCCTCACGCAGGCGGACCCAGACCTCCCCGTCCCGCACGTTGTACTTGACGGCGTTCTCCAGCAGGTTGACCAGGCAGCGTTCCAGGAAGAGCGGATCGCCGTGCGCGACGGCCGGGCACAGGTCCTCGTGGACGGTTACCTTCCCGCGGCGCGGCTGCGGGCCGATCTGCTCCATCGCCGTACGGACGACCTCCCGCAGGTCCACCGGTCTGCGGGTGGTGATCTCCTGTTCCGACTGCGCCAGCATGAGCAGCCCGTCGATCAGCCGCTCGTACCGGGCGGTGGCGCCCAGCAGGGCCCGCGCCAGCGCCTTGAGGTCCTCCGACGCCGCGGGCTCCTCCAGCGAGACCTCCAGCACCGTGCGGTTGACCGCCAGCGGGGTGCGCAGCTCGTGGGAGGCGTTGGCGATGAAGCGGCGCTGGGCGTCGAAGACGCGGTGCAGCCGGTCGAGCATCGCGTCGAAGGTGTCGGCCAGCCGCTTGACCTCGTCCTGGGGGCCGCGCAGGGCGATCCGCTCGTGCAGCGTGCTCTCCGACAGCCGCTGCGCGGTCTCGGTCACCCGGTCGAGCGGGCGCAGCGCGCGGTCGGCCACCAGGTAGCCCAGCACCACCGCGACCACCCCGACGAGGATCATCACGATCAGCGACGATCGGAGCACCTCGTCCAGCACGTCGGCCGCGCCCTGCTCGACGTCGGTGCGGATGCGCCGCGCGACCACGTCCGTGCCGAGCACGCCGCCGGGCAGGGTGTCACCTGGCAGCGTGTCACTGGGCAGGGTGGAGCCGGGCAGGGCGGAGCCGGACACCGCGGGGGTGGGGCGCGCGCCGCCGGTCACCTTGTCCACCGCCACGACGAACCGCTGGTTGAGCGCCCGGGCGGTCAGCAGGTGGGTGAACCACAGCAGCACCGAGCCCGCGACGAAGAACAGCCCGCCGTACAGCAGGGTGAGCCGTGTCCGCAGCCCCAGCCTGCGCCACACCAGCAGACGCCGGGTCACAGGCGGTACCCCCGGCCCGGGACGTTCTCGATCACCGGGGGGTCGCCCAGCTTCCTGCGCAGCGAGGTGAGGGTGACGCGCAGCACGCCCGTCCCGGCGCCGGCGTGCTCGTCCCACACGCTCGCGCGCAGCCGCGCCGAGCTGACCAGTCCGCCGCCGGCGCGCATCAGCTCGCGCAGCACGTCGAACTCGCGGCGGCCCAGCGCCACCTGCCGTCCGTCCCGGGTCACCGTACGGCGGGCCGGGTCGAGCCGGATCCCGGCCCGCTCCAGCACCGGCGGCGCGGCCCGGGGCGAGCGCCTGGCCAGTGCCCGGACCCGCGCCACCAGCTCGGCGAACGCGAACGGCTTGACCAGGTAGTCGTCGGCGCCCAGGGCCAGACCGCCGACCCGGTCCCGCACGCGCCCCGCCGCGGTCAGCATGAGGATCCGGCTCGCGCCGCTCGCGGCGACCAATTCCCG
Organism: Microbispora sp. H10949; assembly: GCF_014161435.1. Classification (NCBI taxonomy): domain Bacteria; kingdom Bacillati; phylum Actinomycetota; class Actinomycetes; order Streptosporangiales; family Streptosporangiaceae; genus Microbispora; species Microbispora sp. H10949. The sequence continues at coordinate 176,481 of NZ_JABBWZ010000005.1, read as the reverse complement.
GCACACCTCGTCCCCGTGCACGTCGGGCAGGTCGCGGTCGAGCACCACCACGTCGTAGTCCACGTAGGCGGTCAGCTCCAGCGCCTCCCGGCCGTCGTAGGCCACGTCCACCGCGATCGCGTGCAGCCGCAGCCCCCGGGCGACGGCGTCGGCCAGTTGTTCCTCGTCCTCGACCACCAGCACCCGCATCCTCGCCTCCCGCTCGGCACCGACAGTGACGCACGCGGTGTTAGGCGCGGATAAGCGAAGCCTCCCGGACGCCCAGCGGGCTCCTCCTTATCCGTGTTTAGCACCGGCTGCGCTGGAGTTGGGCCCCGTCCCGGGCGAAGGCCCCGGGGGAGGAGGAACGACCATGCGCTCACGACCCGTACGGGCGGGGCTGTGCCTGGCCCTGGCGACGACTCTGGTGACGGCGGCCGGCTGCGGCGACGCCCCGGACGGCGACGGAATCGCCGCCGCCGGCGGCGGCGCCGCGACCGGGACCACGGCCGCGCCGTCCGCCTCGGCGAGCACAGACCTGCGCGAGGCCCAGCTGAAGTTCGCCCAGTGCATGCGCGAGCACGGCGTCGACATGCCCGATCCCGACGCCCAGGGCCGCGTCCAGATCCGCGCCCGGAAGGGGGAGGAGGCGACGACCCGCGAGGCCATGCGAGCCTGCGAGCACTTCATGAAGAACGCCGTCGGCGACCGGGCGGGCGCCGACGACCCCCGGGAACGCGACCGGATGCTCAAGTTCGCCCAGTGCATGCGCGAACACGGCATCGACATGGCCGACCCCAAGCCCGGCGAGGGACTCCTCGTCAAGGTCAAGCCGGGCCAGGAGAAGACGATGGAGGCGGCGCAGAAGGCGTGCGAGGAGTTCGCGCCGGGGGAGCGGCCGTGACGCGCCGTGCCCTGGTGCTCGCCGGGGCGGGCGTCCTGGCGCTGGCCGCAGCGGGGACGGCCGTCGCCATGGCGGGCGGCGGCCCGTCCGGAGGGCCGGGTGGAGGAGCCGGCGCGGCCGGGCCCTCCACGCCGGCCGTCCCCGCCACCACCCCGATCACCCGGCAGGACCTGGTGGACACCAAGACCGTGGAGGGATCGCTCACCTACTCCGGGGAGCGGCGGATCGTCACCGACGCCCGGGGCGTCGTGACCTGGGTGCCCGCCGAGGGAGCGGTCGTCCGCCGGGGGCGCCCGCTGCTGCGGGTCGCCCGCCGCCCGGTCGTGCTGATGTACGGCACGCTGCCGCTCTACCGTACGCTCCGGCAGGGCGTCGCCGACGGGCCGGACGTCGAGCAGCTCGAACGCAACCTCAAGGTCCTCGGCTACGGCGGCGACCTGACGGTGGACGACCACTTCAGCTACGCCACCTACCTCGCCGTCAGGCAGTGGCAGGACGACGCCGGGCTGCCGCGGACCGGGCAGGTGGACGCCACCCAGGTGGTGTTCCTGCCCGCCGCCGCCCGGGTGACCGACGCCAGGGCCGAGGTCGGCGCCAGGACCGCCCCGGGACAACCGGCCCTGGTCGTGTCGGGCCTGCGCCGCCTCGTCCACGTCGACCTGTCCACGAGCGACCAGGCGCTAGTGCGGAAGGGCGCCAAAGTCACCGTGGAGCTGCCCGGCGGTGAACACGTCAGGGGCAGGGTGACCTCGGTCGGCACGGTCGCCAAGGCGGCCTCGCAGGGTGAGGGACAGGACGAGGACAGCACCGTCGACGTGGACATCACGCTGGCCAAGACCCCCAGAACCCGGCTCGACAGGGCGCCCGTGCAGGTGGAGCTGGTCAGCGAACGCCGCCGCGACGTGCTGGCCGTGCCGGTGGAGGCGCTGCTCGCGCTGCGCGAGGGCGGCTTCGGTGTGGAGGTGGCCGAGGGCGCCGCGACCCGGATCGTGCCGGTGGAGACCGGCGCCTTCGGCGGCGGTATGGTCGAGATCACCGGCGCCGGGCTCGCCGAGGGCATGAAGGTCGGGGTGCCCGCCCCGTGAACCGGCCACCGAACGAGCCCACCCGCACCGGCGGGCCGTACGTCGTGGAACTGCGCGAGGTGACCCGGACCTACGGCGGCGTGCGGGCGCTGCGCGGAGTGGACCTGCTCGTCGAGCGGGGCGAGCTGGTGGCCGTCGCCGGGCCGTCCGGGTCGGGGAAGTCGACCATGCTCCACCTGATCGGCACGCTCGACCGGCCCACCACCGGCACCGTGCGGATCGCCGGGCACGACGTGCCGGGGCTGTCGGACCGTGAGCTGTCCGCGCTGCGCGCCCGCCACCTGGGGTTCGTCTTCCAGCAGTTCCACCTCGCGCCCGGGGTCGCCGCGCTGGACAACGTCGCCGACGGGCTCCTCTACATGGGCGTCCCGCCGCGGGCCCGGCGCGAGAAGGCCGCCGCGGCGCTGGAACGCGTGGGCCTCGGCCACCGCCTCGGCCACCGTCCCCACCAGCTGTCGGGCGGCGAGCAGCAACGCGTGGCGGTGGCCCGCGCGGTGGCGGGCGATCCGCCGCTGCTGCTCGCCGACGAACCGACGGGCAACCTCGACTCGGCGGCCGGGACCGAGGTGCTGGCCGTCCTGCGGGACCTGCACGCCTCCGGCACCACGATCCTGGTCATCACCCACGACGCGGAGATCGCGGCGTGGTGCCCGCGCCAGGTGCGCGTCCGCGACGGGCGGATCGCCGGCGACGACGGCCCGGGAACGGGCCGCCGCCCGCCCGGGCCCGTCCCCGCGACCGCGAAGGGAGCAGCACGATGACCGGCGAGACGACCGGCGGGCGGCTCGTCCCCGCCCGGCTCGGGCCCTCCGACGTCCTGCGGACCGGTATGGCCGGGCTGCGCACCCGCCCCGCCCGGGTGATCCTGTCCGCGCTCGGCATCGCCATCGGCATCGCGACCATGATCGCCGTGCTGGGCGTGTCGGCCTCCTCCCGGGAGGAGCTGCTGCGCCGCCTCGACCGGCTCGGCACCAACCTGCTGACCGTCTCGCCGGGCCGCACGCTGTTCGGCGAGCAGGCGAAGCTGCCGGAGGAGGCGCTGCGCATGGTCCGGCGCATCGGACCGGTCCGCACGGCGTCGGCGACCGGGGTGGTCGACACGACGATCCGGCGCACCAACCACATCCCCGAGGCGGTGACCGGCGGCATCGCCGTCCAGGCCGCCACGTCCGGCCTGCTCGCCACCCTGGAGGGCCGGGTGACCGCGGGCACCTGGCTGAACGCCGCCACCGAGACGCGGCCCGCCGTCGTGCTGGGCGCCAGGGCCGCCGAACGCCTCGGCGTCACCCGGACCGGCGTACGGGTCTGGATGGGCGAGCGGTGGTTCACCGTCGTCGGCATCCTCGGCCCGATGCCGCTCGCCCCCGAGATCGAACGCTCGGCGCTGGTCGGCTTCCCCGCCGCCGCCGACTACCTGGGCTTCGACGGCCACCCGACGACGATCTACGAACGGTCGGCCGAGGAGTCGGTGGAGGCCGTACGGGCCGTGCTGCCGCGCACGGTCAACCCGGAGAACCCGGAGGAGGTGACGGTGAGCAGGCCCTCGGACGCGCTCGCCGCCCGGGCGGCCGCCGCGAGCGCCTTCACCGGCCTGCTGCTGGGCCTCGGCGCGGTGGCCCTGCTCGTCGGCGGGGTCGGCGTCGCCAACACCATGGTGATCTCGGTGCTGGAGCGGCGCAGGGAGATCGGCCTGCGCCGCTCGCTCGGCGCCACCCGCGGGCAGGTGCGCCTGCAGTTCCTCACCGAGTCGCTGCTGCTGTCGGCCCTCGGCGGGCTGGCGGGGACGGTGCTCGGCGGCCTCGCGACCATCGCCTACGCGCTGGCCCGGGGCTGGCCGCCGGTGGTGCCGCCCTGGGCGTTCGCAGGGGCCGCCGGCGCCGCGCTGGTCATCGGCACGATCGCCGGTCTCTACCCGGCGATGCGCGCCGCCCGGCTGCCGCCGACGGCCGCGCTGTCGGCCACCTGATGACCGGCCACCTGGCCGGGTGGGGTCACCGCCAGCCGTCGGGGTCGACCCCGCCCGGCACCGGGGCCGCCGGGTCGTACGGCTCACGGGTGAAGACGAAGGTGTTGAGGTCGAGATGCGTGACGCCGCCGGGGGAGCGGACCACCCGCAGGGTCTCCCCGGCGTAGTAGCCGTCGAGCCCGACCCAGGTGCCGTCGGCGTTGGGCGCGAACCGGGACGCCCGGCCCCGCCCGTTGACCGGGCCGAGCGACAGGCCCCGCCGCGGCAGGACCCGCAGCACGTACGGCGCGGGCCCCCAGTACCACGGCCCGGTCAGCTCCAGCAGGTCCTCGTCCACCGGCGACGGCCGCCACTCGGCGGGCAGCGGCGGCTCGTGCTCGGCCAGGATGTCCAGCAGCGCGGTGTCGAGGGGGCGCACCCCGGAGGTGGTGTTGGCCATCCACAGCACCGCCACTCCGTCGGCGGGATCGGCCCACACCGTGGCCAGGAAGCCGGGCATCGACCCGGTGTGCCCGGCCAGCCGCCGCGGCCCGCCGGGCCCGGTGTGCCGGGCGAGCTGCAGGCCCAGGCCGTAGCCGCGGGCCCAGGCGTCGCCGTCCTCCACCGTGGCCGGCTCGCGCATCTCCGCCAGCGTGGCCGGGCGCAGCACCTCGCCGGTGTCACCGGCGACGAACGCCGCCCAGCGGGCCAGGTCGGCGGGGGTGGACCACATCTGCCCGGCGGGGGCCATGGCGCCGTGGTCGTTCTCCGGCTCGGGCAGCAGCACGTCGGCCCACGGATGCACGGCGTACCCGGTCGCGTGCGGCGGCCTCGGCCGGGGGGTGGTGTCGCGCATGCCGAGCGGCAGCAGGATCTCCTCACGCACCACCTGCTCCCACGGCGCCGACCGCTTGCGCGCGACCAGCTCGCCGAGCAGGGCGTACCCGAGGTTGGAGTAGTGGTAGCGGCGGCCGGGCCGGTGCCGCGCGGTCTCCGGGCCGAGCGCGGCGAGCAGGTCGGCCGCCGGCGTCCCCGGCGTGCGCTCCCACCACTGGCCGGGCGACTCGGCCGTCAGCCCTCCGGTGTGCGACAGCAGTTGCGCGACCGTCACGTCACCCAGCGGGGTGCCCGGCACATGCTTGCCGAGGGGGTCCAGCAGGTCGAGCCGGCCCTCGTCGCGCAGCCGCATGACGGCGGTCGCGACGAAGGTCTTGGTGATGGAGCCGATGCGATACTGGGTGTCCGGAGTGGGCGGCTCGTCGCCGACCCGGCCGCGCGCCCCGAACCAGGCGACCACGCCGCCCCGCACGATCGCCGCCACCAGCGACGGCACCCGTGACTCCGCCTGCTCGGCCGCCAGCTTCGCCAGCAGCGCCCGGGCCGTCCCCTCCGAAACCATGCCCCACCCCTCCCGCTCCGTGATCGGCACCAGGCTAGCGCTCCACCGCCCGCGCGGCCTCCGCATCGGCGCAGGCCACCGGCCGGAAACCAGGCCTCCGTGAGCGGTCCATCTCGCGCCACTCGGGGCGCAGCCCGGCCAGGTTGGTGGTCAGGAAGTACGCGACGCCGCCCGCCACCAGCGCCGGGGCAAGGCCGAAGGCGGCCACCGCCGCCCCGGCGACCAGCCCGCCGATGGGGATGCCCGCCCACGCCAGCGCGTCGCCCAGCCCGTTGACCCGGCCCAGCAGGGCGCGCGGCACCCGCTCGAAGGCGATCGCACCCAGGATCGGGTTGAGGAACCCGGACCCGAAGCCGCCCACGGCGAACACCGCGACCACCGCCCACATCGGCGCGTCCGCGGCGAGGACGAGAAACCGCGGCGCCCCGACCAGCAGGAACCCGGTGAAGAACACCGCCCGGCGCGGCAGCCGGTGCGCGGCACCCGCCGCGAGCAGGCTCCCCGCGATCGCCGCGGCGCCCAGCACGCCGTTGCTCAGGCCGATGGCGGCCGGACCGTTGCCGGACCGGTCGGCCCACACGGGCAGGAGCACCGTGTTCAGCGCCGCGTCGAGCAGGTTGGTGATGCCCACCATGACGATGACGGCCAGCAGCAGCGGTTCGCCGCGCAGGAAGACGAAGCCCTCGCCGAGGCGCCGCCAGTAACCCGGCTCCGCGCCGGACGGCGCCTCCACCGGCGGACGTCCCGGGCTCTCGGGCGGGGCCGGCCGTCCCATGCCGCGCGGCAGCGCCAGCGCGACGAGCAGCGCGGCGAGCGCGAAACACGCCGCGTTGACGACGAGACCGGTCAGGGGGCCCAGCAGCGCCACCAGGATCCCGCCGGCCGGCAGGCCGAGGGTCGACGACAGCCGCTCGGTCACCCCCGACAGTCCCGTGGCCCGCTCCAGCGGCACCCGGCCGCGCTCGGCCGCCTCCGGCACCATCACGTGCTTGGCGAGGTCGCCGGGGCCGCGCGCCGCGCCGACCACCGCGACCACGGCCAGCAGCAGCGGGAAGGACAGCAGGCCGAGGGCGTGCAGCAGGGGTACGGCGCCGACGGCGGCCGCGCTGACCAGGTCGGTGCTCGAGGAGATCCGTCGCGGCCCGGCCCGGTCCACCAGCGGCCCGGCCAGTGCTTTGACCACCACGTAGGGGGTCATCTCGCAGAACGCCACCAGGCCCGTCTGGGTGGCGCTGCCCGTGGTGACGAGCACGAACCACGGCAGCGCGACGGTCGAGACCCGGGTGCCGGTGAGCGCCACCGCCGTGGCCGCGAGCAGCCCGGTCAGCGCCCGCGCTCCCCGCTCCCGGGAGGACCCGCCCGCGTCGGCCACAGGTTTGGCCGCAGGTCCGGTCGTGGGGCCGCTCGCCGCGGCCGTCATGACGGGCCCGTCCCCGCCGTGCCCCCGCCGCCGTCCGGATCATCGTCCGGGTCGCCGGCTGGGTCCGCGCCGGGGACGGGGGCGTCCAGTTCGGGCAGGATGTAGGTGATCAGCCCCACCCGCTCGGCGCCCTCCGGTGCGGCGGCCGCCTCCTCGGGGACGTCGCGGCGGTACCGGGCGAGGACGTCGTGCAGTTCGTCCCGCAGCCGCACGGTCTCCTCGGGGGTGAGCCGCAGCGCCCAGTCGCTCATGTCGGCGGCGCTCCGCCACGGCCGGGGCATCGTCTGGAACTCGTTCACCGCCCGCTGCACGCGCAGGGTGTGAACGGCGGCGACCGACTGCAGGTAGGCCAGCGCGACTTCGGGTTCCCGCTCGACCAGGTCGATGCCCTCGAAATACGTCGACCGGTGGATCGAGCGCCACCAGCGCTCGCGCGCGTTGCCGCGTCCGGTGTCCTCCTCGACGAAGCCCGCGGCGGCCAGTTGCCGCAGGTGGTAGCTCGCGGTGCCGGAGTTGACGCCCAGCCGCTCGGCGAGCCGGGTGGCGGTCGACGGACCGTGCTTGCGCAGCAGGCCGACAAGCTGCACGCGTACGGGATGCGCCAGGGCACGCAGGCCCTTGGCATCCAGGACGATCACATCGGGGTTGCCCGGGGTGTAAGGCGAGGACGGTGAGTCGGACATGCCCCCATCCTAAACCGCAAAGAGTTCTTCGCAAAGGCTTCTTCGCGAACATCTCTTTGCGGTCCGGATCGGCGCACATGGGGTGGGTGATGGAGTCCGCCGTCAGGGATGCATCGCCGCGAGATCCGCAAGCACCTGCGTTTTCGGGAGTGCTCGGTGGCCGACGCCGACAGGCTGACCGACTGGCTGGAGGCCGACGTCGCACACGAACAGCGCTTCAGGAGGGCGGAAACAGGGGGACCGCCTTGGCGGGTGTCTCGCGGGTCGTGAACGGAACCGGGCTGAGCGCGTCTAGGCGCTCGGCGAACTCGGCCGCGAGGCCGGTGAGGACCAGCATCCCCGCCTTCGTTTCCGATACGCGCTGCTGCGCCACGATGAGGGCGGTGATGCCGGTGCTGTCCCAGTAGGTCACCGCGGAAAGGTCGATCACCAGCCCCGGCACCGGTGTGCCGGAGACGAGCTCGCCGACCGTCGCGATGATCGCGGGGGCCGCCTGCTCGTCGAGGGCGCCGTCCAGCTCGAGGACGGTGTGCGACTCGAGACGGCGCAGCCGCGGCGTGGCGGACCGGCGCGACCCGGGCCCGGGGAGGGTGAAATGGGCCGTGGCGAGTGTGCCCTCCGGGCCTGAGTCGATCGTGAACCGGTCCGACAGGTAGTGGGCGAGCCACAGCCCGTGTCCGTACTGGACCGGCCATCCGGCGGCGTCGTGCCCCGGCGAGTCGGGGTCGGCGACCTCACACCGCAGCACGCCGTCGAGCTGCCAGATCCTCGCCCGTCCGGTTCCCGAGCCGTGGAAGACCGCATTGGTGGCGAGTTCGTGGACGGTGAGCACCAGGTCCACCGACCGCCCGTGGGGGAGCCCGGCGTGGACGACGTGGGCTTCCAGCGTCTCCCGCAGGGGGTAGAGCGAGCCGCGGTCGAACGGCTGGTCGAGGATCAGCACCGGCGTCGCGGCGCTCCGCTTCCCACCGCCGGAGGCCGGGGCGACGTGGGCGGCGTCGTTGGTTCTGGCATCACTCATGCGCGGTCACCAGGCTGACCCCGGCAATGCCCTGAGCGCCGAGCAGCACGAACCGCGGCACGATGGCGGGATTGCACCGCAGGACGACCCTGCGGGCCGGCACCAGGCTCCGTGCCACGTCGATGATCATCCGGGTGCAGGAGAGGTCGATGAAGGACAGCTCAGCCATGTTGATCGTGACGGGGCCGTCCGTCCTGATAGCCTCGCTCAGCGCCAGGGCCAGGGCGTCCTCGGCCGCCCGGTCGATCTGTCCCGCCATCCGGATGCCGGGTGGCGCGTACTGGCGGCAAATCCGCAGTAGCGGGTCGTCGTAGTAGGTGGCCGCGGCGACCGCCCGCGTGTGGAACGGGGAGACCGACGCGAGGGTGACCGGGTCGAAGCGTTCCCGGTCGTACTGGCACAACACCGACACGCTGCTGTCCGCCAGGATCGTCGCGATCTTCTCCTCGAAGGCGGGCAGTTGCTCCACACCATGGACCGGCCGCAGCGCCCAGCCCATGTCGAGGGCCACCCGCAGTCCCGAGTAGCCCTCGTGGGCGGTCCGCTCCATCTGGGCGCTCAGCCACCCCATCGCGTGATCCACGGTGAAGACCTGCCCGGACAGCAGGCCCTCCTGAGAGGCGACGACGTCCATCCGGCCGCTCGCGGTGGCGGACTGCACGGCGATCCCGCGGCGGTTCAGCTCGGCCAGCGCTCCCTGCGGCTCCTCGCAGAGCCAGACGACGCGCAGCCCTCCCGCCAGCCCGTCCCGTACGAACGCGGCGGTGAGGTCGAGCAGCTCTTCCGGCTCGCCGAAGGTCAGGCACGCGTGATCGTCGATCGCCAGATCCGTGATCTGCACCTCAGCACTGACTGTCACCGCGCCACCACCTCACCGTCCACCCTAGTGCGAAGCCCGCCAGAAGCCGCAGGGTGGCCACCTCCGCCGCGACCATCGCCTCCGCGAGCCGCGGGCCGATGCCGGGGGTGCCGGAGGAGACCAGCACGAAGGGGTGCAGGCCCGCGCCGAGTGCGACGACGGGCTGGGCGGCCGATACGCCGGAGCCGCCGACGTCACACGAGGTCACATAGGGGTCATCCGTATTCGGCGGCTGGCAGGACACGTTGGTCAACGGCACCCAGGGCGTGGGGGAGAATGCCACGCATGACCACCGCGGGTCCCGAAGGCAGGCCGCCCGGCGTCCAGCTCGACGCCGTGCTGGAGCGGATCACCTATGCCAACGAGGAGACCGGGTACACGATCGCCAGGGTCGCCACCGAGCGGTCGGGCACCGAGCTGCTGACGGTGGTCGGGCCGCTGCTCGGGGCGCAGGTGGGCGAGTCGCTGCGGCTCACCGGCCGCTGGGGCTCCCACCCCAGGTACGGCAGGCAGTTCGAGGTCTGGTCGTACACCACGGTGCTCCCGGCGACCATCCAGGGCATCCAGCGCTACCTGGGCTCGGGCCTGATCAAGGGCATCGGCCCGAAGATGGCCGAGCGGATCGTGGACCACTTCGGCACCGACACGCTGCGGGTGATCGAGGAGGAGCCCAAGCGGCTGGTCGAGGTGCCCGGGCTCGGCCCCAAGCGCACCAAGATGATCGCCGCCGCCTGGGAGGAACAGAAGATCATCAAAGAGGTGATGATCTTCTTGCAGGGCGTCGGGGTGTCCACCTCCATCGCGGTGCGCATCTTCAAGCAGTACGGCGAGGACTCCATCGAGGTGGTCCGCAAGGAGCCCTACCGGCTCGCCGACGACGTGTGGGGCATCGGGTTCAAGACGGCCGACACGATCGCCCAGGCCGTCGGCATCCCTCACGACAGCCCCGAGCGGGTCAAGGCCGGGCTGCGTTACACGTTGTCGCAGGGCGCCGACGACGGCCACTGCTTCCTGCCCGCGCCCAACCTCGTCGCCGACGCCGTGAAGATCCTGGAGGTGCCGGCCGCCCTGGCCGGCGCCTGCCTGGAGGAACTGGTCGCCGAGGAGGGGGTGGTCCGCGAGGAGATCCCGGCGCGAGGCAACGGCGAGGCGGGCGAGGACGGTGACGTCACCGTCCCGGCGGTCTACCTCGTGCCCTTCCACCGGGCCGAGCTGTCGCTGGCCGGAACGCTGCGCGGCCTGCTGGCCTCGTCCCACGACCGGCTCAAGGCGTTCGCGGACGTCGACTGGCCCGCCGCCCTCGACTGGCTGCGCGGCCGCACCGGCGCCGACCTCGCCCCCGAGCAGGCCCAGGCCGTACGGCTCGCGCTGACCGAGAAGGTCGCGGTGCTGACCGGCGGCCCCGGCTGCGGCAAGAGCTTCACCGTCCGCTCGGTGGTGACCCTCGCGCGGGCCAAACGCGCCAAGGTCATCCTCGCCGCCCCGACGGGGCGGGCGGCCAAGCGGCTGGCGGAGCTGACCGGGCACGAGGCCACCACCGTGCACCGGCTGCTCCAGTTGCGGCCCGGCGGGGACGCCACCTTCGACCGCGACAACCCCCTCGACGCCGACCTGGTCGTGGTGGACGAGGCGTCGATGCTCGACCTGCTGCTGGCCAACAAGCTGGCCAAGGCGGTCGCCCCGGGCGCGCACCTGCTGTTCGTCGGCGACGTCGACCAGCTTCCCTCCGTCGGCGCCGGCGAGGTGCTGCGCGACCTGCTCGCCGCCCCGGACGTCCCCCGGGTGCGGCTGACGCAGATCTTCCGCCAGGCGCAGGAGTCCGGCGTGGTCGTCAACGCCCACCGCGTCAACACCGGCCAGCACCCTCTCGTGCGGGAGTTCCCCGACTTCTTCCTGTTCCCCTGCGAGGAGCCCGAGGAGATCGCCGCGCTGACCGTGGACGTGGTCGCCCGCCGCATCCCGCGGAAGTTCGGGCTCAACCCCCGCAGGGACGTGCAGGTCCTGGCGCCGATGCACCGCGGCGCGGCCGGCGCGGGCGCGCTCAACATCGCCCTGCAGGAGGCGCTGACCCCCGCCCGGGAGGGCATGCCCGAGCGCCGGTACGGCGGACGCGTCTTCCGCGTCGGCGACAAGGTCACCCAGCTGCGCAACAACTACGACAAGGGCGCGGCCGGGGTGTTCAACGGCACCGTCGGCGTGGTCACCGCCATCACCCCCGAGGAGAGCAAGCTGACCGTACTCACCGACGAGGACGAGAGCGTCGACTACTCCTTCGACGAACTGGACGAGCTCGCGCACGCCTACGCGGTCAGCATCCACCGTTCCCAGGGCAGCGAGTATCCCGCCGTGGTAATCCCGCTGGCCACCAGCGCCTGGATGATGCTGCAGCGCAACCTGCTCTACACCGCCATCACCCGGGCCAAGAAGCTCGTGGTCGTCGTGGGGTCGCGGCGGGCGCTCGGTCAGGCCGTCCGCACGCGGGGGGCGGGCCGCCGGCACACGGGGCTCACGCACCGCCTCCGCGTGCCGTGACCCGCCCCCGGTTCTGTCAGTACTTCGAGGTGTAGGTCACGAACGACGGCTGGTCGACCTGGGTGGTGCCCTTGTAGCAGACCACGTCACGCACGTAGACGTCGGCGCCGGAGGTCGTCCACAGTGTGAGCAGGTTGCAGTATTCCGGCCCTGGACCGTACGCCGTCACCTGCACGTTGTTGGGCGGCGACCCGACCCTGGGGAAGTACACCAGGCGCATGCCGGTCCCGGCCGTCCGCACCGTGTTGACCCCGCTCTGGGAGTTGTAGTTGATCCCGGTGGGGACCGGCGCGTACGGCCCGGGGTTGGCCGGGACGTTGTCGAAGGTGTAGGCGAACAGCTTCGGCGGCGCGAAGGCCCCGGTGATCGCCCGCTCACGCTGGTAGGTGAGGGTCCAGCCGGTGTTGTACGGCTTGTCGGCGACGTCGTGGCACAGCACCTGGATCTTCTGCCCCGACGCCGCCCAGCTCCAGGCGCCCACCTTGCACCGCGCCGGCTTGCTCGAGTCGACCGCGGTGACCTGGATGTTCCCCGCCTGCACGGCGGAGCCGAGCCCGGGCAGCCAGACGGTCCAGTCGCCGGTCGTGTTGGGGAAGACGGCGTTCACGCCGAGCGAGGAGTTGTAGTCGGAGGCGATGGACGAGCCGTCCCAGTAGACGTAGCCGTACGCCTGCGTCGCCGAGGCCAGCGCCCCGCTGCTGCCGGCGAAGACGATCGAGAAGCGCGCCCAGACGGGGACTCCGCCGAACCGGTAGCACCGCACCGCCACGATCTCGTCGGAGCCGGCCTGCCCCCACTTCTCGATCTGGCACCACTCGGCCGACTGCGAGACCGCGGTCACGTGCGCGATCCCGCCCTTCGGGATGCCGATCTTCGGGAACCGCACGAAGTACTCGCCGGTGCCGCCGGGCGTGACGCTGACCGTCGGCCCGGGCGCCCAACTGCCCGCCTGGTAGGCCAGGTTCGGCACCCCGGAGGTGACGTCGACGTAGGCGAACCCCCATACGTCCGGAACCGCCGCGTTCGCGGCCCCCGCACCGGCGGCGGCGCCCGCGGCGACCATCGCACACAACAGAAGTAATCGAGTGACCACGGTACGTAACAGGCGCATGCCGTCCTCCATCGCGGTGGTGCCCAGTGGGCGTGCGAGATGTCGACGCCGGGCGGCCCCGGCGCGTCGTGCCCTGCTTCGGGTGGAGCGGTGATCGGGGGTGAAGCGGCCATCACGGTGAAGGCGGAAGGTTCACTTTCACCTTTCCGCTTTGTGATAACCCGTGCGGCGATCTTTGAAAAGGCCCAATCCACCTGCCGGAAGACGGTCCGGCGGGCGCCGTTCACCCCCTGGCCGAAAGGGCACGCCCGCGGCGCGTGTTCGGGCGGCGCCGAATTCCCCCGAGCCCTGATCGCCGGGCCCGGCCCGGCGGCCGACGGCGGCCGACGGCGGCGGGGTGAACGAGGGGCGGCGCGGGCCCTGCGGGCCGGACACGCCTGACTGAACACTTGATCAGTCTTGACCTGCACCTTACCGTTTACAGAGGTGAGACCAGCGAAGAGCGACCGAAATGTGACCTCAGGGCCAGAGAAAATGCCAACATAAGAGGCAACCCCGAATAAGGTCTGATGGTGCCCTTCGCGCTCATGGGGGAGTAGTTGTGCTGAGCACTGCACGTCGTTCGATGGCGCCGATCGCCGGTGTCGCCGTGGTCCTGACCGCGACCCTGTCGGCATGCTCCGGTGGCTCGGGCGGACCGGGCTCGACCGGAGGCGGAGGTTCCGGAGGGTCCGGAGGATCCGGGAACAGCGCACCCGCCGTTCCGGCTCCCACGATCAAGATCAGCCCCGCCACGGGCAGTGCCGGTGTGCGCCCCGACAAGACCGTGGTCGTCACGGCCACGGGCGGCCAGTTGCAGGAGGTCACCGTGAGGGCGGGTGGCACGACGGTCGAGGGCGAGTTCGACCCCACCCACACCAAGTGGACGTCCAAGCAGCCGCTCAAGCCCTCCAGCAAGTACACCGTCTCGGCCACCGCCGGCGGCGAGGGCGGCCCCGCCAACGCGTCCAGCAGCTTCTCCACCCTCAAGCCCAAGTTCCCCCTGCAGATCGCCGACGTCACCCCCGGCGTCAAGGGGGAGACCGTCGGGGTCGGCATGCCGATCATGGTGAGGTTCAACCGGGCCGTGCAGGACAAGGCCGCCGTCGAGCAGGCGCTCGAAGTGGAGGCCCAGAAGCCGGTCAAGGGCGCCTGGCGGTGGATCGACGACACGTACGCGATCTACCGGCCGGCCAAGTACTGGCCCGCCCACCAGAAGGTGAAGTTCACCGCGCACCTCACCGGGGTGAAGGCCGGACGCGACACCTACGGTGTGAAGGACCAGTCGACGACCATCAAGATCGGCGCCGCCTGGGTCAGCACGGTCAACACCAGGACCCACATGATGGTGGTCCGGCGCGACGGCAAGGTCGTGCAGTCCATGAAGATCAGCGCGGGCAAGGCGACCACGCGCGAGTACACCACCACCAGCGGTGTCCACCTGACCATGGAACGCGGCAACCCGGTCACCATGATCTCCCCGGGGAAGAAGGAGGGCGACCCCGGCTACTACAAGGAGATCGTGAACCACGCGGTGCGCATCTCGAACAGCGGCGAGTACGTCCACAGCGCGCCGTGGTCGGTCGGCTCGCAGGGCCGCGCCAACGTCAGCCACGGCTGCGTCAACGCCAGCCCCTCGCAGGCCAAGTGGTTCTACGACAACTTCCACCGCGGCGACGTCGTGAAGATCGTCGGCACGAACCGGGCGCTGGAGTGGAACAACGGCTGGGGCTTCTGGCAGATGCCGTTCGGCAAGTGGAGGCAGGGCAGCGCCCTGGAGTCCTGACCCCCGGAGGGCCACTCCTAGGTGATGCCCCACTTCATGAGAACGAAGGCGCCCACGATCTTCAGCGCGACGAGCACCATGATCACGCAGAAGACGATCAGCGCGGGACGGTGCTCGAAGTGCTTGCCCTCCTTGAGAGGGGGACGCTTGGCGACGCGCTCGGCGATGCGCTCTTCCAGGGGTTTGCGGTGGAACATGCCTCCAGGCTATCGCCCCCTGTCTCCGCCCCACCAGCCGGGCGCGGCCGCCTCGCTCCCCAAACTTCCCTGAGGTCACCAGTGTTAGGGTAGGTTAGGGAATCACGGGGAGAGGGGTGCCACGATGCCGCGGCAGCCGTACTCGGTCGAGCAGGTGGCCGAACTGCTGGGCCTGCACGTCAAGACCGTGCGCACCTACGTGCGCGACGGGCGCCTCAAGGCGGTGCGCATCGGCAAGCAGTACCGCATCGCCCCCGAGGACCTCGACGCCTTCCTGGGACACCCCGTGACGGCTCCGGCCACCGGGACCACCGGCCGGAGGCGCCACGCCGAGGCGTCCAGCATCGTGCAGGTGGACGCGATCACCCCCGACGCGGCGATGACCGTGGGCAACACGCTGATCGCCGCCGTCAACGGGCGCACCCCCGGCGGGCGGCCCCTGCGCGTCGAGACGATCTACGACGAGGAGCGGGCGAGCCTGAAGATCATCATCGTGGGCGGCGTGGCCGACACCGCGGAGCTGCTGCGGTTCGTCACCACGCTGACCGAGGAGACCACGCCGGCCGGAGGCCCCGCGTGAGCGCCGGCCGGTAGCCCGGGACGCGCGGCGCGGCCACGCCGGAGGCGTCCGCGTCCTACCTGGCCGCGGCCGGGCCGTCTGACGCCGCCGCCTTCCTCCGGCCGCCTGCTTCCGGGTCAGCCGGCGAGGCCGAGCCCCGCCGCGCGGGCCAGGGGGGTGGCGGCGCCCGGGACGAGCGGCTCGGTCAGCATGAACGGCATCTGGGACATGAACCGCGGCCGGGTGCCGTGGTGGGGCTGCGCGGCGTGCACCAGGTAGGGGTGGCACACGTAGGCGTCTCCCGGCAGCCCGGTGGCCAGGGCCACGGGCCGGTGGGCGCTCGCCTCGTCGATCAGCGGCGCGGCGGCGAAGAAGTCCAGCCCCCTCTCGCCGTGCGGTTCGAGCACGCGCGCGGTGTCGAGATGGGAGCCGACCCTGATGCGGGTCGGCGCGTCGTCGGGGCCGACCTCCGAGAACAGCATCAGCACGAGCAGCGTGCGGGACCTGGCGGTGACGGTTCCCCACGCGCCGCCGGGCCCGGGGTCGTTCTGGTCGATGTGCCAGCCGGTGTCCCCGGCGTCGGAGGGATGGGGGAAACGGATCGGCGTGTTGCCGATGGTTCCGCGAGGCTCCCAGCCGCCCTTCCCGGCGAGCAGGTCGAGCGCCTCGGCCAGCGCGGGACCGCGCACCGCCTCCCCGAACGGGCCGCGTCCCATCGGGTCGGGGGCCGCCCACACCACCGGCTGCGTCCAGTCGCCGGGCCGGTCGGGCGACAGCCCGACCTGCTGCCACAGCACTTCCCTGATCCGGTCGCCGGTCTCCCGGGGGAAGGCCTCCTCCAGCTTGAGGAAGCCCTCGGCGACGAAACGATCGGCGTCGGTGTTGGTGACCATGCCGTGGACGGTAGCGATCACGGCCGTACGCGTCGATCGATTTTCCGCCACCCGCTTTCGCCACCCCCGCTTCGGGCGTCGTCTGCTGCCGCCGTCAGCCGGGGCGCCGTCTCCGGCAGGTCAGGCCGACTCGGCGCTGAGGGCCCGCGCCACCGGGTGCCGGGCCGCCATGCGCGCCGGCAGGGCGGTGAAGGCCGCCGTCACCAGCAGGGTCACGAGTGCGGCGGCGAGCATCCAGGAGACGGGCGGCATGATCACGTTCCGGGCGCCGAAGACCCCGCAGACTCCGATGCCCAGGGGAACGCCGGCCAGGGCGCCGGGCAGGGCGGGCAGGACCTGGGCGGCCGACAGTCCCGCGGAGATCTGCCCGGGGGTGGCGCCGAGCGTGCGGGCGACGGCCATGCTCGCCCGGGTCTCCATGGCCGTGGTCCAGGTGATCGTGAGGGTGTTCACGACGGCGAGAGTGATCAGCAGGACGACGACGGCGAGCATCAGCCGGCGGTCGAGCTCGCCCCGCAGGTTGGGCAGGGCGGAGGAGCCGTTCAGGCCATAGCCCCTCTCCTCCTGGGAGTCGAGGGTCAGCAGGGCGACGATCGCGATCACCGTGGTGGCGGTGGACCAGGCCTGCAGCACTGCGCGGCCCGGCCGGCGGGCGGTCAGCCGCAGCCCGAGCAGCAGCGGGGTGGGCAGCAGCGCGGACAGCGCGGTGAGCAGCGGCCGGTGACGGGGCTGGTGCGCGGCGGCGGCCAGCGCCGTTACGGTCGCCGTACGCATGGCCCGCAGCGTGGGACGCAGCGTGGACAGCACCGCCACCGCCACGGCGAGGACGGTCGCCATGGCGACGGCGGCGCCGCCGGGCCCGGCCGCGTCGCCGATCCGGCTGTCGGTGGGGCCGGCGATGCCGGGCACGGTCAGCCGGGCGATCACCAGCCCCAGCGCGTCGCCGATCAGCGCCAGCGCCAGGTACTCGGTGAGCAGGACGGCCGCGATCAGGCCCGGGGTCGCGCCGACGGCCTTGAGCAGCCCGGCCCGGCGGGTCTGTTCAACCGCTCGTCCCGCGGCCAGCGCCGCCGCCCCGGTGACGGCCAGGAGGCCGAGCAGCCAGCTCCCGACGACCAGGATCGGCTGGCTGTTGCTGAGGATGACCGCGTCCTGCCTCGCGATGAACTGCCAGGTGTGCAGGTTCATCCTGGCGGTGGAGTCGTGGTTGGCTTCCTTGAAGGTCTCGGCGTAGGCCTCGGCGGCGGCGGGGTCGCGCAGCTTGAGGTCGATGGCCGTGGTCACCGGCAGATCCCGGCCCGCGAGGGTCCGGGCGTCCGACCGGGTGAGCCAGACCAGGCCGCTGGAGTCGCTGGGGCCGCCGTACGGGCCGATCTGCGCCGCCCAGGGGTAGATGGAGGTGGCCGCCGTCACCGCGATCCCGACGACGGGGTACGGCCGGCCGGCGATGGTGACGCGGTCGCCGACGCCGATGCCCAGCGCGGTGGCGAAGCCCCGTTCGACGACCGCGCCGCCGGGCCGTACCCAGCGGCCCGAGGTCACCAGCGGCCGGTTGACCGTGCCGGGCGTCTCGGCGAAGCCCTGCACCACCACTCCGGACGACACCGGGGCCGGCCCCGCGGGAGACCTGTCCGAACCGCGCGTGGTGAGGTCGGCGTAGACGATGCGGTAGGGGCCGTGGTGGGCGATCACCTCGGGATCGTCCGCCAGCGAGGCCAGGGCCGAGGTCACGGCGGGGCCCGTGTCGCCGGAGAGCGCCACCACGTCCGGCCCGGCGGTGGCCGCGCGGGTCTGCTCGTACAGCGCCTCGCTCGCGCCGCGCAGGGACAGGCCCAGCGCCATCGTGGCGGTGGCCACGGTCACCGCGAGCAGCAGCATCGCGGCCTGGGCCCGGTGCCGGCGGACATCGGCGAGGACGAGGCGGACGACGAGCACGAGCGAGCCCACGCCGGTCAGCCCTCCCACTCGATCAGGCCGTCGAGTCCACGCGGGGAGGAGCCCGCCAGCCGGGTGTCGTCGACGAACATGCCGTCGCGCATCGACACCAGCCGGTCCGCGGTGGCCGCGACCCGTTCGTCGTGGGTGACGATCACAAGGGTCTGCCCCGCCGTACGCAGGTCCTCGAATATCCTCAGCACGTCGAGCGTCGCCGCGGTGTCGAGGTTGCCGGTCGGCTCGTCGGCCAGCACGATCGGCGGCTCGTTGGCGAGCGCGCGGGCGATGGCGACCCGCTGACGCTGCCCGCCCGACAGCCGCGACGGCAGATGCCGGGCCCGCGCGGCGAGCCCGACCCGTTCCAGCAGGAGGCTCGCGCGGCGCCTGGCCTCGCGCCGCGAGCGCCCGGCCAGCAGCACGGGCAGTTCCACGTTCTCGGCGGCCGTCAGCTCCTCCACGAGGTGGAAGGCCTGGAAGACGAATCCCACCGACCGGCGTCGCAGCCGGGCCAGAGCCCGCTCGCTCAGGGTGTCGACGCGCCGGCCGGCCAGCCACACCTCCCCACGGGTGGGCCGCTCCAGCCCGCCCAGCAGGTGCAGCAGGGTGGACTTCCCGCAGCCGCTGGGCCCCATCACCGCCAGCGTCTGCCCCCGGGGCACCTCCAGGTCGACCTCGTCCACCGCGCGGACCCTGCCCTGCCCCTGTCCGTGCACCTTCACCAGGCCGCGGATCTCCGCCACCGGACCCGCCACCGGATCGGGCACACTCGGCACGTTCATCCGCCCTCGACTTCGTCGTCCTCGTCACCGGCCGTCGCGTCGCCGCCCGTGGACCAGGCCCGCTCGCAGACCATGAGCCCGCTTTTTCCAGCCGGGCCGGCGTCACGTAGATCTGGCCGTGGTTCATCGACTCGCCCAGCGGGCCGACGTAGTACTCGCCGGGAATCGGGCGGAAATCCCTGACCAGCTGATCCGCCTGAGCACGGGCTGCGGACCTGTCGCAGCGATCAGTGACCTTGTTCCCGGCCGAGGAAGCACGACAGGAGTCGCCTGAAGTCGTGCGGGTGCTCGAGCGCCGGCACGTGCCCGCATCGGCCGAACACGTGCAGACGGACATCGGCCAGGTGTTCGAGCAGGGGCAGGGCCGCCGTCCCGAGCGGGGTGACTCGGTCCTGGGCGCCGTGGACGAGCAGCACGGGCGCGCGGATCCCTGCCAGCGTCTGCGCCGAGAGGGTGAGGTCGTCGGCCCAACGTGCCCTGGGTGGAGGGAACAACGACGCGTACGCGGCCGCCCCCGCTTCCATCGCGGCCGCACGGGCAGCGACGGCCGACTCGGTCACGAGCGCCTGGTCGAAGACGAGGCGACTCAACATGTCCCGTGCCCCGGTCGGGCCGGCGGGGGCGGCCCAGAGCGCGTCGAGGTCGGCGGACAGCGGCGCCCCGGGGGCGCCCATCGTCGAGACCGCCACGACACGGGTGACCTGCTGGGGACGCGCGGCCGCCAACGCCAGCGCCACGGCACCGCCCATGGAGTGGCCCACCACGGCGTAGCGCTCGGCACCGAGAGCGTCCATCAGGCCCGCGGCCTGCTCCGTCCACAGCCGGAGCCCGCCCCTGGAGCCCGCCGGGATCGGCGTACGGCCGAACCCCGCCTGGTCGGGAGCCACCAGGTGCAAGGACGTGGCCAGCGCCTCTGCCGTCGCCGCCCAGGCTCCGGATCCGGTCGTACCGGGTCCGGAGCCGTGCAGCATCAGCACCGCGGGCCCGGTGCCGCTCTCCAGGACGTGGACGGGTGAGCCGTCGACTGTGACGGTCCGAAGTGCCGTCACCGAGACACGTCCGGTGTGCTCATGCCGAGGCGGAGTTGACGGACTTCGAGAAGACCTCCATCATCACCCGGCCGAACTGCGGCATGTCGGGCCAGCCGCGGCAGGAGACGAGGTTTCCGTCCACGACGTCGGGAGCGTCGATGACCGTCGCGCCCGCGTTCTCCATGTCACCGGTGATGGGGGGGAAGCACGCCGTCTTCCGGCCCTTCAGCAGCCCGTACACCGCCGGCACCTGTGCGCCGTGGCACACCAGCGCGATCGGGAGGTTGCGGGCGAAGAAGTGCTCGGTGATGCGCCGGACGTCGGCGTCGACCCGGATCCACTCGGGGGCGCGTCCCCCGGGGATGATGAGGGCGTCGTAGCGCTCGACGTCGACCTCGGCCCAGGGCACGTCGACCGGCAGCTTCCGGCCGTTCTTCTCCACGTAGGCGTCGGAGTTCGGGTCGAACTCGTGGATGACCAGCTGAACGTCACGCAGCGTCCGTGACGAGACGTCGACGTCCCAGCCGCCCTCCTGCACGCGATAGTAGGGATACATGGTGTCGAGCTCCTCGGCGGCGTCGCCGGTAAGGAGCAGTGCTCTAGGCACCTGCTTCTCCTCGCATCTGAGGCGGGTGAGGAGATCAGATCCGATCCGATCTGATCCGGAGTCAGCATTCCCTGGCCCGGCCCGCCCGTCAAGCCTTTACCGCCATTCCGTCCGAACCCTTGACTTCGTCGAACAACCGCCGGAACCGCTCGCCGGACAGCAGGATGTGCCGGCGCATGGCGTAGGCGGCGGCGTCGGGGTCACGCGCGGCGATCGCGGCCAGAACCTCTTCGTGCTCGGCCATGGCCAGGTGAGTGACCTGGGTGTCGTGGAGAAGCCGGAACAGGTGCACGTGCGTGTGCAGGCGAGCGAGCGCCTCGCGGATGACCTGGTTCTCCGCGCTCAGGGCGACGAGATCGTGAAAAGCGGCGTCGCGCAGCCCGAAGGCGCCATAGGCCATGAGCCCGTCGCCACCCCCCTCCAGCTCCGCCATCTCCTCCAGCATTCGTCGCAGGCCGGCCACCTGCTTGGAGGATGCGCGCTCGGCGGATCTGCGCGCCGCCGCCGGCTCGAGGAGAAGGCGGACCTCAAGCATGTCCTCGAATCGCTGACGGGTGATCTGGGGGGGAATGCGATAGCCGGCGTGGGGCACACGCACGACCAGGCCCTCGGCCTCCATGCGGTTCAGAGCGTCTCGGATCGGCGTCTGCGAGACCCCCAGCTCTCTCGCCAGGACGTCGATCGTGACGCGGGAGCCAGGCTCGATCCGTAGCGACATCAGCTGTCCGAGCAGCGTGTCGTACACCTCGTCGGCAAGCCGGCCGCGAGATCTTCGCGGCGGCGTTCCGCCCGTCATGGCCCCACGGCGCCGCGCGGTCATCACTTCGTCGTCCATCGTGACGTGAGGCCTTTCTTACGTTTTCGGAAACCTGTTGAATTCGGTCGCAACGCTGCGGGATGTTGACGCCCCCACTCGGATCGTATAGGAAAGGTGGCGGATGCCAGCCATCCTTCACCCTCACGAAATCCCCCCGTCATCGCTCCGCTTCGATCAGTTGGAGCTCCAATGAGCATGTTCGACGTCCTGCTCGGTTCGCCCCCAGGCCGATAAGGACCAGAGGACTTCTCGACTGCTTGAAGCCCCATTACGTCGCGGCGTACCCGTGACGCCGGTCTGCGGGTCAGCCCTGCGACAGCCGGCAACACGCCTGAACACCCCCCAGCAACTGCTCGGCGAACCACGCAGCAGGGCTCCAGAACCTCCCCACCCAGAAAGCAGGCAAGAAGATGCGGTATCCAAGGCGAATAGGACGACTGTCCGTGCCCGGTCGAACGGCGCGGCTGGCGACGGCGGCCATGTTGGTGGTCACGACCATGGCGGCCTGCGGCGGCGGCGAGGACGACGGCGCGAACGCGAGCGCCCCCAAGGCGCCGGCGACCATCCCGGAGCTCACCAAGGACCCGCTGACGCTCAGCTTCATCTGGTTCGACTGGCCCCCCGCCCACGCGCTGGAGGACTTCGCGAACGCGGAGTACACCAAGGAGCGGTCGAACGTGACCATCAAGGTCAAGACCGTGCCGAACGCGAACTGGCACGACGCGATGTTCACCCAGTTCGCCGCGCGCAAGACCGACTTCGACATCCCGATCCTGGACTCGCAGCACATCGGCGAGGCCGTGACGAACGGCAACATCCTCGACATCACCGACTTCGTCAAGAAGAACATCGATGTCAAGGCCTACAACCCGTACCTCCTGGCGGCCTACGGCCAGTACCCCCAGGCGGAGACCGGGAAGCGCGACGAGAACGCCAGCCTGTACGGACTGCCGTTGCTCGGCGACACCTGGACGATGATCTACCGCAAGGACCTGATCGGCGACAAGCCGCCGCAGACCTGGGACGAGATGATCTCAGTCGCCGAGAAGTGCCAGGCGGACAACCCCGGCGTCAGCGGGCTGGCTTTCCACCAGGCCAACGGCTCCGACGCCGCGGCCGTGACCTACAACACGGTCAACGGCGTCTACGGCGGCAACCTCTGGGACGCCAAGTCGCGCAAGATCGACGGCGTCGTCAACGACGCCGCGGGCCAGGAGGCGATGGACGTCCTGGTCAACAAGATGAAGCCGCTGACCGCCAAGGGCTCCGGCAACTGGTTCATCGACGAGGTGAACGCGGCGGTCGCCCAGGGCAAGGCATGCATCGCGTTCAACTGGATCGCCGCGAGCGGCGGCCTGCTCGACCCGAAGCAGTCGACGCTCGGCACCACGCGGGAGCAGATTCTCGACAAGCTGGGTTTCGCCCCCCTGCCGAGCCAGAAGACGAACCTGGTGCCTCTCGGCGGCATGGGGATGCACGTGTCGGCCTACTCCCCGAAGGCGAACCAGGCGGAGGCCCTGAACTTCATGAAGTGGTTCGAGCGGGCTGACATCCAGAAGAAGTGGGCCGCCGCCGGCGGCGTTCCGTCGCGTACGGACGCCCTGGAGTCGCCCGAGTTCCTCAACGCCGGGCCGTTCAACAAGGTGTACACCGACTCGGTTTCGCGGATGCGGGACATGTGGAATGTGCCCGAGTACGCGCGCCTCATCGACATCGAGAACACCAACGTGAACGCGGCTCTCAACGGCGCGAAGAAGCCCAAGGACGCGCTCGACGACATCGCCAAGGAGCAGCAGGCCGTGCTCGACTCCAGCGGCCGCAAGGGCGGCGGCGGACTGTGAGTGAGTCCGCTCCTCTGACGATCGACCAGCCCGGGCAGGCGGCGTCCGCTACGCCGCCTGCACCGGGCCGGTCCCGCCGCCTAAGCGACCGCTGGCTCGCCGGGGCCTTCATCTCCCCCGCGTTGCTGCTGTTGCTCGCGATGTCGGTGTTCCCGTTGCTGTGGGCGTTGTACCTGTCTTTCACCGACTACTCGGCCACCCGCGGGGGGCCCGCCCATTTCGTCTGGTTCGAGAACTACACCGCCATCCTGACGTCGGCGCAGGTCCACCTGAGGGCCTTCACGACGTTGATCTACGTGGTCGGCGCGGTCGCCCTGCAGACCACGCTCGGTTTCACCATCGCCTACCTGATCTCGCGGCGCACGCACGGGCGGGGACTGCTGACCACTCTGTTCCTGGTTCCGATGATGCTGTCGCCGGTCGTGGTCGGGCTGTTCTGGCGATTCATGCTCGACGCGCAGTTCGGCGTGATCAACAGCATGCTCGGCTCGCTCGGCCTGGGGCAGGTGGAGTGGCTCACCCAGCAGGGCACGGCACTGCTTTCCCTGATCGTGGTCGACACCTGGCAATGGACGCCGTTCATCATGCTCATCGCACTTGCGGGCCTTACCGCGGTCCCCAAGTACCTGTACGAGGCCGCCTCGATCGACCGGGCGTCCGAGTGGTTCCGGTTCCGCACCATCACTCTTCCGCTGGTGTGGCCGCTGCTCCTCATCGCCGTGTTGTTCAGGGCCATCGAGGCCTTCCGGCTGTTCGACCTCGTCTACATCCTCACCAGCGGAGGTCCGGGGGTCTCCACCGAGACGTTGTCGTTCCACGTCTACAAGGTCGCGTTCCTGGGCTTCAACACCGGAACCGCCTCGGCGTACGGGATCCTCATGGTCCTCATCGTCCTCGTCCTCACGCAGCTCTACCTGCGCTACTTGAACAAGCTCAAGGAGGACTGATGGCCGTCTCCGTTGACGAGGCCGTGTCGGCAGGTCCTGACCGGGATGACACGCCCCCCACGCGGCGCCGTGGCGGCCGGGGCCGCTCCGTGCTGGAGGTCGCGCTGCTGACCGTGCTGGCCGTCGTGATGCTCTTTCCGGTGCTGTGGATGATCGAGACGTCCATCAAGGAGAACCGGGACGTCTACGCCATCCCGGCCAAGTTCTTCGACTTCAAGGTCACTCTGGACCATTTCAAGGACGTGTTCGCCGGCTCCGGCGGCGGTCGCTCGGCCTTGTCCGTCTCGTTCCTCAACTCCGTCGTGGTCGCCGGGGTCTCCACGGCGCTGGCCACCGTGCTGGGGGTCCCGGCGGCCTGGGCCT
This sequence comes from Microbispora sp. H10949, assembly GCF_014161435.1. Classification (NCBI taxonomy): domain Bacteria; kingdom Bacillati; phylum Actinomycetota; class Actinomycetes; order Streptosporangiales; family Streptosporangiaceae; genus Microbispora; species Microbispora sp. H10949. The sequence continues at coordinate 151,809 of NZ_JABBWZ010000005.1, read as the reverse complement.
ACTCACGCTTCTCCGTGAAGGCCAAGAAGGACCAACTGTTCTTCATCCTGTCCACCCGCTTCATGCCGCCCGTCGTGGTCGTGATCCCGATCTTCCTCATGTACCGCCAACTCGGGCTCATCGACAACAAGCTCGGCCTGATCCTCATCTACACCGCGTTCAACGTCCCGTTCACGATCTGGATGATGAAGGGGTTCGTCGACGAGGTGCCCGCAGAGTACGAGGATGCCGCCATGCTCGACGGCTACACCCGCCTGCAGGCGTTCTGGAAATTCACCCTTCCCCTGCTCCTGCCCGGCATCGCCGCGACGGCGGTCTTCGCCCTCATCTTCTCGTGGAACGAGTTCGTGTTCGCCATCTTCCTCACCTCCAGCGACAGCGTGCGGACGGCCCCACCCGCCATCGCCGGCCTCATCGGTGGAACCACTGTGGACTGGGGTCTCGTGGCCGCCGCCTCCGTGGTGTTCGCCCTACCGGTGCTCGTGTTCGCCTACCTGGTGCGCAAGCACCTCGTCGCCGGTGTGACGCTCGGGGCGGTGCGACGCTGATGGCGGGCATCGAGGTGACCACCCTGCACAAGCGCTACCCGGATGGGACGGTCGCGGTAGAGCACGTGGACCTTTCCATCGGCGACGGCGAGCTGTTCGTGATGCTCGGCCCTTCGGGTTGCGGCAAGACGACCACGCTGCGGGCCATAGCCGGCCTGGAGAGGCAGACGTCGGGCGACATCCGCATCGGCGACACGCTGGTCAACGACCTGCCGCCCGCCGAGCGCGACATCGCCATGGTGTTCCAGTTCTACGCTCTCTACCCGCATCTGAGAACCCGCGACAACCTGGCGTTCCCACTGCGGGCCGAGGGACTGCCCAAGGCGGAGGTGCAGGAGCGGGTCGACGAGGCCGCCCGGCTGATGCGGCTCGGTCCGCTCCTGGACCGGCGACCGCACCGGCTGTCCGGCGGGGAGCAGCAGCGCGTCGCGCTTGCTCGCGCCCTGGTGCGACGACCGCGCGCGTTCCTCATGGACGAACCCCTCACCAATCTGGACGCGGAGCTGAGGGCGGACATGCGCACGGAGATCAAGCACCTGCAGGGGGAACTGGGGACGACGATGGTCTACGTCACCCACGACCAGGTCGAGGCGATGTCGCTCGGTCACAGAATCGCCATCCTCAACAAGGGCCGCGTCGAGCAGATCGGCACGCCGCTGGAGGTCTACGACCGTCCGGCGAGTCTTTTCTGCGCCGCGTTCATCGGCTCCCCTCCGATGAACCTGATCGAGGTGGAGGTGGCCGACGGGAAGCTGCGCAGTCAGGGCGGACTGGTCCTCACGCCACCGCCAGGCCTGCCGCGCGACCGTCGCCTGGTCGCAGGCGTCCGTCCGGAGGCGCTGGAAGTCACAGAACCAGGGGCGGAAGGTTCGGTCCCGGCCCGCGTGGTCTCGGCGGAGTGGCTGGGCGACGAAATCATCTACGTGGTCGACCACGGCGGCCAGCGCGACGTACGAGTTCGGATGGCACCGACCGTCCGTTTCGCTGCTGACGCACCGGTCGGGCTGCGGCACACCGGCGGGCCCCCGCCGGTCTACGACGTGGACACGGAAGAGCTGGTGGCCTGATGGGAACCGTGGCAGTACACGGGCTGCGCAAGTCCTTCGGCAAAGTCCAGGCCCTGGACGGGGTGACGCTGGACGTGCCGGACGGCTCGTTCTTCGTCGTGCTCGGGCCCTCCGGGGCAGGCAAGACGACGACCCTGCGAGCGATCGCCGGCCTTGAGAAGCTTGACGCCGGGTCGGTGCACCTGGACGGGAGGGACGCGACCGGTGACACCCCGGCCGCACGCGACCTGGCCATGGTCTTCCAGAGCTACGCCCTCTACCCGCGACGCACGGCGTACGAGAACATCGCTTCGCCGCTGCGGGCCCGCCGCTGTTCTTCGAGCGAGATCGCCGCTGCCGTCGAGCAGATGTCGAGCCTGCTGCACATCGAACGTCTGCTGCAGCGTCGTCCCGCGCAGATGTCGGGCGGTGAGATGCAGCGTGTCGCCCTGGCCCGGGCGCTGGTCCGTCGCCCGCGCGCGTTCCTCATGGACGAGCCGCTGACGAACCTCGACCTCAAGCTCCGCGTCGAGATGCGCACCGAGCTCACCCGCATCCACCGGAGCCTCGGCGGAACCTTCGTCTACGTGACCAACGACCAGGTCGAGGCCCTGTCCATGGCCGACCAGGTCGCGGTCCTCAAGGAGGGGAAGGTGCAACAGGTCGGAACGCCGACCGAGGTGTACGAGCGCCCGGCCAACCAGTGGGTCGCGGGCTTCGTCGGGAGCCCGTCGATCAGTCTGCTCGCCTGCCACGCCGAGGGAGATCGTCTGGTCGGGGCGGAAGGCTGGACGCTGCCGCGGCCCCGCTGGACCACGGCCGAGGACCGTCGTCCGCTGCTGCTGGGCCTGCGTGCGGAGGACCTGTCCGTCGAGCGGCGTGGGGACACGTCGTTGCCGGGTGAGCTCTACGGCCTTGAGCCGCTCGGTGACCGAACGGTGGTCGACGTCCAGGTGGGGACGGAGATGCTCAAGGTCAAGGCACGACCCACCTTCACCGCCACGCCGGGCGAGCGGCTGCATGTCACGGTCGACCTGGACCGTGCGCACCTGTTCGACGCGGGCACCGGGCTGGCGCTGTCCGAGACCGGGAGGTAACCGCCCGGGAGGTAACAGCACAGGGCGGCGACGTCACCATGCGCCCGCACGTGGCGATCGAGCCTCGGCGCCACGGATGAGCACGGCCTGACGACGCCGAAGCGGCCATGGCCCGAGAAGGCGATCGGTGGCGCGGGGCGTCGCCCTGCGGCCGGGGCCAGGGCCATGTTCGACCCGCCCGGCAGCCCCGGCCCCGACGAGGCCGGGTGACCCGATCGTCAACGCGCGTGGCGCGATCGCCCAGGTCACACCGGACATCACCAAGAACATCACAGGAGGCGACGCAATGAGTGACCCGATGAACGTCCTGGCCCCCGAGCACCGGCGGCTCCGGATCGGCGACGCCTGGCGCGACGCCGCCGGCGGCGCCACCTTTGCCGTCGAGGACCCGGCCACCGGCAAGACCATCGCCGAGGTGGCGGACGCCGGCGTCGCCGACGGGCTCGCCGCTCTGGACGCGGCGAGCAAGGCGATGGCGGAGTGGGCGGCGACCCCGCCGCGAAAACGGTCAGAGTTGCTGACCGCGACGTACCGGGCGCTGACCGAGCGATCCGAGGAGGTCGCCCGGCTGATAACGCTCGAGATGGGCAAGCCGCTCGCCGAGGCTCGGGCAGAGGTGGCCTACGGCGCCGAGTTCTTCCGTTGGTTCGCCGAGGAGGCGGTGCGCGTCGAGGGGCGCTACAACACCGCTCCCAATGGTGGATATCGCATCCTCACCGTCCCGAAGCCGGTCGGACCGTGCGTCTTCGTGACGCCCTGGAACTTCCCGTTGGCGATGGGCGCCCGCAAGATCGCTCCTGCGCTGGCGGCGGGCTGCACGACGATCACCAAGCCGGCCGCCCAGACGCCACTCACCATGCTGTTCCTCGCCCGCATCATGGAGGAGGTCGGCGTTCCCCCGGGCGTCGTCAACGTCGTGACGACCAAGCGTTCCGGCCAGGTGGTCTCGGCACTGCTGGCCGACCGCCGGACCCGCAAGCTTTCGTTCACCGGGTCGACCGAGGTCGGGCGCGTGCTGCTACGACAGGCGGCGGACAACGTGCTGCGCACCTCCATGGAACTGGGCGGCAACGCGGCCTTGATCGTGTGCGCCGACGCCGACCTGGACGTCGCGGTCGACGGTGCCATGGTGGCCAAGATGCGCAACATCGGGGAGTCCTGCATCGCGGCCAACCGAATCTACGTCGAGGAGCCGGTGCGCGAGGAGTTCACGGCGCGCTTCGCCGAGCGGATGGGCGCGCTCTCGGTGGGCCATGGCCTCGACGACGGCGTGGACGTCGGGGCGTTGATCGACGACGCCTCGGTCACCAAGATCGACGAGCTCGTCGCCGACGCGGTCGACCGCGGCGCCCGTGTCCTGCTGGGCGGCGAGCGTCCGGACGGGCCGGGCCACTTCTACCCGCCCACGGTCCTCGTCGACGTGCCCGAAGACGCGCGGATCCTGGAGGAGGAGATCTTCGGCCCGGTGGCGCCGATCATCTCGTTCACGTCCGACGACGAAGTGATCGCGAAGGCCAACGACACCGAGCACGGCCTGGTCGGATACGTCTTCACCCGTGACCTCCAGCGGGCGCTCCGGTTCACCGAGGGGCTGGAGACGGGGATGATCGGCATCAACCGTGGCCTCATCTCGGACCCGTCAGCTCCGTTCGGAGGCGTGAAGCAGTCGGGGATCGGCAAGGAGGGGTCGCACGAGGGCATCCTCGAGTACCTCGACGTCACCTACGCGGCGATCGACCTGCCGTGACCGGCCCCGTCCGAGCCCGGGAGCCAGGCCCGCGCCCGCGCCACCCGGCAGCCAGCCCTGCCGACGCCGTCCCGGTCTCGCAGGTGACCTGGACGTCCGCCCAGCACATCACCGCCGACGTTCCAGAGAGGCACTGACATGCTTGAGACCGTCCGCGGACCACGCCAGCTGATAGTGGGCGAAGGGGTCGCGCAGAACATCCCACGAGTGGTGGCCGAGTGTGGCTCGCGGGTCCTCATCGTGACCGACCGGGTTCTTCTGGGGCAGCCGGGCGTGGCCGAGATCGTGGCCGCCGTGCGGGAGAAAGTCGCAGTCGTCGGGGTATTCGCCGACGCGACTCCGGACGTGCCACTCACCGACGTCGCCCTGGGCGTCTCGGCCGCCGCAGAGGTGGACGCCGACGTGATCCTCGCCATCGGGGGTGGCACGGTGATCGACCTCGCCAAAATCGTCGGCGTCATCCGGCGCCACGGTGGGACTCCGCGCGACTTCTACGGCGAGTCGAAGGTGCCGGGGCCGACGATTCCTCTCGTCGCGGTCCCGACGACGTCAGGCACCGGCTCCGAGCTCACCCCCGTCTCGGTGTTGACCGACCCGGACCGCGAGCTGAAGGTGGGGGTCTCCAGCGTCCACATCGTGCCCGACTTCGCCATCGTCGACCCCGAGCTCACCTACACCTGCCCTGCGACCGTCACCGCCCACTCCGGCATCGACGCGTTCTGCCACGCGGTGGAGAGCTACACCGCGCGACCCCGGCCCCACGGACCGCGCGACCCGGTGGAACAGGTCTTCCTCGGCCGCAACCCGATCACCGATCACTACGCGCTCCTGGCCGCGGAGCGGATCGCCCGCAGCTTGCCCCGTGCCGTCAAAGACGGAGGCGACAAGGACGCGCGCGCGGACATGTCCTATGCGTCCATGCTCGCCGGGATCGCGTTCTCCCACGCGGGCAACGCGGCTCCGCACGCTCTCCAGTACCCCATCGGCGCAGCCACCCACACGCCGCACGGCCTGGGCGTCGGACTGCTGCTGCCCTACGCGCTGGACGCGGCCAGGGATGCCATCAGCGACCGGTTGGCCGTCCTCGCCAGGGTGTGCGGGCTCGACGTGACCGACGCCTCGGATGCCGAGGCCGCAGACATGTTCCTCACCTGGCTCCACGGGCTCCTCGCCGACATCGGCATCCCTGCCACCCTGGCGGACATCGGCGTGGCACGCGCCGACCTCCCGCGCTTCGCGGAGATGGCCACCGGCGTCACCCGCCTGATCCAGAACCATCCAGGCCCGACCGACACCGCCAGCCTGACCGCGATCCTCGAAGCGGCCTGGACCGGGGACCGGACCCGACACGTCCTGACTCCGGAGCAGAGATAAGGGGGAGCCGGCGCCGACGACCGCCGGGGAGGAGCGCGGCCCGAGGCCGGGCCGCGCCGAGGCAAGGGCAGGGGCGGACGGGGACCAGCCGGCGGCGAGGCGCGGAGTGACGCGTGCTCAGACGAGGGCGAGCTGGCGGTCGGGAGACCGGCGCCGGCGCCAGCGCCGGGCCTGGCCGCCGACGCCGTAGGTCTCGGCCAGCGCCCGCACCTGCTCGGCGATCCGGCGGCGGTAGCCCTCCTCGGCGACCTGGCCCTTGCCGTACAACGCCTGGTAGCGCGGCACCAGGCCGGGGTGCTCGCGCTCCAGCCAGCCCAGGTATCCCTCACGCACCCCGGACGGCAGGCGCAGCACGACCGGCGTCACGCTGACCGCCCCCGCCTCCGCCGCGCGCCTGACCGTGGCCAGCAGATGATCGCTGGAGTCGGTCACGAGCGGCAGGATCGGCGCCATCAGCACCCCGCAGGGGATGCCGGCGTCGTTCAGCGCGGCGCAGACCTCCAGCCGCCGCTGCGGCGTCGCGGCCCCGGGCTCCACGGCCCGCCGCACCCGGTCGTCGACGAAGCCGACCGACACCATCACACCGACCTGGGTCACCTTCGCGGCGTCGCGTAACAGGTCCAGGTCGCGCAGGATCAGAGGGCTCTTGGTCAGTACGGTGAACGGGTTGGCCGCGTCGGCCAGGGCCCGCACGACGCCCGGCATCAGGCGGTAGATCTCCTCAGCCGGCTGGTAGCAGTCGCCGGTGAGGCCGAGCGCGACCGGCTCGCCGCTCCAGCGCGGGGAGGCGAGCTCACGGCGCAGCCGGCGGGCCAGGTCGGTCTTGACGACGATGCGGGTGGAGAAGTCCCGGCCCGGATCCAGGCCGAGGTAGCGGTGCCCGCGCCGGGCCGCGCAGTAGCCGCAGCCCGCCTCGCACCCGCGGTAGGGGCTCGCGGCCCAGGTGAAGGGCAGCTCGGCGGCGTCGGGCACACGCTCCAGCGCGGCGCGCGCGGGCACCTCGTAGCAGGTGATGCCGTCGAACACACGTGTGACGGCCTGCCGCTCGATGCGCGGGCGGGCGGGGCCCGCGCCGACGATCGCCTGCTGCTCGGCGCCGGTGATCGCCTGCTGCTCGGCGCTGACGGTCGCATGCCGCTCGGCGGGCCGCACCGTGCCCTGGTCCCCGGAGCCGGCGCCGGGGCGGGAAGTGGCGTCGCGACGCATGAGGATCAGTAGAACACGCATTCGACCCTCACGCCAAGTACCCACGCCCGGCCCAGGCGCGGCATCGGGGGAGGGCCGGGAGCGCATCGATCCACTTTCGTTGCGAACGCATGAAGTTCTGTTCATCCACGTCATAAGTGGCTAATCTCGTCGCATCGCCCCAGCCCGGGGGCCACACCCATGGAGAGCGGACGTGACGATGGCACGGTGGTTGGGCCGGTTGCTCCTGCCGGTCGTCGTCGGCGTGCTCACCTTCGCCGCCCTGGCCGTTCCCGCCTCGGCCCACGGCCAGCTCGCGATGTCCACCCCGGCCAAGGACAGCACGGTGAAGACGCCGCTGGAGTCGCTGCGGCTCTACTTCACCGAGGCGCCCGCCCCGAACGCCTACTTCACCGTCACCGCGCCCAACGGCGCCCGCGTCGACCAGACCTGGACACACGGGCAGCCGGAACGGCTCGACAAGCCGGTCCAGGAGTACAACCTCGTCAACGGCGTGTGGGAGCCGAGCGTCTACAACACCGGATTCCCGGCGGTGATCCCCGTCGCCTACTGGCCCGAGCAGGGCGAGTACGTCGTCCACTACCTCTCGATCGCCTCCGACGGGGAGCCCGTCAAGGGAGAACTGCGCTTCACCTACAAGGGCAGGACCTCGGCGCCGCCCAAGGGCTGGCGGGCCCCCACCAACGAGCCCGACGCCATCCTGCTCGCCTCGGCCGAGCCCGGAAGCGCCACCACCGCCGACGCGACGCCCCAGAGCGGCGACGGCGCGCTGGGCCCCGTGGCCCCCTCCCAGGCGAGCACCGGCTCCGCCGCGGGCCCTGCCGCCGTACCCGAGACCGGCGCCGCCACGGCCCCCGCCGCGCGGACGGCGGCGGGCCAGGACGACTCCGGCACCGGCCTGTCGGTGTGGCTGGTGCCCGCGCTCCTCGTCGTGGGAGCGGGCGCCCTGGTGCTGCGCGCGGCGCGGCGGTCCGCCCCGTCCACCGGCGCCGCCCCCGCGCGTACGGCGGCCGCGAAGGGCCCGGCGGCCAAGCGGCCTTCCGGGCGCCCCCGGCCGAAGACCCCCACGAGTTCGTCCCAGTCGCGGACGGCGAACCGCCCCAGGTCCGCCAAGCGGCGCTGAACCACCCACACCCCCGGAGAAATGTCGTGACGTTCACCCCTGCCCGGCACCACCGCGCCCGGCGACGCCCGCTGCTCGCCGCGCTCCTGATCGGCGTGACGCTGCCGATGACGGTGTCGGCCTGCGGCGAGTCGGGCACCGCCGAGCCCGCCGCCGCACCCACCACCGCGTCGTCCACCGAAGTGCCCGCCCCGGCTGCCACGGACGCGGCGACCGACGCGGCGACGGAGCCGGCCGGGTCCGCCACCGACGCGCCCGCCGACGCGGACGTGAAGGAGATCGACGTCACGATCAGCGGCCGCAAGGTGACGCCGCCCCCGGGACGCATCGAGGTGGACAAGGGGCAGCGGGTGCGCATCACCGTCACCGGCGACGCGGCCGACGAGGCGCACCTGCACGGGTACGACAAGGAGGCGGAGCTGAAGCCCGGCACCCCCGCCACCATCGAGTTCACGGCCGACGAGACCGGCCTGTTCGAGATGGAGACCCACGAGTCGGGACTTCAGCTGTTCCAGCTCGTGGTGCGGTAGGCCCGTCTCATGCTCCTCGCGCACGGGGTCGGCGGACGCCAGGACCTGCCGATCCCGTTCCCGGCCGCGCTGACCGGCGCGGCGCTGGCGTTGCTGGTGTCGTTCGTGGCACTCGGCGCGCTGTGGAAGGAGCCGCGGCTGGGCGGCGGCAACCCGCACGCCCGCACCCTGCCCGGCGCGCTCCAGCGGGCCATGGCCACACCGGCCTGGGGCTGGGCCTGGCGGATCGCCGGGCTCCTCGCCGCCGCCTACTTCTGCGTCGGACTGGTCTTCGGCCCCGACAAGGCCGACAACCCCACGGCGGGCGCGTTCTACGTCCTGTTCTGGGTCGGCCTGGTGCCGCTGTCGCTGCTGTTCGGCCCGGTGTGGCGCGCCCTGAACCCGCTGCGGACGCTGCACCTGCTGGCCTGCGCGGCTCTGCGGCGCGACCCGGATGCCGGCCTGCGCCCGCTGCCCCCGGGCGTCGGCTACTGGCCGGCCTGCGCCGGGCTGTTCGCCTTCGTCTGGCTGGAACTCGTCGCCCCCGAACGGGCCACCCTGCCGGTGATCGGCGCCTGGCTCGCGGCGTACGCCGTGATCATGCTCGGTGGAGCGGTCGTCTTCGGCGCCCGGTGGTTCGGCCACGCCGACCCGTTCGAGGCCTACAGCGGCCTCGTGGGCAGGCTCGCCCCGGTGCACCGGCGCGACGACGGCGTCGTCGCCTGGCGCAACTCGCTCGACGGCATGGCCGGGCTGCGGCCGGCGCCGGGACTGACGACGCTGGTGGTCGTCCTCCTCGGCTCCACCATGTACGACAGCCTGTCCAACGCGCCGATCTGGGTGCGGTTCACCCAGGAGAGCCCGATTCCGGCGGCGGTCACCGGCACCGCCGGGCTGCTGGCCGTCATCGGCCTGGTGCTCGCGGCGTACCGGATCGCGACCGCGCTCGCCGGCCGATGGGGCGCGGCCGTTCCCGGAGCGACGGCCGGGGGGACGGCGGGGGAGATCGCCCACTCGATCGTGCCGATCGCCGTCGGGTACGTGATCGCCCACTACTACACGCTGTTCCTCCTGGAGGGACAGCGGACCATCGCGCTGCTGTCCGACCCGCTGGACACCGGCGCCAACTGGCTGGGCACCGCCGGCTGGAAGATCCAGGCGCTCGGCACCACCCCCGCCGGAGTCGCCACCCTCCAGGTGACGGTGATCGTCATCGGTCACGTGCTGGGCACCGTGCTGGCCCACGACCGCGCGCTCGCCCTGTTCCCCCGGCGGACCGCCGTCATCGGGCAGGTCCCCCTGCTCGTGCTGATGGTGGTCTACACCGTGGTGGGCCTGCTCCTGCTGTTCGCCGCCTGAACCCGGGGCGGGAGCGGCTGTCCTGCCGCCGTTCCCGCCCCGGGTCACCGCGTCAGCCGACCTTGATCGGCACGATGTCGAACCTGTCGAGGTTGGGCGCCCACTGGCTGTCGAGCTCGGAGATGCACGGTGCCGGGCATCCCTGGGCCTTCGCGCCGTTGGCGGGATCGTTGTACACGCTGATCGTGTTGGTGCCGGCCTTCAGGGTCACCGGCACGCCGCGCGCCCACCAGTTGCCCCAGGACCAGGTGTTCTTGAACCAGTACCGCTTCGCGTCCCCGTCGTTGACGGAGATGTCGAGGGGCCGCGAGATGATGTCGGCGTTGTAGACGTGGCCGGACTTCCGCTCGTCGTTGGCGTAGCGCACGACGAGCAGGTAGTCACCCGCCTTGTCCGCGTCGACCTGGAGGGTCAGCCGGTTCTGCGGCCCCTGTCCGATCCAGCCGACGAACTTGCCTCCGGAGGCGTAGCCGTGGTTGTCGACCGCGGCCGAGCCGGACCGGGCGGCGGACTCGGCCTCGATCACCTGCACCGGGCGGGGCCCGGACGTCGCCCGGGTCACGCTCACCTTGTCGAGGCGCACCGGGGTGGGGCCGGAGGGCTCCACCGTCACCCGGTTGACGCCCGCCGACAGGAACAGCCGGTGCCGGTCGGTCTTCCAGAAGGTGCCGCCGCCCGGGTTGGCGCGGAGCACCGCACCGTCGACCGCGCGCCGGTCGAGCCCGATGTTCGCGGTGACCGACCCCGGCTTGCCGGGGCTGTTGTGCCGGAACTCCAGGTCGTAGTACCCGTCCTCCTCGGCGTACACGGTGAACATGGCCTCGCCGCCGCGCTTGAGGGTGAGGAAGCCCGCCTCCGACTGCTTCGGCTGGTCGTACTCGTAGGTCACGTCGCCCTTGGTCTGCGACCGCTCGGCCTCGTAGTCCCGGGTGACCGGGCCGGTGGAGGCCGGTTCGAGGTCGATGCGGTCCAGCGTCGCCTGACCGACAGCGGCGCCCAGCTCGGGGTGGGACTTGGCCAGCCGGATCTGGTTCGCGCCCGCCTGGAGCTGGACCACCACGTCCTTGCGGGTGCGCCACTGGAAGTTGAGCGTGGCCTGGTAGTCGACAATCTGCGCCTGAGCGCCGTTGACCGTGAGCACCTGCTGGGCGGGCTGACCGGTCTGGTTGGCGTACAGGATGCCCAGCTTGTAGGCGCCGGCCTTCGGCACATTCACGTCGAACGTCACCGCGCTGGTGTTCTGGGTGAGGTTGCCGACGTGGCGCGTGCCGGAGGTGGCGGCCGCGTTCCAGTTCGACGGGGTGCCGAAGGTCTGAACCGTCCCGGCCGTGACGGTGGCCAGCTCCGCCTCGTACGAGGCCCGCCAGGGCAGGTCCACGGACTGGCGGGTGCCGGCGCCGCCGGGCGACAGCACGATCTCGTACACCGACATCTGGTCGACGTTCGGCCCGCCGTCGCCTTCGACGCCCAGCCCGCGGATCGGGATCGTCAGCGACCCGTTCTCGGGGACGAGGTCGACGTCGCGCAGCACGACCGGCGGCGGGGCGTCGGAGTTCTGGCCGCTCCACGTGGTCGCCGACACGGTCACGTTGACCTTGTCGCCGAACAGCTCGCCGTCGACGTTGCCGACGACCACGTCGAAGTCGGCCGAGGGGCCGCCGCCGGCCAGGATGCGCGCCTGCCTGCGGTCGTCGTCGATGACCGCGATGCCTTCGAGCTTGTCGAGGGTGGCCGGGGCCGGGGGAGTGACCTTGACCGTGTCACCGCCGGCCATGTCGGCGTACATCTTGTAGAACCACCAGCCGCCGCCGGGCTTGTTGGTCTCCACGACGTCGCCGCCGAGCAGACCGGCCGCGGTCCAGTACGCCTTGCCGCCCGCGTCGACCTTGGTGTCCTCGAACATGGCGACATACTGGATGAGCTGGCCGGGAACCGTCAGGTCGCGGTTGCCGCCGTACTCGTTGATGTTGATCGGGATGGGGGAGATGCCCCGTTCCTGCTCCAGGTTCCGGTAGGTCCGGTAGTTGGTGCGGTAGTAGTTGCCGCCCGCGGGGTTGAGGCTGCCGGACTCCAACTGGTGCCAGGACACGAAGTCGGGCAGCACGTTGTTGTCGCGGGCGTAGGTGAGGAAGTCACCGTAGTTGCGGGCCCGGAAGGTGGCGTCGTTGAGGCCCATGACCCGCGCGCCCGGGTGGTTGGCGCGGATGTACTCCACCGCCGCCTTCCAGTGCGCCATCAGGGCCGCCATCCGGGTCTGGTACTGCGCGGCGTTGCCGGTGGAGGTGTTGTACCAGATGCCGTCGGGCTCATTGAACGGCACGTAGACGATGCGGTCGGCGTACGGGCTGTTCTTGACCTGGTCGACGACCCAGGCGAGCTTCTGCATGTAGTTGTCGAAGCAGACCTGGTTGCAGGGGATCGCGCCGCCCGCGTTCTCGTACGTCCACTGCGCGTACATGTCCTGGACGTTGACCTGGATGTACTTGCCGCCGTTGCGGAAGAACGAGGGCGCCACCGACAACGCGTCGCCGTTGGGGTGCTGGGCGCCCGCGGGCGGCTTCTGGTTGACGGTGGTCAGCCGCAGCGGCTCCAGCGTGTTGTCGCTGGGCACACCCTCGTCGCTCAGCCCGTACAGCGCTCCGCCGGCGGCGCCGCGGAACGCGCCGGTCCTCGTGCCGAGGTCGACGACCAGCTGCGTGGCCGCCGGGCCGTCTCCCTGTGCGGGGACCGCCGCCGTCACCCCTGCCGTCACGAGCGCGAACGTGGTTGTCACCGCGGCGATGATTCGCCGTGCTCGCCGATCAGTTGGTAATTTGGACATGCCTCTCCTCTGGCTCTCAGTCGATGGCCGATGGGGTAGGGGGGATTCACGGATCGAAGGTGGCCGGCCGAGCCCTTGCACAGGCGTTTCTCGGCCGGTTCACCGCGATTTCCGATGTGGTCCGGCGTATCGGCTCCGCCGCGGGCGGAGATCTACCGCCCACGGGCGTCCGTGCCGGCATGTGGCGCGCCGGGACTACTGGAACGCCGGGGCTACTGGAACAGGGCGTTGACCTCGTCGTTGGCCTTGCTGAGCGAGGACGGCTCCGCCTCGAAGCTCAGCACCGCGTCCATCGCCGGGCCCATCACCGCACCGATGTCGCTGGCGTGGTCGGTGATCGGGAACAGCGACGTCGTGTTCTCGTGGATCTGCACGGTGAAGGCGCTGATGTCGATGCCCTTGGCCTTGAACTTCTCCTCGGCGACGGTGAGCGCCTCAGGGATCGCCGGGAAGACGACGGCCTTGTCGCCGACCGTCTTCTGGCAGTCCGCGGACGCCAGGTACTTGACCCACCGCCAGGCCTGGTCCTTGTGCTTGGTCCCGGCGTAGATGGAGTCGGCCAGGCCGTTGTAGATGGTGGCGCGCTTCCCGGAGGGGCCGACGGGCGTCGGCGCGGTGCCCACCTCGACCTTGTCGTAGCCGTAGTAGGTGTTGATCATCCACGAGCCGTTCGTGGACAGCGCGTACTTGCCGGCGCCGAAGCCGTCGTTGACGCTGGTGCCGGACCGGGCGATGGCCAGGCTCGGCATGTACCCCTTGTCGATCAGCCCGCGCCACCACGCGATGGTCTTCTGGAAACGCGGGTCGTCGTACTGGAACTTCGTGCCCCACGGGTTCTTGTCGGTGAACTGCCAGCCGGTGGACAGCGCGTACATGCTCCACATCTGCTGGCCGACACCGGCGCCGTTGTTCTCGTCCAGGCCCAGGCCGTAGACCTTGACGTTCTTCTTGTCGAAGCCCGCCTCGTCGCCGCGTTTGCCGTTCTTGTCGACGGTGAGGTGGGCGATGACCTTCTCGTAGGTGCCGCCGTCGTCGGGGTTCCAGGTGAGCGACTTCATCTGGTCCTCGGTGATGCCGGCGTCGTCGAGCATCTTCTTGTTGTAGAAGATCGCCACCGTGTCGAAGTCCTTCGGCAGGCCGTACCGCTTGCCGTCGGCCGACACCCACAGGTCGGCGAGGCCGGGAGCGTAGACGTCGGTCTTGGTGCCGTCGGCCGCGACGAACTCGTCCAGCGGCAGGATCTGCTGCTTCGCCGCGAACTCGGGATAGTAGTTCAGGTGGTTGGTGAAGACGTCCGGCGCGTTGCCGGACACGAGGTTGGTCGTGAGGCCGGTCCAGTAGTCGGCCCAGCCGAACTGTGAGATCTTCACGGTGATCTCGGGGTTCGCGGCGTGGAACGCGTCGGCGCAGGCCTGGTAGGCCGGCAACTGGTTGGAGTCCCACAGCCAGTAGCTGATCTCGGTCTTCTCCGGGGCCTGGGCGCTCCCGCTCCCGCCGCCGCTGTCGTCCCCGCTGCCGCACCCGGCCAGGGCCAGCGGAAGTATCGTCGCGACAGCGGCGAGGCGCGTTATCCGTCTCATGCCAGATCTCCTTGCTGCGGTGGGGGGATGAGGGTGGTTCAGGGAGGGATCACTTGATCCCGGAGAACTGGATGGAGTTGACGATCCATCGTCCGAAAACGGTGAAGAGCGCGATGACCGGCAACGCGGCCAGAAGCGTCGCGGCCATGAGCCCGGACCAGTCCGGCCCGGCCTGCGGGCTCTGGGCGCGGAAGATGCCCAGGGCCACGGTGAGCACCCGGACGTCGTCCTCCTGCCCCACGAGCAGTGGCCAGAAGTACTCGTTCCAGGCTCCGATGTAGACCAGCAGGGAGATGGTGGCGATCGGCGCCGAACTCATCGGCACGATCAGCCGGAAGAAGATGTGCGCGTGTCCCGCGCCGTCCACGATCGCCGCCTCCTCCACCTCCCTGCTGATGTTGAGGAAGAACTGCCGCAGGAAGAACACCGCGAAGGGCGTCATGAACAGGTACGGCAGCACGATCCCCGCGTACGTGTTGAGCAGCCCGAGCTGCTTGACGGTCACGAAGTTGGGCAGCGCGGTGAAGATCGGCGGGATCATCAGCGCGGTAAGGAAGACGAAGAAGACCTTCTCCCGTCCGGGCCAGCGCAGCCGGGCGAACGCGTACGCCGCCATGGCGCTGAAGAACACCTGGCAGACCGTGATGACGGCCGAGGTGACCACCGAGTTCGCCAGGTACCGCCAGAAGTCGATCTTCGCGCCGGAGCCGCCCTCCGCGGTGGCCTCCGCCAGCGTCGCGATGCCCAGGACCCGCCTGAACGCGCCGAACGTGAAGTCCGTCGGCATGAGCGAACCCGGGTTCGCGAAGAGGGTCCGGTTGTTGGACAGGGAGATGCGCAGCATCCAGTAGAACGGCAGCAGCGTGATCAGGATGAACAGCACGAGGATCGCCCAGGCCGCCGTCCGCCGCAGGCTCAGCCGTCTCAGTGTGTGGCTCATGGCCCGCCTCTCAGTCCAGGTCCGAGTCGCCGGCGCGGAGCAGCTTGAGCTGGAGCAGCGCGAGGCCGGCGAGAATCGCGAACAGGGCGACGCAGACGGCGGCGGCGTAACCGAAGTTGAAGCGCTGGAACGCCTGCTCGTAGATGTAGTAGTAGATGACCCGGGTCGCGTTGATCGGCCCGCCCTTGGTGGTGACCGCCACCGTGTCGAAGATCTGGAACGATCCGATGACCGTCAGCACGAGCACCAGCGCCAGGACGGGACGCAGCAGCGGCAGCGTGATCCGCCAGAACATCGTCGCCTCGGAGGCGCCGTCGGTCGCCGCCGCCTCGTACACGGTCTTCGGGATGGCCTGCAGGCCCGCGAAGATCAGCAGCGCGGTGTAGCCCACGTGCCGCCAGACGTTGACCAGCGCGATGGTCGGGATCGCCGTGCTCGTCTCCCCGAAGAAGGCCACCGGGTCGAGGCCGATCCACTCCAGCGCCTGGTTCACGATCCCGAGCTGAGCGTCGAGCATCGTGTACCAGACCAGTGCGACCACCACGTTGGCGACTAGATACGGCAGCAGCAGCACGCCCCGGATCAGCCCGGAGCGGGTCAGCCGGTGCATCAGCACGGCCAGGCCGAGGGCGGCGATCGTCTGCACCCCGATGTTGACGACGACGTACTCGACCGTGACCTTGAGCGCGTTCCAGAACAGGCGGTCGCCGAGCAGGCGCCGGTAGTTGTCGAGCCCGGCCCATTCGGGTGGCGCGAGCAGGCTGTAGTCGGTGAAGCTGAGGTACGCGGTCCGCAGCGCCGGCCACAGGTAGAAGGCCACGAAGCCGACCGCCGCGGGCAGGAGGAAGACCATCGCGACGGGCAGGTCGCCCGCGCGGCGCCGGGACCGCGGCGCGGGCGCGCCGGACCGCGGCGGGGATGTGTCGGGCCGCGGCTCCGCCGTGCCGCTCTGCCGTCCGATGCCGGTCCTCATGACGGTCACGCCTTCGTGACGTGCAGCAGGAGCAGTTGCTCGGGGTGGAGCGGCGGGGCGGACAGGCCGACCTCCGCCAGCATCCGGCCGGTGACCACGACGCCCTCGGCCAGCCACGGGTTCGGGGCCACCGCGGTGGTGCCCGGCCTGTCGCCCGGGGCCAGCGGACGCACGCGGTAACGCCGATGCGGGTCGAGTCCGGGGATGCGGACCCGTCCGGGCTGGGTGCGGGCGCCGGTCGTCATCGCCACCACCGAGAACAGCGCCTGGTCGCGGTCCGCCGACACGATTCCGTGCAGCCACAGCGCCGGGTCGGGATGGTCGGCCCGTACGACGAGCCCGCGGTGCAGCCAGCCGCGCATCCGCTTGTAGAGCTGCACCCACCGCCGCAGCTCCGCGCGTTCCTCCCCGGAGGCCGCGGTCAGGTCCCACTCGATGCCGAAGTGGCCGAACAGCGCGGTGCCGGCCCGCAGCGCGAGGCTCTGCGTACGTCCGGTGGTGTGCGCGCGCGCCGACCCCACGTGGGAACCGATCAGCTCGGGCGGCAGGAGCAACGCGGTCCACCGCTGGATCGCCTGCCGCTCTATGCCGTCGATGCAGTCGCTGGCCCAGACGCGATCGGTGCGCTCGAGGATGCCGAGGTCCACCCGGGCGCCGCCCGACGAGCACGACTCGATCTCCAGGCCGGGGTGGCGCGCCCGCAGCTCGTCCATGAGGCGGTAGACCGCCCTGGTCTGCTCGTGCACACCCGCGTCGACGAGATCGCGGTTGTGGTCCCACTTCAGGAACGCGATCCGGTACTCGCGCACGAGCGCGTCCAGCCGCTCCAGGATGTACTCGTAGGCCTCCCGCCGGCGCAGGTCGAGCACCTGCTGATGACGGGACGGCGGGGGCTGCCGGCATTCGGTCGCCATGATCCAGTCGGGGTGCGCGCGGGCCAGGTCCGAGTCGGGGTTGACCATCTCGGGCTCGACCCACAGGCCGAAGTCCATGCCCCGCGCCCGTACGCGCTCGACGAGCGGGTGCAGCCCCTCCGGCCAGCGCGCCTCGTCGACGAACCAGTCGCCCAGCCCGGCCCGATCGTCGCGGCGGCCCCGGAACCAGCCGTCGTCGAGCACGAACCGCTCGGCCCCGACCTCGGCGGCCGCGTCGACCAGCGCCGTGAGCCGGCCCAGGTCGTGGTCGAAGTAGACCGCCTCCCAGGTGTTGACGATCACCGGTCGCCGGCCGCCCCGCCGGCTCCGCACCAGGCGATGGAATCGGGCGGCCATCTCGTCGAGGCCGTCGCCGTGGGCGGCGTACACCCACGGGGTCTCGTACGACGCACCGGGCGCGAGCCGGACCTCGCCGCTCTGCAGCAGCTCGCCACCCCCGACGACCGAATCCCCGGTGGGCAGCCGCTCGGCGTACGTCCGGTGGTTGCCGCTCCATCCGACGTGGACGCCCCACACCTGGCCGGACCGGAACCCGAACCCCTTCTCGCCCGCGACCAGGACGAACGACGCGTCCGAACCGGTGCGCCCGCGCCGCCCGTCGCGAACATGGGCGCCGGCCGAGAACGCGCGTCGCTGGGGGTCCCGCTCCCGGCTCCAGCGGCCGGTGAAGTCGAGCAGCTCGGTCGCCTCCGCCGGCACCGGCAGAGCCATCACCAGGCCGTCGAGCGTGTACCAGCCGGACGCGGTGTTGCGGAGCACGGCTCGCATGCGGAGCACGCCGACGGCCGTCAGGTCGAGGCGGAGTTCGAGGGACAGCCCGCAGCCGGCGTCCGACGCCAGGACGGCCACCTCACCGCCCTCACCGGCGCCGCGGTCGTGGACGCCGACGTGCTCCGTCTCGAACAGCGGCGACCAGTGCCGGCCGTCGCGGTGGCCCAGGACACCGGGAAGGCCGAACCACCCCGTCGCCGGCTCCGGCACCACCGCCACCGAAGCGGGCGTGTCGAGCGAGTTCGGCACCGTCGCCGGCAGCGAGGCCAGCGCCAGCGCCGAAAGGTCGGCGTCCGACGCGTGCGGCAACGGGCGTCCCCAGTGCAGCACCCGTGGCAGCCGGGGGCCGCGGCAGTCGAGCACGAGGCTCACCCCGGACGCCTGAAGGTGGACGAAGCCGTCGGCTCCGCGCCCGGCCGGCCGCGCCGTGACCTCGTCGCCCGCACCGGGGGAGTGCGGATCTCCCCCCTCAGCGACAGCTTCCACGATTGCCACACTTACGTCCTTTTCATCCCGAATCAGGCGTGCATCAGCCGCCGAGAGCCTGGGGCCCGGCTACATGTCTCGATGGGGTGGTGGAGTGTGTTTGCGCTCACATGTATCGTTCAATGGAGCCGAGAGTGACACGCCGTCCGTGTTACGTCAAGGTGTCCGTCCGCGGCCCGTTCGGGTGCTTACGGGGCGGCGCGCGCACCGGTCCGCGCGACCCTCTCCGGGGCGTGCGGTGCGTGTTAGAGTCCGGAGGCATTCGATGGTCCGGGCGCCCGTGACACCATGAGTGGTGCGAATGTCAGACACAGCCGATCGGGGGAAAATGGCCGGCGCGAACGATCGTCACTCAGTCCGCCGCCCCAGCATCGACGATGTCGCAAAACTCGCCGGCGTATCCCGGCAGACGGTCTCCAACGTGCTGAACGGCCGCAAGGATTACTTCTCGACACAGACGCAGACCCGCGTCGTGGCCGCGATGGAAGCGCTTTCATACAAGCCGAACCGCGCGGCCCAGACCCTGCGCTCCCGGCGGAGCATGCAAATCGGTTACCACATGTCCGGTGAGGAACTGGAGACGGTCAAAGGCTTCACCCTGAGTTTCCTCCAGGCGCTGATAAAGGCCGCGGCCCGTCGCGGTTACCAGATTCTGGTGTTCACCCATACCGACGAGGACCCCTTGTCCGTGTTCACCGAGCTGACCACCCGGGGCAACATCGACGCGCTGATCATCTCCGAGTCACAGGTGGACGACCCCCGCGTCCGGCTGCTGGCGCGAGGCACGCTGCCCTTCGTGTCCTTCGGCCGCCTCGCCCCCGGCCTTCCTCAGCAGTGGGTCGACATCGACAACGCCCACGGCATGGCCATGCTCATGGACCACCTGGTCGCGAAGGCATACGGCCGGTTCGCCTACGTGGGGGCCGAGGGCGACGAGTACTGGAAGCGCGAGCGGCTCCACGGCTTCCGGCGGGGCCTCGACCGCCATGGGCTCAAGGTGAGCGACGACGACGTCTTCGAGGGCTCCGGCGACGCGATCCGCGACCACGTGCGCCGCATGCTGAGCCGGCGGCAGCGGCCCGACGCCATCGTCACCAGCAGCGACTCAATCGCCGCCGTCGTGGTGAACATCGGTCATTCCCTCGGCCTGCGGGCCGGCCGCGACATCGCGGTCACCGGCTTCGACGGCGGGGCGATGGGACTGATCACCGAACCGACCATCACGAGCGTACGGATTCCGCTGGAGAAGGTCGCCGCCGAACTGATCGACCGATGCCAGGCCGAAATCGACGCGGGGCCCACCGGACGCCCGGGAGTGCTGGTGCCGACCGAGATATTCCAGGGCGGAAGCGCCTGAGGAATCGCCCCGCTTTTCGATTCTCACGGACCGGCCGCGGCTCTACCCCCAGGCGAGGAAAACCTCCGGAAGGACGGTCTTCCACGCGCGGACAATGGCAGCGGCCATCGCGAACCCGGCGCCTCGTTGCGGAGGACCGACGGCCGCGACTTTCCCTCCGCCCGAACGCAATTCGATGTCGGACGATCGCGGGTGAGCGCACGGGATCGCGGCGACGAGGCCGTCGTCAGGGCCGTCGTCAGGGACCTGCGGCGGAGGCGGCGGAGTGGCAGGCGCCGTGGCCGTCGGCGCGGGCCACCACCCGCCCGGCCCGCACCCGCACCGCCGTCTCGGTCCCGTCGCTCACCGCGGGCACCCCGGCCGCCGCCGCCACGGCCCCCCGCTCGTCGAACACCACCCCGAGACGTGGCCAGGCCGTCCGGGGGAAGGCCTCCCGCAGGCAGCCGCGCAGGCCGGCGACGACCAGCCGCACCAGCGGCCCCAGCTCACCGGGGTCACCGGTCACCAGCACGGCGGTCACCTCGTCCCCGGCCCGCGCGGCCCGCACCGCCTCCTCCACCGCACCCAGGCGGTGCAGCCCGACGACCGCCACCACCCCGTCGCCGGAGAGCGGCGCGGGGCCGCCGCGCAGCGCGTCGGCCGCCGCCGGCGGCGCCCACGGCGCGTCCGCGGGCCGGGCAGGGGCCGCCCAGGGCAGATGCGGCGGGTCCCACCGGTCGCCGAGGTCGAGATCGGCCAGCCGCTCGCACGCGCTGACGACGTCGAACTCCTCCACGAAACCGGGAGCGGCGTCGGCCATCTGGCTCATGCCGTGCAGCGTCGTCAGCGCGACCTCCGCGACCCGCACCATGCGCCCGCTTCCGGCGGCCACCTCCTCCAGGGCGAGCCCGAGCAACACCCCGCTCAGCTTCATGAGCTGTGCGAACGGCTTCCTGATCCGCTCGTCGGCCATGATCTCCGGCATCAGGTCCATGCCGATCCTGCCCGGGCCGTCGGTCGCCAGGGGGAGCCGCGACACCCAGGCCCGGGCGAACGCGGCGAGAGCCTCGCGGGCCCCGGCGGCCTGCGGCGCGCCGTCCCGGGCCGGGCCTCCGGCGCCGAAGACCCCTCCGGGCGCCCCGCCGTCCGGGGGAGCGCCCTCCCCGGCCAAGGCCCCGCCAGGTGGCCCGGCGGCCGGGGGAGCGGCGCCCTCGGCGAGTTCGGCCAGCACCGCGAAGTACAGCGCCCGCTTGCCCGGGAAGTTCGAGTAGACCGCGCCCCGCGTCAGCCCGGCACGCTCGGCGATGGCGTCGATCTTGGCGTCGCGGAATCCCCGTTCGGCGAACTCGTCCCGCGCGGCGGTCAGCACCCTGGCCCGGTTGCGCGCCTGAAGCTCCACCCTGGACAGGCGTTCCATCACCCTCCTCGCCGCGACGGCCTCACGCTTGCCGGCCGCCGCCCACCAAGATACCGTCACCATCCAGATGATGTGAACATGTGGAATAAGCATCTGGAGTAGACGATGACCGGCACCCTGCCCGAAATCGACCTGTCCCGGCCCGAGGTCCTCCGCGACCCCCTCACGGCGTACGGGCAGGCCCGCGAAAGCGGCCCGCTCGCGCGGCTGCTGATCCCCGGCTTCGGCCCCACCTACGCCCTGACCAGGTACGACGGTGCCAGGGCGATGCTCGGCGACGCCCGGTTCGAGCTCGACGCCACCAGCTACATGCGCCCCGAGGTCCCCGAGGACTGCCTGCCGTACATGCGGACCATGAGCGAGATGAACGGCGCGGAGCACGCCCGGCTGCGCAAGCTGGTCGCCCCGGCCTTCACCCCGCGCCGGGCCGCCGAGTTCCGGCCGCGGATCGCCGCGATCGTCGACGCGCTGCTCGACGAGCTTCCCGCGCACGCCGACGGCGGGCAGACCGACCTGCTGCCCCACTTCGCCCGCCCGCTGCCGATGGACGTCATCTGCGCCCTCGTCGGCATCCCCGAGGAGGACCGCCCCCGCTGGCGCGAGTACGGCGCCACCGTCGCCGGAGCCGCCGGCGCGGACTTCGCGCGGGCCATCCCGGGCATCATGGCCGGCGCCAAGGCAGCCGTCGCCGCCCGCCGCGACCACCCCCACTCCGTAGGGGGCGATCTGGTGGGCGACCTCGTCCGCGCCCAGGACGAGGACGGCGACCGGCTGAGCGACACCGAGATCGTCACCCTGGTCTGGCACCTGGTCATCGCGGGACAGACCCCGACCAACCTCATCGCCAACGCCGTGGCCGCCCTGCTGTCCCACCCCGACCAGCTCGCCGCCCTGCGCGCCGACCCCGCCCTCATGCCCCGCGCCGTCGAGGAGCTCACCCGCTGGTGCGGCCCCGCGCAGCTGGCGGTCCCGCGTCAGGCCCGCGGCGACGTCGAGCTGTACGGCACGACGGTGCCCCACGGCGCGAAGGTCACCGTCCTGATCTCCGCGGCCAACCGCGACCCGCGGGCGTTCGACGACCCCGACCGGCTCGACCTCGCCCGGGTGCCGGCCACCGGTCATCTGGGCTTCTCCCACGGCCCGCACTTCTGTCTCGGCGCCTCCATCGCCCGGGTGCAGACGCAGGTCGCGCTCACCGCGCTGCTGCGCCGGTTCCCCCGCATGGCTCTGGCCGCCCCGGCGGAGGAGCTGCAGGCCGTCGATCCCGGCACCCGCCGCCTGACCGCGCTGCCGGTGACCCTGTGGGCGGACAGCGGGCCTCGGCCGTCATAGCTGGAGCACCTGCCCGGCAACCCCATGGCCAGGAAGAGCCCTCGCATCTAAAATTGGGACAAGCGTACCGCTTTGTCTGTGAGGTTCCTCCATGGCCTGGCTCCTGCTCGCCGCCGCGATCGCCTCGGAGGTCCTGGCCACCTCCGCGCTCAAACTCAGCGACGGCCTCACCCGCTGGGGCTGGACCATCGTCGTCGCCGCCGGATACCTCGCGTCGTTCATCCTGCTCGCCTGGGCGCTCAAGCTCCGCATGCCCGTCGGCATCGCGTACGCGGTGTGGGCGGGCACCGGAACCGCGGCGATCGCGCTGATCGGCGCGCTGTTCCTCGGCGAGCACATGAACCTGGTCAAGGTCGCGGGAATCACTCTGATCATCGCCGGGGTGGCCGTGCTCAACCTCTCCGGCGCACACTGATCGTTTGACCCCGGCGCCGGGGGCCGGTAAGGGTGGTCCGGACGGGTTCCGGGCTCCTCGGAGCCCGTACATTCCGGCGAGCCTCGCACACCGACGATGCGCGCATCGACAAGCCAGGGGAGGACCACGGCGTGCCCGAATCCCGCCAGGTCGCGCCCCGGCGACCGCAACTGCGGGCCGTACGCCGCCGGGAGGCGCTGCTCGACGCGGCAGTCGACCTGCTCGGCGAGGGCGGCTTCGCCGCGGTCACCCACCGCGCGGTGGCCGGACGGGCCGGCCTCCCGCTCGCCGCCACCTCCTACTACTTCTCCTCCCGCGACCAGTTGCTGGCCGAGGCGTTCGCGCTGCTCGTCCGGCGCGAACTCACCCGCATGCGCGCCGCCGTACGGCGTCCGGCGGGCGGTTCGGCCGCCGCGGTGGCCGAGGCCCTCACCGACGTGTACGCCGCGGACCGGCTGCGCGAGCTCGGCCTGTGGGAGCTGTACCTCCAGGCCGGCCGCGACCCGGCGTTGCAGGCCATCGCCCGCACCTGGACCGACGGCTGCGACGAGATCGTCGCCTCCGCGCTCCGCGGCGCGGGCTATCCCTGCGGTCGTTCCGAGGTCCGATTCGTCGCCGGGCTGCTGTCGGGCCTGTGGGTGGAGGACGTCGTCGAGGCCCGCCCCGACTCACGGGAACGCGCCCGGGACGCCGTCACCCGCGCACTGACCACACTCGAACCACCCGAAAGCCACCCATGATCCTTCACCTCGCGCTGGCCGCCGACTGGGACGCGGCCGTCGCCTCCGGCGAATACCGCGTCTCCACCCTCGGCCTGACCCTGGAGGAGGAGGGTTTCGTCCACGCCTGCTCGGACCTGACCCAGCTGCGTGGCGTCGCCGGCCGCTACTACGGCGCGGTCACCGAACCGCTGGTGGTGCTGGAGATCGACGAGGACCGGCTCGGCTGCCCGGTCAGGCTGGAGGTGCCCGAAGGCGCGGAGGAGGCGTTCCCCCACATCTACGGGCCGGTCCCGGTGACCGCCGTGACCACCGTCACGCCCTTCACCCGATAAGCCCGCCTCTCCCCGCGCCCCCAGCACCGCGATCCGCGCGGTAGGCCAGGCCAGGTCGACGTCCGCGCCGACGTGCCCGGCCTCACCCCGCTACGGCGCGGCATGCCTCGAAGCGACGTGATCACTTGAAGCGGTGGCGGTTCCCGGGGCGGCGTGTCCGATTCGTTCAAGACGCCGTACCCGCCCGCCGCCTAACGTGACCGCCATGACACCCTCGTTCGACCTCATCGGCCTCGTCGTGGCCGACATGGCCGCGTCCCTGGCCTTCTACCGCCGGCTGGGCCTGAACATCCCGCTCTCGGCGGACACCGAGCCCCATGTCGAAGTGACCCTCGATGGAGGACTCCGCCTCGCCTGGGACACGGTCGACACCATCCGCTCCTTCGACCCCGCGTGGAATCCCGCCACGGGCGGCCCCCGGATGTCCCTCGCCTTTCGATGCGACGGGCCCGAGGAGGTCGACCGCCTGTACGGCGACCTGGTCCAGGCGGGCTACCCGGGGCACCTGCCGCCGTGGGACGCCTTCTGGGGGCAGCGTTACGCCGTCGTCCACGACCCTGACGGCAACGGGGTGGATCTCTTCGCGCCGCTTCCCGGCACCTGACGACGCGCCGCGCCCGGCGCCTGACCACCCGTCCGCCCAGACGCCCCCTGAGAACGAGTTACCGACGCGACCATCGTCCCGGCCCGGCGGCGCGGCTCAGCGGGTCAGCTCGCCCAGGGTGGCACCGGTCAGCGACTTCACTTCCCGGGCGAGATGGGCCTGATCCGCGTATCCGGCCGCACCGGCCACGGCGACGTAGGGCATCCCCCGGCGGGCCAGGGCCAGCGCGTGGTTCATCCGGAGGATCCGGCCCAGCGTCTTCGGGCCGTATCCGAAGGCGTCCAGGCACCGGCGGTGCAGTTGCCGCACCCCGAGCCCCGCACCGGCCGCGAGCTCCGCGACCGGCAGGCCCGCGCGGACGCCGCCCACCACGGCAGAGATGAGCGCGGTGTCGGCCGGGCCCCCGGCCGCGCGGATCCGGCCCAGCGCCGCCTCTTCGAGCACCGCGCCGGGGTCGGCGGCCTCGGCCGCCCGCTCCGACAACCGCCGCGCATCGGCCTCCGGCCACACCTCGGCCAGCGGAACCCGCCGGTCACGCAACTCGCAGGCGGCCACGCCGAGAATCCCCGGTGCGGTGCCGGGACCGAAACGCAACCCCACGTATCGGCTGCCCGCACGATCACGCACCAGGTGCGCCGCCGTGTCCGGACCGGCCACCACCAACGCGCCGTCCATCCAGATCAGATCCATGCAGCCGTCGGGCAGCACCCGCCGCACCGGCGGGGGACCTGATCCCGGAGCTGGGCCGGGGGCGTCCTGCCACCACAGCACCGCCTCCGGAACCCGCGCCCACCTCTCCTCGTACACCCGCCTCCTCCATCCCCCCGTAATCATCCCCCTCACCCCGCCCGGCGCTGCCAGCAGGGCCGGGCGGAGTGGGAGGGCGACAGGGACGGAGAAGGGTCAGTCGGTGCCGGCCTCCATGGCGGCGTGGTCGAGCAGTTCCTCGTCGGCCGAGACCTCGCCGCGCGAGGCGATGACCTCGGCCCCGCCCTCCGGCATCGCACCGATCAGCTCGGTCGAGGCCACGAGGGTGGCGCCGGTCAGCATCGGGTGCGGGGTGCCCACCATGCCGACCCTGGCGTACTGCTCCAGCTTCGCCCGCGAGTCGGCGATGTCCAGGTTGCGCATGGTCAGCTGGCCGATGCGGTCGACCGGGCCGAACGCGGAGTCCTCGGTGCGCTCCATGGACAGCTTGTCCGGGTGGTAGCTGAAGGCCGGCCCGGAGGTGTCCAGGACGGAGTAGTCCTCACCACGGCGCAACCGCAGGGTCACCTCGCCGGTGATCGCGGTCCCGACCCAGCGCTGCAGCGACTCGCGCAGCATCAGCCCCTGCGGGTCCAGCCAGCGGCCCTCGTACAGCAGCCTGCCCAGCCGCCGCCCCTCGACGTGGTAGCTGGCCAGGGTGTCCTCGTTGTGGATCGCGTTGACCAGCCGCTCGTACGCCGCGTGCAGCAGCGCCATGCCCGGCGCCTCGTAGATGCCCCGGCTCTTGGCCTCGATGATCCGGTTCTCTATCTGGTCGGACATGCCCAGGCCGTGCCGGCCGCCGATGGCGTTGGCCTCCAGCACCAGATCGACGGCGGAGGTGAACTCCTTGCCGTTGATCGTCACCGGCCGCCCCTGCTCGAAGCCGATCGTGACGTCCTCGGGAGCGATGTCGACGTCCGGGTCCCAGAACCGCACTCCCATGATGGGCTCGACGATCTCGACGCCCGTGTCCAGGTGCTCCAGCGACTTGGCCTCGTGGGTCGCGCCCCAGATGTTGGCGTCGGTCGAGTAGGCCTTCTCCACGCTGTCGCGGTAGGGCAGCCCGTGGGCCACCAGCCACTCGGACATCTCCTTGCGGCCACCGAGCTCGTTGACGAAGTCGGCGTCCAGCCAGGGCTTGTAGATGCGCAGGGACGGGTTGGCGAGCAGACCGTACCGGTAGAACCGCTCGATGTCGTTGCCCTTGAAGGTGGACCCGTCACCCCAGATCTGCACCCCGTCTTCGAGCATCGCCCGCACCAGCAGGGTGCCCGTGACCGCCCGCCCGAGCGGGGTGGTGTTGAAGTAGGTGCGCCCGCCGGAGCGGATGTGGAACGCCCCGCAGGCCAGGGCCGCAAGCCCCTCCTCCACGAGGGCGGCCCGGCAGTCGACCAGCCGGGCGACCTCCGCGCCGTACGCGGTGGCGCGCCCCGGCACCGAGGCGATGTCGGGCTCGTCGTACTGGCCGACGTCGGCGGTGTACGTGCAGGGCACCGCGCCCTTCTCGCGCATCCACGCGACCGCTACCGACGTGTCGAGACCACCGGAGAAGGCGATGCCGACACGTTCGCCGGCAGGCAGGGAGGTGAGGACCTTGGACATGAGTAGAATATATACACCCCAGTGCATGGACATGCAATGTGGATCGGGGCCATGCCGAGCAAAACCACCAGGCCATGTGCCTCCCGCGCCCCGCACCGGCTGCGGCGCGGCGTCGCGTGCGGAACCGCCGCGCCGCCGCCGTCCGGTTTGCGCCGTCAGCGGGGGTGACCGGCCCGCAGCCAGCCGACGTAGTCGGCCACGGCCCGGTCCAGACCGTATTCGGGGACGAATCCGGTGTCCTCCCGCAACCGCGTGACATCCAGATGAGCGTCGAGGGCGGGTGATCCCGGGGAGCGCCCGGGCAGCAGGGCGGGCACGCCCCCCGGTACGACCCTGCCGACGGCGGCGGCCACCTCGTGGTTGGCGACGGCCCGGCCGCCGCCCACGTTGTAGGTGCGGTGGCGCAACGCCGGGGTCGTCTGCAACAGCGCGATCGCCCGCCCGCAGTCACGGGCGTAGCACATGTCGACGGAGTCCTCGGCGTAAACCGGTGGCACCCCGTCAACCGCCGAGCCTCCAGGAGTGGCGCCGGCGGGGGAGGCCGGGGCGAGGCCGCCCCGCACGGCCCCGGCGTCTCCTGCGCCGGGCCTCGCCCCGGCGCGCACGGCCGCATGGACGAGACCGGGCGCGGCGAAGAAGGGAGAGGACGGCCTGCCCAGCGGACCCCAGATCGCGCCGATCCGCACGCTGACCACCTCCTGCCCGGACGAGGCGGCGACGTCGGCCACGATCTCGGCGATCTTCTTGCTCGCCGGAATCGGATGCGGACTCGCGACCGGCAACGGCGCGCCCTCCCGGTAGGAAGGGCCGTCGGCCCCGGCGTACACGCCGATCGTGCTGGCGACCACGACGCGGGCCACGCCCCACTCCAGCGCGGCACGCAGCACGGCGAACAGCCCCGCGGTGTTCGTCCGAACCTCCTCCAGCGGCGGCGACGCCCCCAGCCCCGAGGCGGCGAGGTGCACGACACCCGTGATGCGGTGCCGCCGGCCCACCGCCAGCACACTGCCGGGGTCGGCGCAGTCGAGCGGCTCCATCACGGCGTGCCCGTCCGGCACCCCTCGCAGCAGGGCGGGCCGCGGCCCCGCCGACCGCTGCCCGAGCACGCACCGTTCGCCAAGGTCGAGCAGGGCTCGCACGGCGTGCGCGCCGATGAACCCCCGACCCCCCGTCACCAGGATCACGCTGATCCCCCAATCTCATTAGCAGGCTATCGATCAATGTAGCGGCGAAGTCGTTAGCCTGCAAACGGATCGTAGGATCGACCCGTGACCGAAGTGCTGAGGCTGCTCACGCGAGCCCAGAAGCTGCTGCGTGCCGCGGCCGACGAGGCGATGAGCCCCCACGGCGTACGGATCGGCCAGAACCTCGTGCTGGAGGTCCTCTGGCAGACCGACGGCCTCACACCGGGGGAGCTGGCCGCCCGCCTGCAGGTCACCACACCGACCGTCGTCAACACCGCGACCCGGATGGAAGCCGCCGGCCTGCTGGTACGCCGCCGTGACCCCGCCGACGGCCGCCTCGTGCGACTGCATCTGACCCCCAGGGCCCGCGCGGCCGAACGCCCGATAGCCGAAGCGAGACGGCGGCTAGCCGAACACGCGACCGCGACCCTCACCGATGAGGAACGGCGTCACCTGCACAGCGCACTGCAAAAAATCATCGACCAGATGACCGGCCCCACCCCGCCCCTCGATCCCGGCGAGCACACCCGCTCCACCGACCAAGGCGGCCCCTGACCCGCACCCCTCGTACGGCGAGCACACCTGCCCCGTCAACGGCCGGGGGAGTTCCCCGGCCCCGACCCGTTGTTCACGCGCACAGCGTGCGCTCCAGACGCCGCGACGCGAACCAGACCCCCACGGCCGCCAGCACCGCCAGATACAGGGCATGACCGAGCAGGCCCCACCCCGGCACCCCCATGCACAGGCCGCGCACCAGCTCGACCGCGTGATACAGGGGAGTGACCTGGATCAGCACCTCCACACCCACGGGATAATCCCGCACAGGGGAGAACGTCCCGGAGAACAGGAACAAGGCGAACTGACCCGTGCTCAGCAGGTCGAAGTCCTGCCAGCCGCGCATCAGCGTGCTGACCGCCATCCCCAGCCCGCCGAAGGCCAGCCCCACCAGCACCGTCGCCGGGAAGGCGGCCACCGCCCAGCCCGCCTCGGTCAGCCCCATCGCGACCATCACGACGAGGAAGATCGCCGTGTAGAGCGAACCCCGCACGATCGCCCACACCAGCTCACCGACCGCGACCTCCACCGGCCGGACCGGCGTCGCCAGCACCGCCTCGAACGTCTTCATGTACTTCAACTTGAAGAAGAAGTTGAACGTCGTCTCGGCCAGCGCGCCCGACATCGCCGACACCGCCAGCATCGCCGGGGCGACGAACGACGCGTACGACATGGTCCGGCCGTCCACCGTCAGCTCACCTATCAGCGCCCCCACACCGACACCGATCGACAGCAGATACAGCAACGGCTCGAAGAAACCCGACAGCAGCACGACCCAGTACGACGGACCCGAGCGCAGCGCCCCCACGTTGCGGTTGATAACAGCGCCCACCCGGCCGGGGGAGAGCCGGGAGACCACCAGAGTCGTCACCATCAGTCCTCCAGCCTCCCGCGGAACGCCCGCACCGCCAGCACGATCCCCACCACCGCCCACACCAGCAGATAACCCGCGTGCGCCCAGACCGGCCAGGCCGGGGCCCGCCCCAGCGTCGCCGCCCGGCACAGCTCCACCGCATGCCACAGGGGAGAGGCGTACGCCAGCAACCGAAACCCCACCACGAGCTGCCCCACCGGGAAGAACACTCCCGAGAACAACGCCGCCGGCAGCACGATCAACCGGAACAGCAGGGCGAAGTAGCTGTCCTGATCGATCGAGGCGGCGAACGCGGTCACCGGCGCCGCCACGGCCACCGTCACCAGGGCGCACACCAGCACGGTCACCGGCGCCCACGGGGAGTGCAGCCCCCCGAAGAACACCACCACGACCAGGAACGCCAGCACCGTCACCGTCACCCGGAAGACCAGGTAGAGCAGGTGACCACGGACCATGTCCGCCACGTTCACCGGAGTCGCCCGCATCGCGTGGTACGCCCGGACCCACTTGAAGTCCCCGAGCACCGCGTAGGTCGACTCGCCCACCGCGATCTGGAAGGCCGTCGACGCGAGCACACCCGGCACGATCCACGACAGGTAGTCGACCCCCTGCACGGAACCGACGTAGCCGCCCACCCCGATGCCGATGCTCAGCAGGAACAGCACCGGCATGACGAACGACGAGAACACCGACGCCTGCCACAGCCGCCGATACAGGGTCAGGTGCCGCTCCAGCACCGCGAAGGTCGGATGAACGGAACGCGTGAGCGCCATCTCAGTCCACCAGCGTCCGGCCCGTCAGGTGGAGGAACACATCCTCCAGCGTCGACCTCCGCACCAGCACGCTGGACGGCTCCAGCCCGCGCCGCTGCACCTCCGCCAGCGCCGCGTCCCCGTCGTCCACGTACACCAGCACCCGATCCGGCAGCGGATCCACCCGCTTGCCGACCCCCTCAAGCGCGGCGGCATGCCCCGCGACGCCCTCCAGCCCGTCGGGGAAACGCAGCTCCACCACCTCCGCGGTCGAGTACGTCTCGATCAGCGACCGCGGCGACCCCTCGGCCACGATCCTCCCGCCGTCCATCACCACCAGCCGGTCGCACAACTGCTCGGCCTCGTCCATGTAGTGCGTGGTGAGCACCAGCGTCGCGCCCCGCTGCTTCAACCGGAACAACCGCTCCCACAGCAGATGACGCGCCTGCGGGTCCAGCCCCGTCGTCGGCTCGTCCAGCAACACCAGGTCGGGCTCGTTCACCATCGCCCGCGCGATGGTCAGCCGCCGCTTCATTCCCCCCGACAGCGGCTCGACCTTCCCGTTCGCGCGATCCGAGAGCTGCACGAACTCCAGAAGCTCGTCCGCCCGCCTGCGGCTCTCCGCCCGCGACAACCCGAAATACCTGGCGTACGTCACCAGGTTCTCCCGCACCGTCAGATCGGGATCGAGGTTGTCGAGCTGCGGGCACACCCCCAGCCGCGCCCGGATCCGCGGCCCGTCCCGCACCGCGTCCATCCCCAGGATGCGCAACTCCCCGGCGGTCGGCACCGACACGCACCCGATCATGCGCATCGTCGAGGACTTCCCGGCCCCGTTGGGACCCAGGAACCCGAACGCCTCGCCCGGCGCCACCTCCAGGTCGATCCCGTCGACGGCGGTGAAGTCTCCGAAGCGTTTGACCAGGCCACGCGCCACGATCAGAGGTTGGTCAGCCACGATCCGAGACCCTAACCAACGGCCCCGACATTTCCGCAACAGGTTATCGGCGCCCCCGCCACGACCCCGTGCCGTCCCCGTCTCCCAAGCGGTCTCCCCAGCCGGGACGCAGGCCCCCGCACGCGTACTCCGCGCAGGTCGTACGCTGACGTGCGTGAGCACGTTCGAACTGGGCACCGACGGCCCGCGGGTCATCCTCGTCGGCATCGACGGCTCCGACACCTCGCTCCGCGCCGCCGCCTACGCCTGGGGACTGGCCCGCCGCCAGGGCTCCCACGTCGTGCTCGTCCACGTGACCGACCCCGGCGTGATCAGCACGATGATGCCCACCGCCTCCGCGTCCGTCGTCGAGGCGGGCGAGCAGGTCGCCGCCGAGCTCCGCGAACAGGTGGAGCACTACGCCCGGACCCTCCACTCCCACGTCGGCTACACCTTCCGCACCGAATACGGCGACGCCGCCGGAGCCCTCGCCAAGATCGCCGACGAGATCAGGGCGGACGCGGTCGTCGTGGGCGCCTCGACCCAGGCCGGGCACCGCTTCATCGGGTCGGTCGCGCTCCGCCTGGTCCGCGCCGGCCGATGGCCCGTCACCGTCGTGCCCTGACCGCCCCGGCAGCCGGCATTTCCGCACCGTTCAGCGGTGATCCGGGCCTGACACGTCGAGGGCGCGCAATCCCTCCAACACCCGCAGCAGCGTCGCCTCGTCCGGGCCGTCCGCGAGCACTCCCACGGGATGACGCCGCTCCCGCCGCGGCAGCGCCCCGGCTGGCCCCGCCACCGGCGCCAGCGCCGACGACACGCCGGACGCGAGGCCCGCCACGACCGCCGAGAACATCCCGGACGACGGCCCCCGCACCACGGCCGGGGGAGTGTCCTCCGGCAGGCCGAAGGCCACCGCATCCGCCGCCGCGATCGCCAGCTCACACCACACGATCTTCCCCCGGTCCGGCGCCGTGTAGTGCCCCCAGCGCCGCGCCAGGCTCCCCACCAGCACCAGCCCCCGGCCGCTCTCGCCCGGCTCGCCCCCCGCGTCACCGCCGGGCACCGGCTCGTGCTCGCTGCCGTCCCACACCTCGATGAACAGGCTGCGCGGCCCGGGAGCCTCCCGCACCCGCAACGCCACCGTACGCAGCGCGACCGGGAACATCGACGACGCCACGGGCGGGCTAACCACGGCGTCCGTCGCCCGCACCGCGTTCGTCACCAGCTCCGAGACGACCAGCTCCGCCGTGTCCGCCAGATGCCCGAGCTGCCACCCCCGCAGCTGGCACCGTACGAACGCGCGGGCCCGCCGCGGCGCGGTCGCGACCGACCCGAACACCCGGTACGCGACCCTGCGGCCTTCCCGCGCGGGGAAGGGGGAGGTCAGCATCCCGCGGAGCGGCCCTGGACGGACCGGTCTGCGGCGGACGGCGCGGCCACTGGGGGAGTAGGCATGTCTCCGATCATCCGTCATGCCCGGCGGTAAAGCGGGAGCCTTGACCGCATTCGTCGAACTTTCTCCGACTCCTCACTGAAAAGTCATCCCGGACAGCCACCCCAGGAACCCGCCGCGTACCTGACAGAAGATGACAGGAACAACCGCCACCCTGGTCCCATGCACGCGCACGCCACCGGCACATTCGACGTCACCAGCTGGAACGACCTGGCCACCGAGGAGAAGCAGAGCGCCACGTTCGGCCGCAACCGCCTCACCAAGACCTTCCAGGGCGACCTCACCGGCACCAGCACCACCGAGATCCTGACCGTCGTCACCCCCGACGGCCCAGCCGCCTACGTCGGCGTCGAACACTTCGAGGGCACCCTGCACGGACGCAAGGGCACCTTCGTCCTGCAGCACAGCGCCGCCAGCCACGACGGCGAACAGTGGATGAGGTGGCAGATCGTCCCCGCGACCGGCACCGGCGAACTGACCGGCCTCACGGGGGAGGGCACCATCCGCGTCGAGAACGGCCACCACTACATCCTCGACTACGCCCTGCCCGAGGCCTAATCGGTCCCCGGCTGGGTAGCCGTGGACCCATGGTGAAATCCGCTGATCGGCAGCCCGCGGGCGCGGTCGCCGCGCCGGACCCGGCCGCCCCCGCGCCCGCCGCCCCCCGAACCGTGGCGCGCCGCACAGACGCCTCCCGCGCCGAGCAGCCGGGCGCCGCCCGCACCGAGGCCCCCGCAACCGAGGCCCCCGCGACCAAGGACCTCGATACCAAAGCCTCACGTACCAAGGCCCCGCGCGTCGCGGTCATCGCACACCGCAAGAAGACCATCGGCGGCGGCCTCGACGAACTGCGCAAGCTCATCACGGGCTACGAGGTCGAGGACCTGCTGTGGTACGAGGTCCCCAAGAGCAAGAAGGCCCCCAAGAAGGTCCGCCAGGCGCTCAAGGAAGGCGCCGAGCTGTTCTTCGTCTGGGGCGGCGACGGCACCGTGCAACGCTGCGTCGACGCCCTGGCCGGCAGCGACGCCGCCGTCGCCATCGTTCCCGCCGGGACCGCCAACCTGCTGGCCCGCAACCTCGAAATCCCCGAGGACCTGGCCGAGGCCGTACGGATCGGCTTCGAGGGCCGCCGCGCCAGGCTCGACCTCGGCAAGATCAACGGTGAGCACTTCGCGGTCATGGCGGGAGTCGGCCTGGACGCCGAGATGATCGCCGACGCCGACCGGGGCCTCAAGGACCGCCTCGGCCGCCTCGCCTACATCTGGACCGGCCTGCGGCACGTCGGCGGCTCCGTGACCCCGATGAAGGTCAAGGTCGACGGCAACGACTGGTTCGAGGGAGACGCCAGCTGCGTGCTCGTCGGCAACGTCGGCACCGTCACCGGAGGCATCGACGTCTTCGAGGACGCCCGCTACGACGACGGCTGGCTGGAGGTCGGCGTCTCCACGGCCGAAGGGCCCATCCAGTGGGCGCGCACGCTCGGCCGGATGAGCGCCGGCAACGCCGAGAAATCGCCCTTCGTCCGCATCACCCGCGCCAGGAAGGTGTCGGTCAAGCTGCAGACCCCCATGGCGTACGAACTCGATGGGGGAGCGCGCGAGCGGGTCAAGCGGATCACGGTCAAGGTGGTGCCCGAGGCCGTCACCCTCTGCCTGCCCGACACCACCGGCTGACCCGGCGCTTCGACCAGGTCGCCGTCCCGGCCGTCACCACGCACAACCTTTCCCGTACGGCCGGGACGGCACAGCCCTGTCACCCGCGCCCCGGCTCGGCACGCGAGCCGGGGGAGAGGGCGGCTCACCGCAGGTGACCGGCCCGGGCCCGGCTCGATCACCGGGATTCAGCCGAGTCTCCACAGGGAGGCAGGTCTTCCGCGGCGAGCCGGGAACACTCCGCGCCACACTTTGCACGCTGCGGACATCTCAGCGGAGCGACTCGCTCTTGGACACCTCGCACCGCACGCAACGACCGACCCCGGCCCGAATCTCCAGTCCGTACCTCAGCGGCGACGCGGCGGACTCTTAACCCAGGCGGCAACGGGCAAAGGGAGCCGCCTGATCGTCGTCGTCCCTCTCGGGGGACGGCCCGATCTCGCTTACTTGACATAATGTTCATTATCGGCCATTCCGATGGGCTGGCGAAAGGGGCACCGGATCAGCCGACTGCCCAGCACACGCCCGCACGCGCTGCGGTCCCGCGGAGCCCTGGACTCGTGGAAAAACGGGGCTCGACGCGGGACCGGCGGCCCGCCCGCTCGCGCGGCGCTTCTGGGTGTAGGAGACGAACTTGACGGTGCGCCAGTCGCCGCTGCGTTCGGGTTCGGCCCGCCACAGGAACTCATCGATCTACTGCCGGACGGCCTGCCGCGCAGCCGAGGCACGGCAGCGCCGGCACAACGCCGAGGCCACCGGGATCGCCATAGCGATCCTCACCGGCGACAAGAACGACGTTTCCCACTGCCCGGTCTGCCACCGCCCGTTCGTACCCGGCCACCCCTGCCGCCGCGACATGATCTACGATCGGCCCGCTTGGCCGCATGCGAGAAGGCCACCCGCGGTGAAAGCGGATGGCCTTCGGGGCGGCAGGAGCTCAGCTGTACGAGTAGGACTGCGCGCTGCAGCCGGTGATGTAGGGCCCGGGGTAAACCTGCTGGGTGTAGCAGCCCCAGGTGGCGTTCAAAGTCGTGGCCGAGGAGGGGATGCTGATCGCCGGTCCGTTGGTCCAGCCGACCTGGTCGGCCTGGTGACCGCCGCTGCAGATGGCCGACACGCTCACCGAGGTGCTGCCGCCGGGCAGGCTGATCGTGAACGACCACGAGTGGTTCGCCGGGTTCGCGACCATCGAGCTGTAGGGCACAGTCACGCTGTATGAAGGAGGCGAGGAGCTGACCGCGACGTACGAGGCGTACCAGTCCCGGGTGTCGCCGGAGTAGTTGACGTTGAGGCAGTCCACCGTGCCGTTGAGCGTCAGGGCTGAGGCGGCGGCGGGCTGCTGCGTGGTCACGACCATCGCGGCGGTGGTGGCCAGCATCGTGCCGACCGCCAGCGCCCGGCGGATCAGGTTGCCAGCAATCATGGGGTCCCTTTCTTCGCGCCGTTGACTGTGGAGATCTCACCGGAGTGCCAGCCCGCCATCTCTCCCTCCCGCCGGTGGCAATCCGGAGCGCGGGCCAGGCGCCGGAGACGCCGCAGGGTAAGTCTTCTCGAGGGGAGGATCACACAGTGGCAATGGACCGGACAGACCTCTATGGAGCACCGCCCTCCGAAACAAGCGGTGCATCGCGGTTTCCGCACAGCCCGTAAAGAGGCGGCGACCTCGCCCCGCGGATCAACAGGCCGGTCGCAGGCCATGGGACGCCGTGCGATGTGGCGGTCGCATCCGCGTCATCACAGTCGTTCGCGCGACGGTGTTGGTGAAACTTTCAACACGGGGACGCCTGGCGGCGAGGCCGGAGGACGAGTACGCGCCCGGGGCCTCCGCGGGAGCCGGCCGACGACCCGCATGCCTGGCCCCACCCGTCCCAGCCCTGCTCGACCGCGTCGGCCATCTCGTGCAGGGTCGGGCGGTGCGCACGTGCAAGAGCCTGACTGGGAGCGGGCGCACCGTGCCCTGGATCGGGCGGTGAGTTTCCTCGCCATGTCGCTGATGGAGCTGACCACCATGCGGATGAGGCACGAAGGGGACGATGGCGAAGCCGTGTAAAAGGCACAAATAGCTCCCTAACAGGCTTTCTCGGGATACCGTCCGAGAACCGGGAGCCCGGCGGGGCGGGCGACCTGGACGGGAGCACCAGGGCAAGGAAGAACGCATGCACGACCAGCCCGACGTCGACCCGCGCATCCTCGACGCGGAAAATAGACTCGCCGAACGGACCGGCCGAGAAAAGGTCGCCTCGGTCATCCAGCAGCTCATCGACGGATATGCCTGGCAGGCCTGGCTGAAGGAACGCGGCGTCACGTTGCCGGACAAGGTCGGGATCCGCATCAACCTCGGATATGAGCCGGATGAGGAAACGATCGCGTTGGTCGCCGAGCTGGGCAATGCGTTGCTGATCGTCTCCATGGAGTCAGCCGTCAGAGACAAAGCGGATGAAGAATGACATACCGGACAGAAGGTGGATTCTGTTGGGTATAAGAAACCTCCTTGGAAGGCCAGGAAGAGCTGAGGCCGCCGGGCTATGGCGGCATTCGTCGCTCTCCTGGTGCCGGGTCAGTCGTTGACGTCGGCCGCCCTGCCCGGCGCGCTGCCGAGCCGCCCTCGGCCATCACCTGCACCCCTGGCAGCTCCCCGTCCTACTAGAAGGCGCTGAACGTCGCCTCGGGGCGGTCGCGCTTGGCATAGAGGTCCCAGGCGGTGTCGGCGATCATGTCCGGGTCGAGGGAACTGCTCCCCACATCGCCGAAGCGCTCGGGCTGGGAGGTCACCAACCGATAGATGTCGCCCCGTTCGACCAGTCCCCCGATGATCAGGCTCCCGGCGTACACGCCCTCCCCCGCCAGCGCGGCGTTGAGGGTCAGGGCGTAGTTGCGCAGCGCCGCCGCTGACAGCGCCAGGTCGCCGAGCGCGGGCATCGGCATGACGGCGCTCAGCCCGCCGGCGAACAGCAGCCCGCCCTCCCCTCTCTCGACCATGCCGGGCAGTACGGCGCCGACCGCGTCGACTGCCGGATACAGGATGTTCATCGCCTCTCTGGCGTCGTCGGAGGTCGTCTGGGTGATCGACCGGCGCGGGGCGTCCAGGTCAGCGGCTCCCGGGCCGTAGTAGAGCAAGTCGATCGTGCCGAACCGTTCGGTGATCGCGTCCAGTGCGGACAGGAGTCGGTCGCGGTCGCGTACGTCGGCGGCGAAGGACGCCGCCTCGACCCCCGCTTCGGCCAGGGCGGCCACATATCCGGGGTGCCGGGCGTCCGTCCGGGAGATCAGCGCCACGGCGTATCCCTCGCGCCCGAACCGATGCGCGATGGACATGCCGAGCCCGGGCCCGGCGCCGAGGACGACGACGGCCTTGCGTGCTGCTGCAGACATGAGGCACCTTTCCAGGACAGGAAAGTTGAGGGCATTCTCAACTTAGTGGGGACACTATCACAAACTTGAGGCAACCCTCATGTTCATATGATGGGAGGCATGGCAGCCGGATCGAAACCGCTGCGGTCGGATGCCGCGCGCAACCGCGACAAACTGCTGGTCGCGGCCACCCAGGTCCTCGCCGAGCGCGGACTCGACGCTCCGTTGGAGCACATCGCCCGCCGTGCCGGCGTCAGCATCGGGACCCTCTACAACCACTTCCCGACCCGGGAGGCGCTGCTCGGCGCGATCCTTCCCCAGCGGATGGCCGCCCTTGACGAGATCGCCGCGGCGGCCCTGGCCGACCCCGACCCCTGGGCGGGCTTCGCCGGTTTCCTCGAAGGGCTGTTCACCCTGCAGGCCGAGGACCACGGCCTCAACGACGCCCTGACGCAGAGCTTCTCCCTGGCGACGGACGTCAGCCAGGCGTGCCACCGCGGCTTCCTCGACGTGGAGCGCATCATCGAGCGGGCCAGGGCCGCGGGCCGCCTGCGCGCCGATTTCGAGATCGGGGACCTGGTGACCCTGGTCTGGGCGATGTCCCAGGTCATCCGGGAGTCGATGGAGACCGCTCCGGACACGTGGCGCCGCTTCCTGTCCTTCTTCCTCGACGGTCTGCGCGCCGAGGCCGCGCGTCCCCTCCCCCACGATCATCCGGTTCGCTGATTCGCTGATCGCCTGGCAACCGATCTTCGCCGTGCCACGTCTCATGTAGGTCCCCGACGTCCCATGAGTCCCCTCAGGAGCCGGCGTTGCGTATGCATGCGGTGGTCTCGTTCGTCTTCGCGGGTTGCCTCGCGCTGCTGTGCCACCCGGTTCAGGCCGCTCCCCTGCCGGCCGCCGAGCGCGGCCTGCGCCTGGCCGCTGAGGTCGTCGAGTATGAGTGCACCACCGAAGGCGTGACCGAGAAGCAGAACGTCGAGATCAACGTCGAGCTGACCATGCCGGACGACGCCACGACGGGCAGGCAGATGTCCATCGGCTGGCGCGGGACGTACGTGACCGGCCGCGAACTGCGGGCACCGGCCGCTGGGCTCTCCGGCGTCAAGCTGTACGCGTACGCGGCCCTGACCGGGATCGCGAACCTGACATCCGCCACCGGCGTGAGCGAGCCGTTGAGCACGGTCGGCGGCGGGCAGATCATCCCGCTGCCGACGGCCGTGGTGAACATGAAGACGACCTCGTCGAACGCGGGCACGGCCTCGGTGCGGCCGGCCGCCGTCAACATCGGCCCCCTGCCGACCTCGCCGACGATCGAGTGCGAGGTGCGGAACGTGGACGAGCTCACCGCCTACACCCTCACCGTCACCCGGGACGGGCAGACGAGCCCCACTCCCTCCCCGAGCCCGACTCCCTCGGCGAGCGCCACCACCGGCACCGGCAGCAGCCCCAGGCCGACGCGGACCGTGACGGCCACGGTGACCGCCGCCGTGCCCGACGAAGACGACGAGGTGGCCCCGGCGGCCCGGGACGCGGTCGCGACTCCGATCGGCGCGGCCGCGACCGGAGGCGGCGGCGAGGCCGGGCCTGACGGGCGGATGTACGTGCTGACCGGCCTCGCGATCTCCCTGGCCGCCGGCGCCGGGCTCCTGCTGCGCCGTCGCCTCCTGCCGAGGTGAGCACGCGCTTGCGGGGGTGAACTTTTCACGAGAGCGACAGGTCATCTTTCCGGTCTGGTCGTCCATCCGGAAGTCACGTTTCCGGATGGACGCGGACAGGCGACCAATTGATCGCTGCTGCATGTACTGCGCTCGCGGGTGAGCACTCCCGCAGTTTCGGGCTCCGCATTCTCCGCAGCGGTAATTTCACTCCCCGTTTCGGCAGAACTTTCGGTCGGCGCCGAAAATCTCGGTGATTGACCGTTCCCGGCGGCGATGATGAATTCGCGGTGGCACGGGTGTGGCCGGAGAAGGGATAGACATGTTCGCTGCGAAATCGGCTCGGCGGGCGCTGGCGCTCGGTTCTGCGCTGGTCACGACCGGGGTGCTGGCTCTGGTGTCCGCACCGCAGCCGGCCATGGCGTCCGGCATCACGGTGCAGTTCACGGTCGACTGCCTCAACGTGAACTATTTCGGGGACACCTCCGACTGGTACGCCTCCGACCTGTGGTTCGGCGCCATTCCTTCCGGCGGCGGGTCGGTGCCCTACAGCAGCGCGACCGCCGTCCCTGCCACGCACTCGTGGCGGTTCACCCAGACGGTGCCCAGCGGGACCACGGCCGTCGGCGCCGGCGGCATCTGCAGCGGCGGACACCAGTACGACTTCTTCGGCTCGTCCGCTTACGCCAGCATCCCCGCGGGGACGACCACCGTCACCGGCACCTGGGCCTGCACCACCGCCCCTGTCTACCCCGGGCCGTGGCAGACCAACTGCACCGTGCAGTCCGTCTCCTACAGCTGAACGTACGGCCGCCCCTCCTCTCGTACGGTGAAGCGGGAGGAGGGCCGGCCAACCGGAAGTCGGCAGCCTGCTGCGGAACCATCACGACGCGACCATGGGCTCCGCGCGGCGGCGATGTGTACCGGAACTTCCGGCTGAGACCACCGTGGCGTTGCCGCGCGTTTTACGATCACCGCATGCCTAATGTGGGTCCGTTCGAGTTACTGGTCCTCGCCGTCATCGTGGTCGCGCTGCTCGGTGTCGTCTTCGCGGCCGCGCGGGCCGGTGCGCGGCCCGCCGGGCCGCTCGCCTGGCGTAGTCCCGGCATGGTGCCGCCGATTTCGGCCGCTCTGCAGCAGCGCGTCCGGGAGTTGTACGCGGAGAACAAGAAGGTCGAGGCGATCAAGCTGATCCGCGAGGAGACCGGGCTGGGACTGAAGGAGGCGAAAGACCTGGCCGACGGAATCGGCGCGGGCCGGTCGCTGCCAGTGGCGACGGCGCATCACGGGTACGACCTGGCCGCGCGGGCGCGGGAGATGAAGGCGGCCGGCCGGGTGGAGCAGGCGGTGTTCCTGGTGCGCGGTGAGACCGGCATGAGCCAGAGCGAGGCGGAGCGGTTCGTCGACTCGCTCGTGGTCGAGTAGAAACGGCGCCTGCGTCGAGGGGGGGGCGGCCGTGCCGGTTCCGTGCCGCTTCCGGGCCGGGTGATTGTTGTCGGTCCCGGGCGGTACGGTGTCGATCATGCTGCCCCCGCAGGTGAACCGGCTGACCGTGCAGGAGGCCGCGGACCGCTATGTGGAGCTGGTCCGCGCGAAGACCGTGACCGGGGCACTGTCGCCCGCGACGGCCGAGGTGTACGCGCGGGACGTGGCCACGTTCGTACGGCTGGCGGGAGACGACCGGGTCCTGGACGACCTTACCGGCGAGGACGTGGACGCGGTGCTGCTGGCGTTCGCGCGCAAGCCGGACGAACGCCGGCGGAGCGGGGAGAACGGGGAGAACGGCGCGGCGGCGGGAGACGGCGTCGCTCGTGACGGCCTGCCCCGCGGAGGCGGGACGCGCGGGCCGGCGCCACGAGGTGGTCCGGGACAGAGCGCGGCGTCGCAGGCCAGGTTCCGCCGATCGGTGTCGGCGTTGTTCCGGCATGCCGCGTCGGCGGGGTGGGTGCATCTGGACCCGATGGCCGCCTCGTCGGTGCGGGCGCGGGAGCGGGGCGGGCTGCGGCCGGAACGCCGCGCGCTGACGCGCGAGCAGGCCGAGGGCCTGATCGAGGCGGCCCGCTCCCCCGCCCCGCCACCTGAGCCGGGCGGCTCGGACGGGCGCCGCCGCCGGGCCGACCAGCGGACCGAGGTGCGTGACGCGCTGGTGGTGCTGTTGCTGGCCGCGCTGGGGCCGCGGGTTTCGGAGCTGGTGCGGGCGAACGTGGAGGACTTCTACACCAACGACGGGATGCGCTACTGGCGGATCTTCGGCAAAGGCGGGCGTACCCGCGACGTTCCGCTCCCCCGTGATGTGGCCGCCGCGCTGGACGCGTACCTCGCGGTGCGCGCGGCCGGGGCCGGCGAGAAGGCGCTGCTGCTGTCATGGCGGGGCCGGCGGCTGGCGCGGGGTGACGTGCAGGCGGTGATCGACCGGGTGCGGCGGCGGGTGGAGCCCGGGCGGAGCAGGGAGGTGACGCCGCACGGGTTGCGGCACACGACGGCGACGCACCTGCTGGCCGACGGCACGGACATGGACGCGGTGCGGCGGGTGCTGGGGCACAGCGACCTGTCGACTCTCGGTCGTTATCGCGACGATCTGCCCGGGGAACTGGAGGTGGCGATGGGGTCGCACCCGCTGCTGCGCCGCCGTGGCGGCGGCCCGGCCGGGCACACCGCGCACAGCGGGGAGAGCGGTCCCGGGGAGGGCTGAACTGCGCGCCGCTCCCCCGGCTCGCTCTTCTGGGCCGCTCCCTCCGGGCCGTGTCTCCGCTGGCCCGTGCGTCGGCCGGGCAGGCTCAGCTCACGACACTCAGCTCAGGGAGTCAGCTCACGGGGTTCCAGCCGTCGGAGCCGGCCAGGTACTTCTGCGGGGTGTAGTTGACGGCCTGGGCGTCGCTCAGCTGCGGGCGGTTGGCGTTGACCGTGGCTCCGGCGCCGGTGTTCCGGTATTCGAAGAAGCGGGCGTTCTTCCAGGAGTTGCCGGACATGTCGGTCCAGGGCTGGGAGGTCTTGATGGTCGAGCTGAGGGTGGACTCCCGGTAGAGCACCTGGGCGTTGGGACCCCAGGGGCGCCCCAGCTGGGTGGTGTCGCCGGTCGCGCCGCTGATCCGGGACTTGTAGATGAGGAACCCGTAGGGCTTGGCGGCGTCGGTCCTGGCCGCGGTGATGGGGGCGCCGCTGCTGCGCTTCTCGTAGATGTCGCAGTCGTGCAGCACGGCGGTGCCGT
Source organism: Microbispora sp. H10949 (assembly GCF_014161435.1). Taxonomy (NCBI): domain Bacteria; kingdom Bacillati; phylum Actinomycetota; class Actinomycetes; order Streptosporangiales; family Streptosporangiaceae; genus Microbispora; species Microbispora sp. H10949. The sequence continues at coordinate 109,157 of NZ_JABBWZ010000005.1, read as the reverse complement.
CGCCGAAGACGAAGTCGACCGTGCCCTCGATGTAGGAGCTTCTGACGTACGCGCGGGCGGAGGCGTTGATCAGGAAGGTGTCCTGGTCGCCCAGCAGTCGTACGTTCGACAGGATCGCCCGGTCGGCGTTGAGGTTCAGCGCGACGGCCTGCTGGTTGACGGTGGAGCCGTCCTCGACGTAGTCGTTGGAGACCGTCAGGTTGGTCAGGGCGGAGTCGTGGCCGTTGACGAACGCGGTGGCGCTGTTGAACGTGCCGTACGCACCGGCCGCGTGGTTGTTGACGATCAGGACGTCCCTGGCCGACGTGCCGAGTCCCTGCAGGGTGATGTACGGCTTGTTCGCCGGGATGGTGACGATCTCCCGGTAGGTGCCGGGCTTGATCGTGATCACTTTCCTGCTGGAGTTGCCGGTGGGCACCGCGTCGATCGCCGCCTGCACGGTCCGGTAGGTGCCGGTGCCGTCGGCGGCGACGGTGGGCTTCCCGGTCGTGGGCGTCACCGTCGGCGTCGCGGAAGGTGACACCGTGGGCGTCATGGTGGGCGTCACTGTGGGAGTCGCCGAGGGCGTCACGGTGGGTGTGACGGTTGGCGTCACCGAGGGGGTGGGTGACGAGGTGGTGGTGGACCCGGTGCAGGTCACGCCGTTGAGCGTGAAAGCCGTCGGTTTGGGGTTGGCACCCGACCACGAGCCGTTGAACCCGATCGAGACCGACCCGCCGGTGGCGATGGCGGCGTTGTAGTCCACGTTCGTGGCCGTGACGTTCTGTCCGCTCTGGCTCCAGGTGGCCGACCAGCCGGTGGTCACCTTCTGACCGGAGCTGGGGAAGGTGAACGCGAGCGTCCATCCGTCGATGGCGCTGCCCAGGTTCTGCACGGTGACGGCGGCGCTGAAACCGCCCGGCCAATCGCTGGTGGTGTAGGTGACGGCGCAGCCGGTCGCTGCGGTCGCCGTTCCCGGGGCCCCGGCGACGAGGCCGCCCACGACCAGCGCGGCCGCCAGAGCCGCGGTGCCGCCGCGACGGCCGCCGTACGGGCCGGGAACCACCGTCCCGGGCGTGGTGTCGGGCATTCTGCGCTCCTTCGGGACGGGCCATCGTGGATGGAAAGCCGCTGCTCGCACCGCACGCGGAGCGAGAGCCTCCGCACGTTAAGATCGCCGGCCGGAATAAGTCAACCGTCCAAACTAATGCCGCCGCGTCACCCCTGCTCGGCCGCGGGCCGACCCGGAAAGTTTCACCCGCCCACCCGGGCGGCGCCGGTCGTCACAGGACGGTGGCGAGCCGGTCCGTCAGCAGATGGCGCCATCCTCCGTCCATGATGGAGCGGGCCCGCCGCTGCAGTTCGCTGCCGGGATCGAAGCCCTCGTGGGTGAGGAACAGCCGGGTGCCCCTGCCTTCGGGTTCGAGTGTCCAGGTGATCGTCCAGTCGGCGGCCGCGGGGCTGGCGGGGTCGGCGTCGCGCCAGCCGAGGCGCAGCATGCGCTCGGGTTCGAAGGCCAGCACCTCGGCCTGCACGGTGCCGGAGAACCCGGTGCCGGGCATGGCCATGCCGGCCATGGTGTACCGGTGACCCACGGCCAGGCGGAAGTCTCCCGGCATGAACCACCGCGCCAGCAGCCCGGGGTCGGTCAGGGCCTGCCACACGCGGGCGGGCGGATGCGCCAGGAACTCGTCGAGCCGCAGCACGGTCGGGTCGTCGGTGCCGTGCGCGTCGTTCATGTCGTTCATGTCGTCTCCTGGTCTCCGGCACGGCCGAGGGCGGCCGCGTCCCGGGTGTCGTTCATGTCTTCCATGTCGTCGAGCAGGTCGCGCAGACCGGTCAGCCTGCCGCGCCAGAACCGCTCGTACGGGTCGAGCCAGTCACGGACGCGGACGAGCGGGACGGCCTCCAGGCGGTAGAGCCTGCGCCTGCCGTCTCGGCGTTCGCTGACCAGGCCCGCGTCCCGCAGCACCCGCAGGTGCTCGGAGAAGCTGGGCCGGGCCATCGCGAAGCCGGAGGCCAGGTCCTGCACGGACTGGGGGCCCCGTTCGCGCAGCAGGCGCAGGACCTCGCGCCGCACCGGGCTGGCGAGCGCGGCGAAGATCGCGTCTTCCGCCCGAGCGGCGGGAGTGGTGTCCACACACTGCATAATACGTAGGAAATATCCTACCTGTCATCTTCGGGTAGGAAATTGCCTACCCGATCCACCAAAGGCCGGACTTGACTGCGATCTTCACCCAGGCTTTCACGGTTCCGAAACGCACCGGAAACACATCCCCCCGAAGATGGGGACTCGTGATCAGGGCCATTCTGTTCGACCTCGACGAGACCCTCTTCGACCACCGCCGGGCCGTCGCCCTCGCCGCGACCCGCTGGATGGAGACGGTCTGCCCCGGCCATGAGCTGCTGCCGGAGGCGCCGGCGCTGTGGCTCGACCTGGAGAACAAGCATCTGCCGGCCTGGCACGCCGGCGAGTGCTCGTTCGCCGAGCAGCGGCGCAGGCGGCTGCGGGAGTTCTGCGACCGGCTGGGCATGCCCGCGCCGACCGACCCGGACACGGCCTTCGCCGGTTTCCTGACCCACTACGAGGACGCCTGGGCCGCCTTCCCCGACGTGGCCGCGACCCTAGGGGCGCTCGGCGACGAGCTGACGCTGGGCGTGCTCAGCAACGGCGATCCGGTGCAGCAGGAGGCCAAGCTGCGCCGCCTGGGGCTGATGGACCGCATGGAGGTCGTCCTGACCCCGGACACGCTCGGCGCGTTCAAGCCGGCCCCGGAGTGCTACCTGCGGGCGGCGGCGAAGCTGGGGCTGCGGCCCGAGGAAGTGCTGATGGTCGGTGACAACCTGCTGCTCGACGCCGTCGCGCCCGCACGGGTGGGTATGCACGGTGTCTGGCTGGACCGCTACCGCGCCGAGCCCTCCCCCGCGTTCACCTCGTCCGCGGAACCGGTCGCGAGGATCACCACCCTGCGTGATCTGATCGGCGTGCTGGACGGCCTGAACCCGCGGCTGGCCGAGTCCGTCCGCGCCGCCTGAACGGGTGCGACAAGCCCGGCACAGGGACAGATCAATCAAAGCAGTTTGATGTACCATGCTCGTCATGGTGCCGTCCGCGCAAGCCGTCCCGCCGGTGTTCGTCCGGCTGGCCGCGCACGCGGTGCGGTGGCGGCTGCTGAGCGAGCTCGCGTACGGTGATCTGCGGGTGCGGGAACTGGTGGCGCTGGTCGGCGAGCCGCAGAACGTGATCTCCTACCATCTGCGGCTCCTGCGCTCGGCCGGGCTGGTCGTGGCCCGGCGCAGCAGTCACGACGGCCGCGACAGCTACTACCGCCTCGACCTGGAACGCTGCGCGGAGGCGCTGGCCGCCGCGGGCACCGCCCTGCATCCCGCGCTCCGCCTGGTCCCCGCCCCGCCGGCGGCCGCGGCCGGCGACGCGGTGACGTCCTCGGTGCTGTTCGTGTGCACCGGCAACAGCGCCCGCTCACCCGTCGCCGAAGCCCTGCTGCGGCACCGCGCCGGCGACCGCGCCGACGTGGCCAGCGCGGGCAGCCACCCCAAGCCCCGCACGCACCCCGGCGCCGTACGGGTGCTGCGCCGGCGGTACGGCATCGACATCGCCGACCGGCGTCCCCGGCATCTGGACACGCTGAACGGCCGCCGCTTCGACTACGTGATCAGCCTGTGCGACAAGGTCCGTGAGGTCTGCCCGGAGTTCGGCGGCCACCCGCGGCGCCTGCACTGGAGCATCCCCGACCCGGCCGCCCCCGGCGACGAGACGGGCCAGGCCGGCGGCCCGGCGTTCGAACGCGCCGCCGCCGAGATCGACACCCGCATCCGCTATCTGCTGCCCGTCCTCACCCACCCCGCGGGGGAGAACCCGGCCGAGGAGGCCCAGTCATGACATCGCCCGACCGGTTCGCCGGCGTCCGGTACATCGTCGACGACGTCCAGGCGGCCGTCGACTTCTACACGACGCATCTGGGATTCACCCTGCGGGGCGGCGCCGCGCCCGCCTTCGCCGACGTCGTACGCGGGCCGCTGCGGCTGCTGCTGTCCGGGCCCGCCAGTTCCGGCGCCCGAGCCACCCCGGACGACGCGGGCGCCGCCGGCCGCAACCGCGTCCACCTGATCGTCGACGACCTGGACACCGAGGTCGCCCGGCTGCGGGCCGCGGGGCTGCCGTTCCGGAGCGATGTGGTCACCGGCCCCGGCGGGCGGCAGATCCTGCTCGCCGACCCCGCGGGCAACCTGATCGAACTGTTCCAGCCCGCCTGACGCCGGGGTCAGCCGCGTACGGCGGCGACGCCGAGACCGCGGCGGGTGAAACCCAGCCGTTCGTAGACGGCGATCGCCGGGGCGTTCCAGTCGTCCACCATCAGCGCCACCCGCCCGTGCGCGTCGAGCAGCGCGGACGCCGTGAACCGGCACACCCGCTCCCCCAGCCCGTGCCCCCGCGCGGGCACCGCGGTCGCGACACCGGCGAGCAGTCCCACCGACGGCGCTGACCACGCGTCGGCCGCGACCGCCAGCAGCGCCCGCGCGCCGTCGCGGATTCCGGCCCACCGGCGTACGCCCGGCAGTCCCGGCACGGCGTACGAGCGGGGGTGGGCGGCGGCGAGCAGCGCGGCCACCTCCCGCTCTTCGGCGGGCTCCAGCCACGCGGCCTCCGCCGCCACCGGCCGCGCGCCCGCCGAGGAGCCGTCCGGCGCCCCTTCCGGCGCGCGGTCCGCGAGGCCGGGTGCGCCCGCGCGCGGCGGGGCGAGCTTCTCGGTCACCATCCAGGTGAAGTGACCCACCGCCTCCAGTTCCGGCGTGGCGCGGACCACCTCCTCCATGAGGGCGGCCTCGCCGAGCGGCCGGAACGACGGGCCTACCTCGGTCAGGGCGTGCCGCAGGAGCGGGACGATCTGGGCCGGCTCGCCCGTGACCGCGAGCCGGTCGCGCCGCGCCGCCGCGGGGCTCGCCACCGCCACCGCCTCGCCGTACGCCCAGGCGCGGACGCCGGGCCGCATGCCCTGCGCCGCCCACACGACGAGGTCGTCGTCGCGTGAGGCGGCGGCGACCTCGGCCTCACTGGTCAGCGGGCTCAGCCGCATCGGCGTCCCTACAGGATCGCGCCGGGGGTGTACGCGGCCGCGCCGGGATGGCGCGCGGTGATCTCTTCGGCCCGCGCGACGACCGCCGCGACCTGACCGGCGGCGGCCCCGGCGAAGGAGGACCGGTCGTCGAGCAACGCGCCGAGTTCGGCGCGGCCGAGCGGGAAGCGCTCGTCGGCGGCGAGGCGGTCGAGCAGTTCGTTGCCGGCGCCGCGCGAGCGCATGGCCAGGGCCGAGGCGACGGCGTGCTCCTTGATGACCTCGTGGGCGGTCTCGCGGCCCACCCCGGCCCGCACGGCGGCCATGAGCATCTTGGTCGTGGCGAGGAACGGCAGGTAGCGGCCCAGCTCGGCCTCGATGACGGCGGGGAACGCGCCGAACTCGTCGAGCACGGTCAGCATGGTCTCGGCCAGGCCGTCGAAGGCGAAGAACGCGTCGGGCAGCGCGACCCGGCGCACCACCGAGCAGGACACGTCGCCCTCGTTCCACTGGTCTCCGGCGAGCTCCCCGGCCATCGAGGCGTACCCGCGCAGGACCACGGCGAGGCCGTTGACGCGCTCGCAGGAGCGGGTGTTCATCTTGTGCGGCATCGCCGAGGAGCCGACCTGGCCCTCCTTGAAGCCCTCGGTGACCAGTTCGTGCCCGGCCATCAGCCGGATGGTCTTGGCCAGCGAGGAGGGGGCGGCGGCCAGCTGCACCAGGGTGGTCAGCACGTCGTAGTCGAGCGAGCGGGGATAGACCTGGCCGACGCTGGTGAAGCGGCGGGCGAAGCCGAGGTGCGCGGCGACGCGGTCCTCCAGCGCGGCCAGCCGGTCCTCGCCGCCGAGCAGGTCGAGCATGTCCTGCGCGGTGCCGACGGGGCCCTTGACGCCGCGCAGGGGGTAGCGCTCCAGCAGGTTCTCCAGCCGTTCGTAGGCGACGATCAGTTCGTCGGCGGCGGTGGCGAAGCGCTTGCCGAGTGTGGTGGCCTGGGCGGCGACGTTGTGCGAACGGCCGGCCATGACCGTGCCGGTGTGCTCGGCGGCCAGGCGGGCCAGGCGGGCCAGCAGCGCCACGACCCGGTCGCGTACCAGCAGCAGGCTGTCGCGGATCTGCAGCTGCTCGACGTTCTCGGTCAGGTCGCGGGAGGTCATGCCCTTGTGGACGTGCTCGTGCCCGGCGAGGGCGTTGAACTCCTCGATGCGGGCCTTCACGTCATGCCGGGTGATCTTCTCCCGGTCGGCGATGGAGGCGAGGTCGACCTGCTCGGCGATCTTCTCGTAGTCGGCGATCGCCTGTTCGGGTACGTCGATCCCGAGGTCGGCCTGGGCCTTGAGCACGGCCAGCCAGAGCCGGCGCTCCAGCACCACCTTGTGCTCGGGTGACCACAGGCGGGCCAGTTCCGGCGAGGCGTAACGGGAGGCGAGGACATTCGGGATACGCGGCTTGGCACTCACGTTGGCCCAGTCTATTGAGGTCCGCCGGACGCCGGACGCGGGAGGACCCCGGGACGGTCGTCGCGGGGACCGTCCCGGGGTCCTCCCTTCCTCCATGGTGCCTGCACAGGGCCGTCACCGGGACCCTGACGGAGCTCTCATCGGGCGGGTTCGAGGGCCTCCTCGTCGTACACCGTGACCTCGCCGTCGTCGCCGCCGGGCCGCGCGGGAGTGCGGCGCATGCGCTCCTTCAGCCGTTCGACGATGACGTAGAGGGCGGGCACCAGGACCAGCGTGAGCAGGGTGGAGGAGAGCAGGCCGCCGATCACGACGATGGCCAGCGGCTGGGAGATGAACCCGCCCGACCCGGTCACGCCCAGCGCCATCGGGGTGAGCGCGCAGATCGTCGCGATCGCGGTCATCAGGATGGGACGCAGGCGGCGCCGCCCGCCCTCGATGACCGCCTCGGTCACGCCGAGCCCCTGCTCGCGATACTGGTTGATCAGGTCGATCAGCACGATGGCGTTGGTGACGACGATGCCGATCAGCATCAGCATGCCGATCAGGGCGGGCACGCCGAGCGCGGTGTCGGTGACCAGCAGCAGCCCGATGGCGCCGGTCGCCGCGAACGGGATCGACACCAGCAGGATCAGCGGCTGCACCAGGCTGCGGAACGTCGCCACCATGATCATGAAGACGATCGCGATGGCGATCAGCATCGCCATGCCCAGGTCGGCGAACGCCTTCTGCTGGTCGGAGCTCGCGCCACCGATCTTGTACGTCACCCCGGCCGGAAGCGTCATCGTCTTGAGCTTCTCGGTGACCTTGGTGGTGATCGCGCCCAGGTTGGATGCGTCGGCCGCGCCCGACACGGTCGCGGTGCGGTCGCCGTCCTGGCGGGTGATCTGGGTCGGCCCGTCGGCCCGGACGACGTCGGCCACGTCGGACAGCTTCACCAGGCCGGTCGCGGTCGGAACGGTCAGCTTCTTGATCGCGGCGAGGTCGTCGGGGGCGTCGCCGGCCCCGCGCAGGATCACGTCGCTGGAGCGGCCGTCCACGTCGATCGAGCCGACCGGCGCGCCGCGGAACGCCTGCGCGACCAGTTGCCCGACGGTGGCCTCGGTGAGGCCGCGGGCGGCGGCCTTCTCGCGGTCCACGTGCACCTCGACCCGGGGGATGCTGTCTTCGAGGTTGGAGGTGACGTCCCGCAGGCCGCCCACGCCGGCCATGGCGTCGCGGACCGACGCGGCGGCCGTCTTCAGCGCGTCCTGGTCCGCCCCCTGCACGATGACCTGCACCTGGTCGGAGTTGAACCCGCCGCCGCCGTTGCCGCCGACGGTGATGTCGCCGATGCCGGTCATGCCCTTCAGCCGCTCCCGCAGCCGCTCCTCCAGGACGGGCGTGTCCACGCCCTCCTCCAGGGTGACGGAGTAGGAGGCGCGGTCGGCGGAGCCGCCCAGCCCCCCGAGGAAGCGGTTGCCGCCCCCGACGGTCACCTGGTAGGACTTCACGTCCTTGTCGGCGGCCAGCACCTCCTCGACCTTCTTGGCCGCCGCGTCGGTGGTCGCGAGGTCGGTCCCGGCCGGCATCCGCTGGCTGATCTGCGTGGTGTCGTTGCCGGAGGAGTCGAGGAAGTTGGTCTTCAGCTTGGGCGCCAGCGCCATCGTCGCGGCGAACACCACGACGCCGATGAGCACCGTCACCAGGCGCCGCCGGGTCGCGAAGCGCAGCACCGGCAGGTAGATCCGCTGCAGCGGGCTGCGCAGTTCCCGGCGCTCGGCGTCCTCGCGTACGGCCTGCGCCTCCTGCGGGGTGAGCTCCGGCGCCTTGAGGAACCAGAACGCCAGCACCGGGATGACGGTCAGCGCGACCAGCAGCGACGCCAGCAGCGCCACGGTGACCGTGATGGCGAAGGAGCTGAACAGCTCCCCGACCAGCCCGCCGACGAAGCCGATCGGCAGGAACACCGCGACCGTGGTCAGCGTGGAGGCGGTGACCGCGCCGGACACCTCGCGCACGGCCGTCAGGACCGCCCGCCGTTTCTCCTCGCCGTAGGCGAGATGACGCTTGATGTTCTCCAGGACCACGATCGAGTCGTCGACCACCCGGCCGACCGCGATCGTCAGCGCGCCCAGCGTCAGCAGGTTCAGCGAGTAGTCACCCGCCCACAGCGCGATCAGCGCGATCACCACCGACAACGGGATGGACACCGCCGTGACCAGCGTCGAACGCACCGACAGCAGGAACACCAGAATGATGAGTACGGCGAACGCCAGGCCCAGCAGGCCCTCGGTGGCGAGGTCCTCGATGGACCTCTCGACGTACGGCGCCTGGTCGAACACGACATTCAGCTCGGCGCTGTCGCCGAGGGCGCGGGTCAGCCCGGGAAGGGTGTCGTTGACGTCGTGGGAGATCTGCACCGCGTTCCCGTCGGGAACCATGGTGATCGAGACGCCGAGGCTCGGGGTGCCGTTGGTGCGGGTGAGCGTGGTCGCGGTGGCGTTCTCGACCTTGATCTCGGCCACGTCGCCCAGCTTGACCGGCTTGGGTGGCTTGGGCGCCTGGACCGGCGCCGCCGCGCCCGCCGCACCGGCTCCCCCGGCCGCGGCGCCCCGGCCGGCCGACGCCTGACCGGGGAATCCCTGGCCCGCACCCGTCCCCGCGCCGGCGCCGCGCTGGCCCGCGCCCGCCTGCCCGGCCGTGCTCGCGGGCGTGAGGTACAGGTTCTCCAGGTCCTTCACCGTACGGACGGGATCGCCGATCTGCACGGTCAGCGACTTGCCGTCCTCGGTCAGCGTGCCGGCCGGGATGGACACTCCGTTGGTCCGCAGGAGGTCGGGGATCGCGGCGGCCGACAGCCCCAGCAGGGCCAGTTTGCCCTGATCGGGAGTGATGACGACCTGCTGCTCGCGGGCGCCGCTGACGGTGACGTCCCGGACGCCCTCGATCGACTGCAGCTCCGGCACCATGATGCGCTCGATCTTGTCGGCCATGGCGTGCTCGTCGCCGCCGTCGCCCACGGCGATCGCCATGACCGGGATGTCGTCGGTGCTGCCCGCCACCACCTGGGGGTCGACGTCGGCCGGAAGCTGCGCCTTGATCCGGCTCACGGCCTGCTGCATCTTGCCGGTCATCTCGTCGATGTCGGTGCCGTACTCGTAGGCGACCTGCACCTGCGACACCCCCTCGCGGGAGGTGGAGGTGATGTCGGTGACGCCGGCGATGCCCTGGAAGGCGCTCTCGATCGGCTTGGTGACCTGCTCCTCCACGATGTCGGGAGCGGCGCCGGGATAGCTCGCCACCGCGAAGGCCGCCGGGAACTCCAGGGACGGGAAGAGCTGTTGCTTCAGCGAGGGGATCGCGAAGAGGCCGAATCCCGCGAGTACCAGCGCGACCAAGATCACGAGTGCGCGGTTGGCGAGGCTCAGCCTGGCCAAGGAGGTCATCCGAACTCCTGACAACGGAGGAAGTGTTTGGGGCAACCCTAACACTTCGCATGACCCTAAGATTTAGCCGGTGTATTAAACGCTGGTAACCTCTCGTGACGAGAGGTGGAACGTGAACGACAGCGCAGCCGAGCGACGCCCCCGCACCGGAACGGGACCCGAGGAGGGCCCGTACGCGAGCCGGGAGGTGAGCAGGGACGCGGCCCCGGAGACGCCCCGGACGAGCGGCCCCCGCCCCCGGGCCGGCCGCGCGGATGCCCCCGCCGCCGGCGCGGTGGAGGCCACCCCGGAGCCGGACACCTCGGAAGAGGAGGCCGAGCGCGGATCGATCATCACCAGGCTCGCGGATCTCCAGCGTAGCCTGGGCCGCTTCTTCGCGCGCGACCGCTCGATGCCGCTGATGGCGTCCACCTTGACCATGCAGCAGTTCAAGGTCGTCATGTTCCTGACGTTCGCCGGGCCCACCTCCGGCCAGGAGCTCGCCCGCCACCTCGGCGTCGGCCTGGCGACCGTCACCGGCATCGTCGACCGGGTCGTCGCGCAGGGCCTGGTCACCCGGCACGAGGACCCCCACGACCGCCGCGTACGCCTGGTCGAGCTCACCGAGGCGGGGCGGCGGCTCACCAGCGAGATCATCGAAGCCGGGACGGGCGGCTACGTCCGCCTCCTGCGGCGGCTCGACACCGAGACCCTGCGCACCATGGAGACGGTCATGCGCAAGATCGAGGACGCGATGCGCGAGCTGCACGCCGAGGAGACCGTCACCGACGCCGTGAACGGCGTCATCGACGACATCTCCTCCGACGTGTCCTCGGGTGTCGCCGCCCACGCCGCCGAGGCCACGGAGGCCACGGAGGAGTCGGCGGCCACCGGGCGGCTCCCCGACCCCGGCTGACGCCCGCGCGGCGCGCAGGCCTCGCGCCCCCTCCGTGCGGCGCGTACGTGACCGGGGCGCGGCGTGCGGGGCGACCAGGACGGGGTGCGGAGCAGGCAAGGGCGGACGCCGGACCGGGACGGGCCGCTGCTAGCGTCGCCCGATGTGCCGATCTACATCGAAGAGCTCTTCTCGCTGACCGGCCGGGTGGCCCTGGTCACCGGAGGCAGCTCCGGCATCGGATACGCGATGGCGGAGGCCCTCGGGCGGGCGGGGGCGGCCGTGGTCCTGGTCGCCCGCCGCGAGAGGGAACTCGCCGAGGCCGCCGCCCGGCTCGACGGCCACGGGGTGCGCGCGGCGACGATCAGCGCCGACCTCGGCGACCGCGCCGCCATCGCCCGCGTGTGCGAGCAGGCGGACGGATTCTTCGGTGACGTCGACATCCTCGTCAACGACGCCGCCAACAACATCCGCAGGCCCATGGCCGACCTCACCGCCGGCGACTACGACCAGACCATCGCCGTCAACCTCACCGCGCCGTTCCTGCTCGGGCAGCACTTCGGCCCCCGGATGGCCGCCCGAGGCTGGGGACGGATCATCAACATCGGCTCCCAGCAGTCGATCAGCGCCTTCGGCGACAGCGGCGTCTACGGCGCGGCCAAGGCCGCCGTGTGCGGGCTGACCCGCTCCCAGGCCGAGGCGTGGTCCGGCCGCGGAGTCACCGCCAACACGATCGTGCCGGGATTCGTGCTGACTCCGCTGACCGCGCCCGCCCAGGCCGTCCCCGGGCGGGTGGAGGCGATGGCCGCCCGGAGCATGACCGGCCGCAACGGCGTTCCCGGCGACTTCCACGGCGTGGCCGTCTTCCTCGCCTCCGACGCCGCGTCGTACGTAACCGGCCAGGCCATCTGCGTCGACGGCGGTTTCAGCGTCCACTAAGAGGCGCCGGTCAGCACGTCCGGCGCCAGCGTCGCCTGGCGCCGTAACCGGTAGCCGGCGGCTGCACGTGGATGCGATCCGGCCCATCGGGGCGGTCCCTTTGGCAGGGCCTTCCGCACGGCGGTCCAGCGGGCGCCGGTGATGCCGAGTGCATGACGACAGCGCACCGCTCCTTGGCCCCTGGGCGCAACTACCGGGGATCCCCGCCGGGTAGGAGGGTCACGTCCCGGCGGAACCCGAACGAGCGACAGCGAGCGCCGGGGCAGGAACAGGAAGGCACACACCGAGATGTCCCGCTACCGCACGCGGAGCCCGCGCGGCGCCGTGGTCCTCACGACAGTCCCCGCAAGAGACACCGCGACCACCCCCGCGAGAGGCACAGCGACGGTCCCCGCGAGAGGCACAGCGACGGTCCCCGCGATCCGGCGGCCGTCCGCGGCCCTGGCGATAGCCCCACCCGCGGCCGCGCTCCTCACCGCGCTGACGCCCGCTTTGGTGTCTGTGCTGGTGTCCGTGCTTGTCATACCGGCGGGAAGCGCCGCCGCCCAGCCCACAACCGCGCGGGTCTCCGCCGCGCAGTCGGCCGGGATGCAGTCGGCCGGGATGCAGTCGGCCGGGGTGCAGTCGGCCAGGCTGCGGGTCGCCTCGCACCGTCCCCGTACGGCGGCCCCGGCGTTCCACGCGCCCCACCCCGGCGGTGGCGGCGGCGGGGGGCAGGTCATCAGCGGCGGGCGCGCGGCCGGTGCGCAGGGCCGGTCGGGCGCGGGCAGGTCCAACCAGAACCTCAACGGCCTGCAGGCCCCCACCTTCGTCATGGGCCGGACCCAGCATGTGGTCACCGACGTCGGCGGTTATGCCGGGCAGGCCCTCGTCTGCGGGTCCCGGCCCGCCGTCTGCCTGGTCGGGCAGAACATGCCCACCCACTTCAGGTCCTGACGCCCCTTCCGGGCACCACCCTCCCCTGCTGAGGGGAGGGGTCAGCGGCGGCGGACCACCCGGTGACCGGCGCCCTCGTGCCACATCTCGATCAGCAGATGCTCCCCCGACTCGTCGACGCGTGTGTAGACCACCTCGGTCACGTCGACCCGGAACAGGTGGAAATCCTGCCCGGGCGGCCCGCCGAACGCCTCACGCACGGCCGGGTCGGTGACCTCGACGGCCCGGCCGGCCAGCTTGGCCTCGCCGTCCCAGGAGGCCGGATCCGCCTCGTCCGGGTCGACCGAGGGGCCGTGGATCGCCACCCGCGGATCGCGGCGCAGGTCGAGCGCCTTCATCGCCCCCGGCATCGACCCCAGCCACACCTCCCCGTTCTTGAACTCCACCTCGGTCCCGCTGATGCGCGGCGAGCCGTCCCGCCGCAGCGTCGCCATGGTCTTGTGCCTGCCCTTTCCCATGCTCGCCAGCACTCGCGCCGCCAGCGTGGGATTCTCCTTCTCGATCTCCTGCCAGGAAGCCATGGGGCCATCCTGCCGAACTCCACCGACATTCCGCCGATCCACCCGCGCCGGCGGTGAGACCAGGCGAATGAAAGTTGCACGCCCCGCCTAACTCCCCCGCAGCTCATGACTGCGCACTAGGCGCTCTCCTTGACCGTTCCACACGGCCTGATCACCATCGCACCGCAAGATCCTCCAGAAAAGGGACGTCATGAGCACCCTGCGCACCTCCAGGCCGGCCCTCGCGCTCCTCATGGGCGCAGCGGTGGCCGCCCAGACCCTCGCGGGAATCCCCTCCGCCGGCGCCGAGACGACGCCGGTCACCGTCACCGTCAACACCCGCGCGGCCCTGGCGGTCGCGTCCGACACCGCGGTGGGCACCAACCACGCGATTTGGGACTCCAACCTCGGAACGAACGAGACCGCGGACCTCCTCAAGGCCGCCGGTGTGAAGATGCTGCGCTACCCCGGCGGGTCGTACGCCGACATCTACCACTGGAAGACCCACACCGCCCCCGGCGGCTATGTCGCGCCCAACACCGATTTCGACACCTTCATCCGTGGGGCGCAGCGCACCGGCGCGCAGCCGATCGTCATCGCCAACTACGGCACCGGCACCGCCGAGGAGGCCGCCGACTGGGTCAAGTACGCCAACGTCACCAAGGGGTACGGCGTCAAGTACTGGGAGATCGGCAACGAGAACTACGGCAACGGCCACTACGGCGCCGACTGGGAGGCCGACGACCACACCGACAAGACCCCGGCGGAGTACGCCAGGAACGTCGTGAAGTACTCGGACGCCATGAAGGCCGTCGATCCCACCGTCAAGATCGGCGCGGTGCTCACCTCCCCCGCCAACTGGCCCGACGGCATCGTCGCCGACGGTGACCAGGCCACCTGGAACGACACCGTCCTGTCGATCGCCGCCTCGAAGATCGACTTCGTCATCCTGCACTGGTATCCCCCGCACACCGACGTCGCCGACGTCCTCACCAAGACCGCGCACATCCCCGACATGATCTACATGGTCAAGCAGCAGATCGCCAAGCACGCGGGCGCCCGCGCCGGTGACATCGGCATCGCCATGACCGAGATCAACAGCGGGATCGCGTACAACACGCAGCCCGCCGCGCTGTTCGCCGCCGACGCCTACGCGGCTCTCATGGAACAGGGACTGTTCACGATCGACTGGTGGAACGTCCACAACGGCATCGGCACCGTCAGCACCGTCGCCGGCCACACTGACTACGGCGACTTCGGCATGCTGTCCAGCGCCGGCTGCACGGGCGACGTCTGCGAACCCCCCTTCAACACGCCCTTCGCCCCCTACCACGCGATCTCCATGGTCAGCGCGTTCGCGCATCCCGGCGACCAGTTCGTCCGCGCGGCCACCGACGAGCCGCTGGTCGCCGCGCACGCCGTCCGCCGCCCCAACGGCGACCTCGCCGTGCTGCTGGTGAACCGCGACCCCGACAGCGAGCGCCAGGTGAAGATCGGGTACGCCGGGTTCGCCCCCGCCGACGAGGCGCCCACGGTGTCCAGCCTCACCAACGGCGCGACGTCCGTCACCACCGGCCACGACGGCACCGCCACCACCCAGACCCTCCCGCCGTACTCGGTGAGCACGCTGGTGCTGCACCCCGCGGCGGCGGCCACGGGCGCTCCCGCGGCTCCCGGGCAGCCCACCGTCAGCGGTGTCACCGACAGGACCGCCACCATCTCCTGGCCCGCCGCCGCACCGGGCGCCGCTCCCGTCGCCAAGTACGAGATCCACCGCCAGAACGGCGCCGTCACCGAACAGCTCGGCGAGACCTCCGTCACCTCCTACGTGGTCCACAACCTCGTTCCCGGCACCCGATACACGGTCAACGTGATCGCCCGCGACACCGCCGGGCGCGTCTCCTGGGCCTCCGCGCCGCTCACCTTCACCACCGGCTCTCCCGCCGAGAGCTCCTGCTCCGTACGCCTGACGGACACCACCGACTGGGGCAGCGGGTTCGTCGGCAACGTCGAGATCACCAACACCGGCACCGCCGCCCTCGACGGCTGGACCCTCGGCTTCACCTGGCCCACCACGTGGCAGAGCGTCAGCAGCGGATGGAGCGCCAGCTGGACGCAGAGCGGGAGGACGGTGACGGTCACCAGCACCCCGGACAACCGCAGGCTCGCCTCCGGCGCCGCCACCTCCATCGGCTTCGTCGGCGCCTACAGCGGCCCCAACGTCCTGCCCACCGCCTTCACCCTGAACGGCACCGTCTGCACCACCCGGTGACCCGGGCCTCCTGAAGACGACCGCGGCGCGGCGTACCGGGGTCACCGCCCGGTACGCCGCGCCGTCGCTTGAACGGAGTCTCAGCGGCTGTAGTCCAGGAACAGCGTGCCGTTCTTGCAGGACCGGTTCGGTCAGCGACCGGCAGAGCTGGTCAGAGCTGGTCGAGGAGCAGCCGGGCGGCCCACTCGCCGGACCGGATAGCGCCTTCCATGTAGCCGAAATGGTCCATCTGGGTGTGCTCACCGGCATTCCCGACCTGACCGGCCGACCCAAGGGCATGCGCGTCATCGTCGCCGAAGAACGGCCTCATCCCGGCGTGCAGTTGCGCTTCACCGACATCGACGGGCATCGCTTCACCTGCTTCGTCGCCGACGGGGAGGGCTGCCAGGTCGTGGTCGTGTCGGTCTTGTGCGAGAGCAATCGTTCTCGTACGGTCGTGCTTGATGGTGAGAACGTTCGTTCTCGCACAGGCCCAAGGCAGCGACATGACTGACGAAGCACGCCCTCCGTTCCCGCCGTTCACCCGGGAGACCGCCATCCAGAAAGTCCGCCTGGCGGAAGACGGCTGGAACACCCGCGACCCGCAGAAGGTCGCCCTCGCATACACCGTGGACTCGCGCTGGAGGAACCGCGCGGAGTTCGCCACTGGCCGTGACGAGATCATCTCCTTCCTCACCCGCAAGTGGAACCGGGAGCTGGAGTACCGGCTCATCAAGGAGCTGTGGGCGTTCGACGGCAACCGCATCGCCGTGCGCTTCGCCTACGAATGCCACGACGACTCACGCAACTGGTTCCGCTCCTACGGCAACGAGAACTGGGAGTTCGACGACAACGGCCTGATGCGACTGCGCTACGCCTGCATCAACGACCTCCCCATCAAGGAGTCGGAGCGCAAGTTCCACTGGCCCCTCGGGCGCCGCCCCGACGACCACCCCGGCCTGAGCGACCTCGGCCTCTGACGCCCGCCCCCGCGCCGTGGATCCGGGCAGGCCGCGTTACGGCGACGGTCAGGCCCACGCCGGGGAATGTACCTTGCGACCTGGAGCGCGGTCCCGTAAGAGAACGTTCGTTTTCGAGAATGGGTGATCGAAGTGGAGCTCGAAACGACTGAGCAGCGGATCCTCGACGCTGCCGAGGAACTGTTCTACGGCCGAGGCATACAGTCGGTGGGAATGGATGCGATCCGCACCGCCTCCGGCGTGCCCCTCAAGCGCCTGTACCAGATCTTCCCTTCCAAGGACACCCTCGTCGAGGCGTACCTGAAGCGGCGGGACGCGAGGTGGCTCCATGATCTGGCTCGGTACGTGGATGCCCACGACTCACCTACGCAGCGGATTCTGGCGGTCTTCGACTGGCTGTACCGCTGGTTCAGCGAGCCGGACTACCGCGGCTGCGGCTTCATCAACTCCTTCGGGGAACTGGGAGCGACGTCCCAGGCCGTGGCCGACATCGCGAAGGCCCACAAGGATGCCTTCCGGCGCTATCTCGCCGATCTCGTGGCCGCCGCCGACGCGCCCACGCGGCTGACCGACCAGCTCGTTCCCCTCGCCGAGGGCGCGATGACCACAGCGGCCATCTCCGGGTCTCCAGAGCCCGCCCGTCACGCCAAGGACGCCGCCCGCACCCTGCTGCGGGCCGCTCACGCAGACGTGGTCACCGCTGCCTGAGCACGCCGTCGCCTTCACTCACAGCCCGGGTGTTCGTAGGGGCACTCCGGCCCTTTGCAGCTCGGTTCGGGGCGTTGGGACACAGAGCGAGGACAGCTTGAACGGGGCCGGTGATGCTGTGCGGCAGCCGCCAGGCTCCGAGCCGCGGCGCCACGGCCTGCTCGCGTGACGCCCTGATTCGGGCGCGGAAGTGGCGGGGGCCCCGTAGTGGTGGCCCTGCTCGCTCGAAGCGAATCGGCGTGCCGGCCCGGGCCACTCTCAAAGTCGTCGCGCAGCAGGGCAGATGGCTTCAAGACAGGCCCTAGTCGCGCTTTGGTCAGATCATCAGGCCCTGGTCGGTCCAGATGACGCCCTTGTTGCGGCACAGGCAGAAGGGGTGGCCGATCGGGTCGGTGTAAACCCGCCAGCCGTAGCCGTTGGGGCCGAAGAAGTCCTGCTGCAGCGTCGCGCCGAGGTCGAGGACGCGGCGCTGCTCGGACTCGATCTCGTCCACTTCGAAGTCGAGGTGGAACTGCTTGGGGTGCTCACTGTCGGGCCACTGAGGAGCGCGGTAGTCGTCCACCCGGATGAAGGCCAGCTCGATCTCGCCGAACTTGATGCCGGCCCAGTCCTCGTGGCTGCCTTCCTTGATCGGGCGACCCGTCACCTCGGAGTAGAAGGCCGCCAGCTTCATCGTGTCCGGGCAGTCGATGATGAAATCGGTGAGTCGCAGCATTCCGCGATCGTGTCACAAGATCAAGGGCGCCTAGACGGGTGGGTTGAAGGCGCGACCGCCCGGTACGCCGCGCCGCCGCTTGAACGGAGTCTCAGCGGCTGTAGTCCAGGAACAGCGTGCCGTTCTTGCCCCGTTCGACCTCGGCCAGGTGCCACGACCGGACGTCACCGCCGTCGAACACCCGCCTGCCGTGGCCGACCACCGCCGGCGCGACGACCAGCCGCAGCTCGTCCACGAGCTCGGCCCTCAGCAGCGAGCGGGCCAGCGCGATGCTGCCGTGGATGCCGATGTCGCCGCCGGACCCCTGCTTCAGGGCGCTCACGTAGTCGTGTGCGGGGGTGGTGACCAGGGTGGAGTTCGCCCATTCTCGGCCGCATGGCCGACGAAGCCCCGGGCTCGCTGACCGGCGGCGCCCTGGAGCTGTACCGGGATCCGGCCCGGGGCCTCGACCGGCTGGTGCGCGCCGTCGAGGCGTTCTGGCGGCTCGCCTTGGCTCCGCACTGGGCGCGCATGCGCAACCTGCTCGAAGGCGACCTGCTCTACCGCACCCGGCAGTTCGCCGAACGCGGCCCCGCCGGCGTGTTCACGGACATGCATCCGGCTATCCGCTGGGAGGACCGCACCCTCCACCTGGAGGATCGACCGGAGGAGCTGTCCCGGACCCTGAACGGCGAGGGCCTGCTGCTGGCCCCGTCCGTCTTCGTCTGGCCCCACCTGCTCTATCGCACCAACTCCCCCGGCCAGGCGGCCATCACCTATCCGGTGCGCGCCATCGCCACCCTGTGGGAGCGCGGCACCGCGCCCGTCCCCGGCGCGCTCGCCGCCGTCATCGGCCGCTCCCGCGCGTTGCTGCTCGGCGAGCTCGACGCCCCCGCCTCCACCACCGACCTGGCCCGCCGCACCGGCCTGGCGCCGGCGAGCGTCTCCGAGCAGCTCACTCTGCTGCTGTCGGCCGGTCTGGTGACCAAGCACCGGGTCGGCCGGGCCGTGCTCTACGTCCGTACGCCTCGCGGCCACGCGCTGCTCGACGGCTGACGGTCGGGCGGCCGGGCCCGGCTCAGGCCTGGGGTTTGCGCCAGACGATGCTGTAGCGGAACAGCGGGTGACGGCGATACCGGGAGCCGGGCAGCAGCTCGGCGGCCAGCCGCCGCATCTGCGCAAACGTCACCGGCGGCGGCCACACCATGGGGGACGGATGCTGCCAGTGGCCCTTCGTGGCGCGGAAGAAGGCGCCGAGGACGGTTCCGGCCAGGTCGTGCGGCAGGTCGGCGGGCATGGTGCTGCGGGCCAGGCCGACGACGGCCAGGACGCCCCCGGGACGCAGCAGGTCGCGCATGCGGGCCAGCCCGGTCGCGGCGTCCATGTGGTGCAGGGTGGCCACGGAGACGACGGCGTCGAACGAGGCCGGCTCGAAGGGGTGGGTGAGGAAGTCGCCGAGGATGTAGTCGACGTCGCCGGGGTGCTCACGGGCCTGCTCGATGCTGGGCGCGTCGAGGTCGATGCCGACGACCTCCGGCACCGTCCGCCGGAGTTCGCGGGCGAGCATGCCCTCGCCGCAGCCCACGTCGAGGGCGCGCCGGGCCCCGCCGGAAACCGCGCGCAGGATGCGGGGGTGATAGTGGATGTTGCCGTTCCACCGTCTGCCGGTGATCTCTGACATGCGCTTATCCTGCCGTGCCGGGCTCCTGCCGCGTGCCGTACAGGCGGGACAGGTCCGCGACGGCCTCGGCCATCAACGCGCGCAACTCGGCCGGTTCCAGCACCTCGACCAGGGTGCCCAGGCGCAGCAGCAGCCATCGCGCGTGCGTGAGCGACTCGATCGGCACCGTCAGCCGCGTCCACCCGCCGGGCTCGGCATGCCCGTTCGCCAGTGCCTTGTCCACGACGTCGCCGCCGAGGGTGTACCGGAACAGGTCCTCCCCACCGGGTGCGAGCCGTACGACCGCCTCGGCGGTGTACATGCGGGCGGCGAACTCCTCGGCGAAGTCGCGCCAGAACTCCGCGAGGTCGAAGTCCGGCGGCCGTTCGAAGCGCTCGCCGAGGACCTCGGCCTCGATGATCCGGCTCACCCGGTAGGTCCGCACCGTGCCCGAACAGGCCGCGGCCAAATACCACGAGCCGCCCTTCAGCACCAGGCCGTACGGATGCAGCAGGCGTTCGACCTCGGCCGGTCCCCAGCGGCGGTACCGCGTGCGGAGTACCCGTTCCTCCCAGACCGCCTCCGCGACCTCCGTGAGGAACGGCGCCTCGTCGGCGCTGCGGTACCACCCCGGCACGTCGAGGTGGAACCGCTCCCGCATCCGCGCCGCGTGCGACCGCGGTCCGGGCGGAAGCGCGGCCAGCAGCTTCAGCTCCGCCGCCGCCGCGAACTCGCCCAGTCCCAGCTCGGCGGCCGGCCCCGGCAGACCCGCCAGGAACAGCGAGGACGCCTCTTCCGCGGTCAGCCCGTTGAGACGGGTGCGGTAGCCGTCGAGCAGCCGGTAGCCGCCCAGCGGCCCGCGGTCGGCGTACACCGGCACTCCGGCGGCGGAAAGCGCCTCGACGTCCCGGTAGACGGTGCGGACCGATACTTCGAGCTCTTCGGCGAGTTCGGCGGCGGTCACCCTGTTGCGGGTTTGCAGTAACAGGAGCAGGGACAGCAACCGGCTCGCACGCATGTCGACCAGTCTGCCACCTTTACAATGTAGATCAATACGACCTCGTCAGGAAGCGGCACCGCTCCGTCAGCGCCGGTCGCTGCGGGGCATCTCCTGCTCGCCGGCGACGACCAGTCCGGATTCGTACGCGAAGACGACGGCCTGGGCGCGGTCGCGCAGGTCCAGTTTCGTCAGCAGGTTGCTCACGTGGCTCTTGACCGTGTGCTCGGAGACGACCAGATCCGCGGCGATCTCGGCGTTGGACCGGCCCCGTGCGAGCAGCCGCAGTGTGTCCGTCTCCCGGTCGGTGAGCTCGGCGAGCCGCCGCTGTAGCCGGGGCCGGGCACGTCCACGCCCGACGAACTCGGCGACCAGGCGCCGGGTGATCGCGGGGGCCAGCAGCGACTCCCCCTCGGCGACCAGGCGGACGGCGCGGACGAGCTCGTCCCGGCGCACGTCCTTGAGCAGGAAACCGCTGGCCCCGGCGCGCAGGGCGTCGTAGACGTACTCGTCGACGTCGTACATCGTCAGGACCAGCACCTTCGCGCCGGTCCTGCGGCACACCCGCGCGGTGGCCTCGACCCCGTCCATGCCGGGCATCCGGATGTCCATGAGCACCACGTCCGGCTCCAGTTCGACCGCCTTCGCCACGGCCTCGGCGCCGTCGGCCGCCTCGCCGACCACGGCGATGTCGTCGTGGGCGCCGAGGATCATCGCGAAGCCGCCGCGGAACAGGTCCTGGTCGTCGGCGACGAGCACGCGCAGCACGCCGTCAGCCGATCGGCAGGGTCGCGGCGACGGTGAGCCCCGGGTTTCCCGGCCGGACGGCGAGCCGGCCGCCGCAGGCCGTGACCCGCTCCCGCATCCCGATCATGCCGTGTCCTTCCCGTAGCTCCCGCACACCCCGGCCGTCGTCGGCGACCTCGACCTCCAGGGTGTCACCCGACCAGCGGACCCGTACGCGGACGGTGCTCGCGCCGGCGTGCCGGATCGTGTTGGTCAGCGCCTCCTGGACGATCCGGTACGCGGCGACGTCCACGTCGGAGGGAAGGCGCCGTGGCTCGCCCCGCACGTCGGCGGAGACGTCCAGGCCCGCCCGGCGGGCGTTGTCCAGCAGGCCGGGCAGGGCGTCGAGCCCGGGTTGCGGCCCCCGGGCCGGAGCCGGGCCACCGGGCCCCTCGCTTCCGCGCAGCGCGCCGAGGATCAGCCGGAGCTGGCCGATCGCGTCCCGCCCCGCCGCCGCGATCGCCTCGAAGACCGCCTCGGCCTTCTCCGGGTGGTCGCGCGCCACCAGCGGGCCGGTCTCCGCCTGGATCACCATGAGCCCGACCGAGTGGGTGACGATGTCGTGCATGTCGCGGGCGATCCGGGTACGTTCGCGTGCGACCGCGGCGGCGCGTTCCTCGCGGACGCGCGCTTCCCGCTCCCGTTCGGCCTCCCGGCCCGCCCGCCGGGCCCGTGCGCTCACACCAAGCGCGTACGCGGCGACGATCGCGGTGAGGAGGTAACGGTAGGTCTCCAGGTTCTCCTGCGGGACGACGAGCGACACGGCCACGCCGGCGGCGAGACCCGCGACGCCCCCGGCGCGCCGCGCCCGGGAGAGGTCCGCCGCCGCGAACGTGTAGGTGCACACCAGCACGCCGTAGGGCAGCAGCAGCAC
Source organism: Microbispora sp. H10949 (assembly GCF_014161435.1). Classification (NCBI taxonomy): domain Bacteria; kingdom Bacillati; phylum Actinomycetota; class Actinomycetes; order Streptosporangiales; family Streptosporangiaceae; genus Microbispora; species Microbispora sp. H10949. The sequence goes on along the minus strand of NZ_JABBWZ010000005.1, from coordinate 87,022 downwards.
CAGAGCCCCGGAGTGCGGCAGCGGCTTCACCGCGATCGCCAGGACGGTCGTGGCGCAGCCCACGACGGCCCCGGCGGGGAGAACGGCGCGGCGCCGCCACAGCACCGGCACCGACATCAGGACGGCGAGCGCCACGGCCCACCACGGCTGCCGGTACGGGACCAGGACGGGCGTCACCGTCATCACGGTGACGACGACGGCGATCGCGACGTCGGCCCTCGATGGGCTCAGGATGCTCGCCCGCATGACCGGCTCCGGGGTTGTCGGAGAGAACCCGGCAAGACTATGCGCGCGGCCCCCGCCGTCGCCTCCGCCGCTCGGCTGACGACCGTCTCACTCCTTCGAGTGAGACCCGCAGCCACGACTCTCCGAGCGGCCCCGGTCCCTGCGACCGGCACCCGGACCGCTCCCTCCGGTGATGCGCGTCCAGGCCGGGTCCTGGAAGGTCGGGGCGGCTGAGAAAAGGAGGCTGCACGATGAATTCACCGATTCGGCGTCTGACCGTGGCTCTCGCCGCCACGGCGCTGTCGGCGACGCTGTTGCATCTCGGCACCGGGCTCACGCCGGTGCCCTGGCTCACCTGGCTCGCACCGCTGCCGGTGCTCGTCCTCGCCCACCACGTCGGCGCTCGCACCGCGTTCCTCGCGGCGTCGGCCGCATGGCTCGGCGGCGAGACGGCGATGTGGGGCTATTTCCTCGACACGGTGCGGATCCCGCCGCCGATGGTCGTGTCGCTGATCGTCGGGTCGGCGCTGCTGTTCGGGCTGGTCGTCCTGGCGTACCGGGCGCTGGTGCTGAGGGGACGTCCGCTGACGGCCGCCGCCGTCGTGCCGGCGGCCTGGGTCGCCGTCGAGTACGCGTTCTCGGTGCTGTCGCCGAACGGGGCGTGGTGGAGCATGGCCTACACCCAGGCCGACGTCCTTCCAGTCCTGCAGACCGTCTCGGTCACCGGACCGTGGGGGGTCACGTTCCTGGTCCTCGGGGTTCCCGCGGCCGTCGCCGCGTTCTCCGCACCGCGTACGGGCGGGCGGCTGCGGGTGGCGGTCACCGCCGCGGTCGTCCTGATCCTGGCCGTGGGGTACGGCGCTTGGCGGCTGCGCCTGCCGTACGGGGAAGGCTCGGGCGGGAACGGATCGGGCGGGGACGGCTCGGGTTCGGAGAAGGTGGCGCTTCTCGCCGCCGACCGGAACGGCTCGGTCCCGGTCGCCTCGGCGGAGGGACGTGCCCTCCTCGGGCGGTACACGGCGCGGATCCCGGACCTCGCCGCACGCGGCGCGCGGGTCGTGGTCATGCCGGAGAAGGTCTTCGTCGCCGACGACGCGACGCTGCCCGTCCTGGCCGCGCCGCTGGCGCGGCTCGCCGCCGACCACCACGTCGACATCATCGCCGGGCTGATCCTCAAGCGCTCCGATGGCCTCCGCAACGCGGCCGTCGACTTCCCCGCCGACGGGAGCCGGCCGGTCGAGTACTTCAAGCACCACCTCATCCCCGGGCTGGAAAGCGAGTTCCGGCCCGGGAACCGCAAGGCCTTCGTGCCCGGTTCGGGCCTCCGCTGGGGGATCGCGATCTGCTTCGACCTCGATCTGCCCGGTCTGGTGCGCGACTACCGCAGGAGCGGCGCCACGGCCGTCTTCGTCCCCGCCTGGGACTTCGATCGGGACCGCTGGCTGCACGGCAGGATGGCGGTCACCCGGGGCGTCGAGACCGGGCTCACGGTGGCGCGGGCCGCGCGGGACGGCGACCTGGTCGTGAGCGACGCCAACGGCCGGATCCGGGCCGAGGCGCACAGCGCTGACGCGCCGTTCGTGTCCGTCCTCACCGCGCTGCCCACCCGGTCGGCCGAAACGCCCTACACCCGGTTCGGCGACTGGTTCGCCTGGGCCTGCGCTCTCCTGCTGCTGCTCGCGCTCGCGTCCCTGACCCGCGTCCGGGCCGCGGCAGACACCCGGCATGCGCCGGCCGCTCCCCCACGGCGGGATCTCCAGGACCGGGATCGAGCAGCTCAGCCCGGTTGACCACCTGGCGGTCACCGCTCGGACGGCCGGCGTGACGCCTGTCCGTCCCCACCGGCGCGGCGGGCGGATTCCCCGGTCCGCGAGTTGTACGGTCACGAGCCGTAAGCCCATGTCCCGCACCGGGAGCCTCTCATGCCCAAGCGTCTCGTCGTGGCGCTCTCGGCCGCGCTCAGCGCGGTGACCGCGTCCGCCGCTCTCGTCGCGATCCGGCCGGTGCCCGCCGGCGCGGACACCGGCGGATACGACTTCGCCCACCCGCAGGTGGTCACGACGGGACTGCGGGCGCCCTGGGGGATCGCCTTCCTGCCCGACGGCAGCGCCCTCGTCTCCCAGCGCGACACGGCGGACATCATGCGGGTGCGCCGCGGATCCGCGCCCGTGAAGGTGGCCACGGTCCCGAACGTGTCGCCCGGGGGCGAGGGCGGCCTGCTCGGCATCGCGGTCTCCCCGGTCTACGCCCTGGACCAGTGGGTCTACGCGTACTACACGAGCGCCTCCGACAACCGGGTGGTCCGGTTCCGGCTGAGCTCGCCCCAGACGCAGCAGCCGATCCTCACGGGCATCCCCCGCGCCCAGACCCACAACGGCGGGCGGATCGCGTTCGGCCCGGACGGCAGGCTGTACGTGGGCACGGGCGACGCCGGGAACTCGGCCAACGCGCAGAACCTGAACAGCCTGGGCGGCAAGATCCTGCGCCTCAGGCCCGACGGCACGGTGCCCGTCGACAATCCGTACGCCGGCTCGCCGGTCTACAGCTACGGCCACCGCAACGTCCAAGGACTCGCCTGGGACGACAGCGGCCGGCTGTACGCCACCGAGTTCGGCCAGAACACCTTTGACGAGCTCAACCGCATCCTCCCCGGCCGCGACTACGGCTGGCCGATCTGTGAGGGCGTGTGCTCCGACCCGCGCTTCACCAATCCCCTCGTGACCTGGAGTCCCTCCGAGGCGTCGCCTAGCGGCCTCGCGTACGCCAAGGGCACGCTCTTCGCCGCGGCGCTGCGCGGGACGCGGCTGTGGACGGTGCCGATCAGCGACGGCACGGTGGGCACCCCGGTGGCCGAGTTCCAGGGGACGTACGGGCGGCTGCGCGCCGTGGCGGTCGGGCCGGACTGCTCGCTGTGGGTGGCGACGAGCAACCGCGACGGCCGCGGGAGCCCGGCCCCCGACGACGACCGGATCATCCGCGTCCGGCCCGCAGCCCGCTGACCCTCACCGCCGCCGGGTCTGAAAGTTTCCTCACCCGGGCCCCTTCGGCGGACGAACACGCAGGCCGCCGGACGGCCTCCCGCCGGTCCGTTGCCTCTGGCGCGGCGGACGCTTTCGATGATTGACAAGCCGGTATGCGGTCCCCGTCTCCTCCCGGGAGCACGTGATGCCCAAGCGTCTGTCCGCGGCACTCGCGGCCGTCCTCTGCGTCGTGACCGCCGCCGCGGTGCTCGTCGCGACCCGGCCGGTCCCCGCGGGAGCGGCCACCGGCGGGTTCGACTTCACCAGGGCGCAGGTCTCCATCACGGGACTGCAGTCACCCTGGGGAATGGCCTTCCTGCCGGACCGCAGCGCCCTCGTGACCGAACGCACCACCGCGGACATCTGGCGGGTGTATCCGGGATACACGCCCACACGGGTGACCACCATCCCGAACGTGTACACGACGGGCGACGGCGGCCTTCTCGGCATCGCCTTGTCCCCCGCCTTCCTTCAGGACCAGTTCATCTACGTCTACTTCACCAGTGCCTCCGACAATCGCGTGGTCCGGTTCCGGTGGGGCGCCCCCAACACGCAGCAGGTCGTCCTCAGCGGCATTCCCCGCGGCCAGTCCCGCAACGGCGGGCGGATCGCGTTCGGTCCCGACGGCATGCTGTACGTCGCCACCGGCGACGCGGGCACCCCCGTCAACGCGCAGAACGGCACCCTGGGCGGCAAGATCCTGCGCCTCAGGCCCGACGGCACGGTGCCCGCGGACAACCCGTACGCCGGCTCGCCGGTCTACAGCTACGGCCACCGCAACGTCCAAGGACTCGCCTGGGACGACAGCGGCCGGCTGTACGCCACCGAGTTCGGCGAGGACGCCTGGGACGAGCTCAACGCCATCGTCCCGGGAGGCAACTACGGCTGGCCGTCCTGCCAGGGCGTGTGCGGAGACGCACGCTGGCGCGACCCGATCGTGACCTGGCGCCCGGCCGACGCGTCGCCCAGCGGCCTCGCGTACGCCAACGGGACGGTCTTCGCCGCGGCCCTGCGCGGAACGCGGCTGTGGGCGGTACCGGTCGCGGGCGGCATGGCGGGCACCCCGGTGGCCGAGCTTCAGGGGAAGTACGGACGGCTGCGCACCGTGGCCGTGGGGCCGGACGGCTGGCTCTGGGTGACGACGAGCAACCACGACGCCGGCGGGACTCCTGTCTACGGCGACGACCGGATCATCCGGATCCCGCCCGTCGAAGGCTGGCCGCCGGCCTCGCCGTCAGCCAGCCCGTCGCTCTCGCCGTCGGCCGGTCCGTCCCCCTCGCCGTCCGGCGGTTCCTCGCCGTGCCTCTCCCCCTCGCCCAGCCCTTCGCCGTCGCCGTCGCCGTCGCCCAGCCCGTCAGCGTCGGCCAGCCCGTCAGTGACGCCGTCGCCCAGCGCGTCACCGTCAGTCAGCCCTTCCCCGTCGGTGAGCCCTTCACCGACGCCGCCAGTCAGCCCCTCGCCGTCACCGTCGCCCAGCCCTTCCCCCAGCCCTTCGCCCAGTGCCTCGCCGTGCCCCTCGCCAACGCCCAGTCCTTCACCGTCACCGAGCCCCTCTCCCAGCCCTTCCCCCTCGCCCAGTCCCTCCCCCTCGCCCAGCCCCTCCCCCTCGCCCAGCCCGTCGCCGTCCACCGGCACGCGCTCGTGCGAAGCGACGATCCGTTTCATCCTGTCGTGGACGGCGGCCTCATACGGCCAACTGACGGTGCGGAACACGGGAACGCTGCCCATCTCCTCGTGGACCGTCACCTTCAAGGTCCCCAACGGTCTGAGCTGGGTGCAGATGTGGAACGGCGGCCGCGTCCCGCCGGGAGCCATGGTGACCGTCACGAACCAGCCCTGGAACGGCGCGCTGCCGCCAGGCGCGTCGGTGACGACGGACTTCGCGATCGGCTGGCCCGGCGGCACTGTCGAGGCGCCGTCGCCCATCACCTGTACGGCCACCTGACCCCCGGCTGGGCCGCTCACGATCGGCTTCGGTGGCCCGTAGCGGGTGTGTCATGATCTTTGCGACGCAGCCGGCGCGCTCGTCCGCGCCCGACACCCCCGGAGGACCGGTGCCCCTCGTCGCCGGGGTCGACTCATCGACCCAGTCGTGCAAGGTCGTCGTCCGCGACGCCGACACCGGGGAACTGGTGCGCGAAGGCCGCGCACCACACCCCGCCGGGACGGCCGTGCCGCCGGCCGCGTGGGAGGCCGCACTGTCCGACGCGGTCGCACAGGCCGGCGGACTGGACGACGTGGCGGCGGCCTCGATCGCCGGGCAGATGCAGGGCATGGTGTGCCTGGACGCGGACGGCGGGGTGATCCGGGACGCGGTGCTGTGGAACGACACCCGCTCGGCCGGCGCCGCCGCCGACCTGATCTCGGATCTCGGCGGCGGGGAGGCGGGACGGCGAGCATGGGCGGAGGCGGTCGGCCTGGTACCGGTGGCCAGCTTCACCGTCACCAAGCTGCGCTGGCTGGCCTCGGCGGAGCCGGACAACTCCGCCCGCACGGCCGCGGTGTGTCTGCCGCACGACTGGCTGACCTGGCGACTGTCCGGCGCGCCGGGGCTCGACGCGCTGCGCACCGACCGCAGCGAGGCCAGCGGGACCGGATACTGGTCGGCCGCGGCCGGTGAGTACCGCCTGGACCTGATCCGGCTGGCGTTCGGCCGCGACGACGTGCTGCTGCCGCAGGTGCTCGGGCCGACCGGTCAGGCCGGGCACCTGCGCACCGGCGCACCGCTGGGCCCCGGCGCCGGGGACTGCGCCGCGGCGGCGCTGGGCGCCGGTGCCGAGCCGGGCGACGTGATCGTGTCGATCGGCACCTCGGGCATCGTGTCCACCGTCTCCGACGTGCCGGCCGCGGACCCGAGCGGGATCGTCGCCGGGTTCGCCGACATGACCGGCCGGTTCCTGCCGCTGGTGTGCACGCTCAACGCCGCCCGGGTGCTGGACGCGGCCGCGACCATGCTGCGGGTGGACCACGCGGAGCTGTCGGCGCTGGCGCTGTCGGCCCCGCCGGGCGCCGACGGGCTGGTCCTGGTGCCCTACCTGGAGGGCGAGCGCACACCGAACCGCCCGCACGCCACCGGAGCCGTGCACGGCCTGACCCTGCGAACCTCGACCGCCGCGCACCTGGCCCGCGCGGCGGTCGAGGGCATGCTGTGCGCCCTCGCCGACGGGCTGGACGCGATGATCGCACAGGGCACGACGGTCGACCGGGTCATCCTGGTCGGCGGCGGCGCCCGCTCGGAGGCGGTCCGCCGGATCGCGCCGACGGTCTTCGGCCGCCCCGTGCTCGTCCCACCACTGGGCGAGTACGTCGCCGACGGCGCCGCCCGCCAGGCGGCCTGGATGCTGTCGGGCGGGCAGCGGCCGCCGTCGTGGACGATCGGGCAGGTCGAGACGCACGAGGCGGACCCGGTGCCGGCGATACGCGAACAGTACGCCGCGGCCCGCGAGAACGTCCTCGACCGCACTGAATGACGGCCGGCTGACGGCCGAATGACGGCGGCAGCGCCGGTCAGCGGGCGGCCCTGCAAGCCGCGCGCCACGCCGAGGCGTTCACGTGCGGCGCATCTGTTCCGGCCTGTCTCGGCCGAACCCACGAAGTGGGGCGACCCGCGTGCGAAGCCACTCGACGGGGACTCCTGGGAGCAGGTCGAGCCGGCCTACTCGTCGCGGGCCGCGGATCGCTTGGCGATCTCGGCCCTGACCGTCTCGTGCAACTCGTCCGACGTGAAGCCGAGGTTGCGCAGGATCTGCGCGGCCGGGCTCTCCTCGGCGCGGATCAGGCCCAGCAGCGTGTGTTCGGTGCCGACCCAGTCGTGGCCGAGGTCTGCCGACGCGCGGCTCGCGTGCTCGATGACCTCCTTGCTCTCCGGCCGGAACGCGATGTGGCCCCGCAGCGCCTTGGGCCCGGCCGGCGGCATCGCCTCCTCGATCGCGTCGCGGATGCGTTGCTCCGACTCGGTCTTCGCCATCAGCACCTCGTACGCGAGACCCCGGGGTTCGCCGAGCAGGCCGAGCAGGATGTGCTCGGTGCCGATGAAGTCGTGCTTGTGCGCTCGGGCGGCCTCCTGGGCCAGCACGATGGTGTGCCGATTCAGGTCGGTGAACCGATCGAACACGTTCGGCGCGTGGCGTTGCTGGGCGGCCTGCTTGGACACCCCGATGGCGTCGCCGACCTCGCTCCACGACGCGCCCGCCTGCTTGGCCTTGCCGACGTAGTGGCCGACGAGCTGGTCGGCGAGGTCGGACAGGGTCTGGGCGCGCAGTTGCGCCTCGCTGATGCGGGCCAGGTGGTCGGCGTCGGGGAGCTCCTCGTCGAGACGGGCGATCAGGTCGGCGAGGCTGATGTTGAGTGGGCTCATGCGTCAACCGTAGCTTGACGATTCTCGATCGTCAATCTTCGGTTGACGGCCGTCCCTCAATCGTTCTCAGAGGTGCCGCAGCACGCGGCACCGTCGGCGGTCGCCGTCCCGCTCCTGCCGATGACCTCCGCGTCGGCCTTGACCACGTACACCTCCCAGGGCTCACCTCCGGGGCCGTGCACCCACACCTTGTCCTGCAGGGCGTAGCAGCAGGTGGTGTCGTTCTCCTCGAAGGTCGCCAGGCCGGCCTCCTTCAGCCGCTCGGTCGCGGCCGTGACCTGCGCGGCGTCCTCGACCTCCACGCCGAGGTGGTCCATCCGGGTGGGCTCCCCCTGCTCGCCTTCGAGGAGCACCAGCTTCAGCGGCGGCTCGGCGACGGCGAAGTTGGCGTAGCCGGGCCGCCGCTTGGCGGGCTCGACGCCGAACAGCTTGGAGTAGAAGGCGATCGACCCTTCCAGGTCGGCGACGCGCAGGGCGAGCTGAACACGGGACATCGGTTCCTCCGTGGACCGTGAAGCGGCAGGCACGCCCGCTGCTTCGACAACTGTCTAATCAAGTTATCGGCAGATTGTGTCCCTGAATAGAGATGTGTCAAATTAAAGAGATGTCGAAGCAACAGCCGCCGATCGCCGACGCGGGTGCGGATGCGCCCGGCGGGGGATGCTGCGCACCGCTGACCTGCGAGCCGCTGCCGGAGCGCGAGGCCGTGGAGCTCGCGCCGCTGTTCAAGGCCGTCGCCGATCCCGTACGGCTGCGCCTGCTGTCGCTGATCGCCTGCCACGAGGGTGGCGAGGCGTGCGTGTGCGATCTCACGGCCGCCTTCGACCTCACCCCGCCGACGATCAGCCACCACCTGAAGGTGCTCAGGCAGGCCGGGCTCATCGGCTCCGAACGCCGGGGCACCTGGGTGTACTACCGGGTCAACCCCGGTGTACTGGCTCGGATGTCCGCGTTGATCCATCCCGTCTCGACCTCCGCACCCGGCCTTACAAAGTAGATTTAGTTGCTCTCGGACAGGCTGTGTGTTCAAATGAACACATGGAAAGTGCCGACCGCATGCGTGCGATCATGAATGCGCTGCGCACGACCGACAGCGTCTCCGTGGCCGAGCTGGCACTGGCGTATGGGGTCTCGGAGATGACCATCCGCCGCGACCTCGACGAACTCGCTCAGCAGGGCGTGGTCCGGCGGGTGCGCGGCGGCGCGCTGAGCCTGCTGCTGCGCGGCGAGGAACCGCCGTTCGGGGTGCGTGAGCGTGAGGCGGTCGAGGCCAAGCGGCGCATCGCCGCGGAGGTCGCCTCCCTGCTGGCCGATGGTGAGGCCGTGGTGCTCGACGGCGGCACGACCGCGCTGGAGGTAGCGCGGGTCGTACGCGACCGGCGGCTGACCGTGCTGCCGCTGGCGCTTCAGGCGGCGCAGGAGCTCGCCGCCGCGCCCCGCGTCCGTCTCGTGCTGCCCGGCGGGGAGGTGCGTCACGGTGAGATGAACTTCGTCGGTCCGCTCACCGAGGCGTCCATCAAGGCGCTGCGGTTCGACACCGCGGTCGTCGGCTGCTGCGGCCTGTCCGCCGAGCACGGCCTGACCGCGCACGACCTGCCCGAAGTGGCCATCAAGCAGGCCGCGATCGCCTCGGCCCGCCGGGTGGTGGTGGTCTGCGACTCGGGTAAGTTCAACCGGACGGCGTTCGGCGCGGTCTGCGGACTCGACCGGCTCGACGTGGTCGTCACCGACGACGGGATCCCCAAGGACCAGCACGACGCCCTCGCCGCCGCCGGAGTCACCGTGCGCACGGTTCCCGGGACGGCGTCCGTCCCCTGACGGATCCACACCACGCGGATCGTGCCGTACACGCCCGACCAGAACGCCCACGGAGGTCGCCCGCCCGCCCACGTCACTTCGCCGCCGGTCGTGCGGGGTCTCGTCCCGCCCTCACGGGCGGCCGCCCGGCTTCGGCCGGCACACCGTCCCGCTCACCGTCCTGGTCACCGCGCCGACCGCTGTCCCAGTGCGCTGTACAGCGCCGCGGTACAGCGCCGCCTGCCGGCGCCGATCCCCAGTCCCTACGCCCTGGCGTCGATGGCACAGCGCCGATCTCACCGCGCCGCGTGTGAGGCCAGGCGGCGCCGGCCCGGCGCGGCGTAACCCCTCTCCCCCACGCACCCCGAATCCCCCCATGTGTCCAGAGCACGCGTGTCCGAAGCACGGCCACGGACGGGTGCTTCCACCATCCCGCACGCCGGACGTGATCGATCGCACATCGACCGGCATTCGTACGCACACCGCCACAGCGCGGCAGGCCCGGCGGCCCGGGCCCCTGCCGACACGACCACAGCCTTCGAGGAGCGATGCGACATGGCCCTGTCCGCCCCCGCCCGTCCGGCGCTCGTACGCGCCCGGGTGGCCGTCTACGGTCTGTTCCTGCTGTCCGGGATGGCCATCGGCACGTGGACCAGCCGGATCCCCGCCATCAAGGCCGACCTGCTGCTCAGCGACGGCGCGCTGAGCCTCGGACTGCTGGGCATCGCGGCCGGCGCGATCACCGGCATGCAGATCGTCGGCCGGTTGGTGGACAGGTACGGCAGCTATCGGACGATGCTGCCGGTGGCCGTCGCGCAGGGCGTCGTGCTCGTGCTCCCCGCGTACGCCCCGAACCTGCCGGCGCTCGCGCTCGCCCTGTTCGTCTTCGGCTCGGTCCACGGCACCCTCGACGTCGCGATGAACGCCAACGCCGTCGTGGTCGAGCGCGCCTACGGCAGGCCGATCCTGTCGTCCTTCCACGCGGTGTTCAGCGTCGGCGGGTTCGCGGGGGCGTCCGCGGGTGGGCTGTTCGCCCACGCCGATGTGAGTCCGGCCCTGACCTTCGCGTCCGTGGGCGTGGTCATCCTGCTCGTCGCGCTGCTGAGCGCCCGCTGGGCGCTGCGCGACGACCCGCCGGGGCGCACGGCAGCGTCCGCGCCGTCCGCGCCCTCCGGAAACGGCCCGGCCCGGCGGCGCGTCAGCGGCGGCGTGCTGTTCCTCGGCGTCCTCGCGTTCTGCTGCCTGGTCGGTGAGGGCGCCTCGGCCGACTGGGGATCGGTCTACCTGCGGGACAACCTGGGCTCCTCCCCCGGCTTCGCCGCCGCGGCGTACGCCGCCTTCTCGATCATGATGACCGCCGGGCGGTTCGCCGGAGACCGTCTCGCCGCCTGGCTGGGCCCGGTCACGCTGGTGCGCTGCTGCGGGGTGCTCGCCGGGGCGGGTCTCGCGGCCGGGGTCCTCGTGGCCCGGCCGGTCGCCGGTGTCGTGGCGTTCGGGCTGTTCGGCGCGGGCCTGTCGTGCATCATCCCGCAGGTGTTCTCGGCCGCCGGGCACCGCGACCCCGCGCAGTCGGGCCGGGCGCTGGCGGCCGTGGCGAGTCTCGGCTACACCGGTTTCCTGACCGGCCCGGTTCTCATCGGCGGCCTGGCGGAGGCAATCACCCTCCCGTACGCGCTGCTGGTGCCCGCCCTGCTCGCGCTGTTCGTCGCCCTCGCGGCCCCGGCCGTACGGGCGCCGCGGCGCGAGCCCGCCGATCAGGCGCGGGTGACCTTGACGCCGCCGAAGACGCCGTAGCTGCGCACGCGGACGAGAGGCCCGGAGGCGCCGGCCGTCGCCGGGTCCACCGCGCGTCCGCCGAACAGGCTGAAGCCCTCGACCTCGACCGCGGCGCCGGCGGGCACCCGCAGCCGCACCCCTCCCACGAGGGAGACCTTCGTCACCGTGGTGACCGGCGCCATCTCGGCGTCGCCGAGGTCGAGGTCGGCGCCGCCGACCGGAGTGAGGACGACCGTGTCCGCGGGCATCGGGCCCTGCCCGCGGTGCCTGAGACCGCCGAGAAGTGAGACGTGCCAGTCCGTGCGCTGCGATGAGTTCGTGTTCGTCATGACCTTTACGGTACGGATGGCCGGGCGACGTGATCAGTGCCGAGCGTCGTGTGCCGACCATGACATCCGTCATGGCGGCGGCCCGGTCCCGGCTCCCCCGGGGAATCAGGGGTGGTCAGGTGGCGAGGAACTGGTCGTAGGCGAGCTTGGCGACCAGGGCTGCCACCACGCACAGCAGGACGGCCCGGACGAACCCGGAGCCGCGGCTGAGCGCCATCCGGGCGCCGATCTGCGCCCCGGCGATGTTGCAGGCGGCCATGGCCAGTCCCACGGCCCACAGCACGTGCCCCTGCGCGGCGAAGACGACGAGGGCGCCCAGGTTCGTGCCGGTGTTGATGACTTTCGCCGTGGCCGAGGCGTGGACGAAGTCCATCCCGAGGATCGAGGTGAACGCGATGAGCAGGAACGTCCCGGTGCCCGGCCCCAGGATGCCGTCGTAGTAGGCGATCGCCAGGCCCGAGACCGCCAGCGCCGCCACGACCCGCCCCCGGGTGCGCAGGTGCGGCTGGGGCAGGCGGCCGAACGCCGGTCGCAGGGTCACGAACGCGGCCACTCCGAGCAGCACGACCATGACCAGCGGTTTCAGCACGGCCGCGTCGAGCAGGGCCGCCGACGCGGCGCCCAGGCCGGCGAAGGCGACCGCCAGCGCCGCGGCGGGCACGGCCACGGCGCGGTCCAGTTTCGTCCTGCGGGCGTAGGTCAGGGCGGCCGAGGCCGTGCCGAAGATGGCGGCGGACTTGTTCGTCGCCAGCGCTTGGACCGGCGGGACGCCGGCCAGCAGCAGCACCGGAAGCTGGAGCACGCCCCCGCCGCCGACGACGGCGTCGACCCACCCGGCGGCCACCGCGGCGAGCAGCAGCAGCACGATCTGCCCGGCGTGCATGCGCCGCGTCCCCCCTTTTTGCCCCAGCTTTGCCCCGGCTTGTCCCTGGCCGGACAGGGCCGAGCCTAGCGGGCGGCCGTGTGGCCGACGTCGGCGAAGGTGACGAGAACGGCTGAAGTCCGGCCACGACCCGGACGATCGGTCGTGGCGCTGGAAAATCGGACAGCTCCGGAAATGTAACAATTGGACCGGTTGAACGGTGCTCCCTACCATTGGCCCGTGCGGCTGAACGTCCTCGGGCCCGTGGAACTCGTCGTGGCCGGGCAGGCCGTATCGGCCGGACCGCCTAAGCAGCGAGCCCTCCTGGCCCTCCTCGTGATGAACTCCGACCGGGTGCTCCCCGCGGACCTCCTGGCCGACCGGCTGTGGTCGGGCAACCCGCCGCCCAGCGCCCAGGGGAGCCTGCAGGTCTACGTCTCCAACCTGCGCCGCCGGCTGGAGCCCGACCGGCGGCCGGGCGCGACCCCGGCCGTCCTGGTCAGCGCCGCCGACGGGTACGGCCTGATGACCGGCGGGCTCGGCCTCGACACGAGGGACTTCGAGACGCTCGTGTCGGCCGGGTCCGGCGATCTGGCCGAGGGACGGCACGAGGAGGCGGCGGCCGCCCTCGCCGAGGCGCTCGACCTGTGGCGAGGCGACCCGTACGCGGACGTGCGGTCCGAGGAGTGGGCCCAGCCGGAGATCGGCCGTCTGGAACAGGTGCGGCTGGACGCGGTGGAGGGGCTGGCCACGGCCCTGCTGGAGCTGGGCCGCCACACGGACGTGGTCGCGCGGCTGGACTCGTTCGTCCGCGAACACCCGCTGCGGGAGCGTGCCTGGGAACTGCTGGTGCTGGCCGACTACCGGGCGGGCCGGCAGGCCGCGGCCCTCGAACGCCTGCGCAGGGTGCGGGAGGTGCTCGCCGGGGAGCTGGGCATCGACCCCGGGCCGCGGCTGCGGGAGCTCGAAGGCGCGGTGCTGCGCCAGGACCCGGCGCTGCTCCCGCCGGAGCGGCCCGCCACACCGCCACCCCCGCGGCGGCCTCCGGCGCGGACCCCGGAAGAGACGCCGAGAGAGACGACGCCGAAGCGGACGGCTTCGAAACAGGTGACGGCGCGCAGGGCTCCCGAGCCCGCGGCGGACCAGACGGTCTTCGTCGGCCGCGAGAGCGCGCTGGAGTTCCTGCACGCGGCGGCCAGGGCGTCGTCCGACGCCGGGCAGGTCGTGCTGGTGGACGGCGAGCCGGGGGTCGGCAAGACGAGCCTGCTGAAGCGGTTCCGCGCGACCGCCGCCGTGCCGGTCGGCTGGGGGTCGAGTCCCGACCACGAGACGGCGCCCGCCCTGTGGCCCTGGGAACGGGTCCTGCGCGACCTCGCCGCCGCGTTCCCGGAGGCCGCCCTGCCCGGCGAGGTGAGCACGTTCCTGTCGGGCGGGCTGGAGGCGATTCCGGCGGCCGACGCGCAGGGGGCGCGGCTGCGGTTCTTCGAGGCGGTCGGCACGTTCCTGGCCGACACCGGCCCGGTGATCGTCGTGCTGGAGGACGTCCACGCGGCCGACGACGCGACGCTGCGGCTGCTGGTCCACGTGGCGTCCACCGCCCGGCCGGGTCTGCTGCTGGTGGCGACCTTCCGGCGGCACGAGGCGTCGGCGCTCACCGGCACGCTGTCGGCGCTGTCGCGGCTCGGCGCGCGCAGGCTCGGGCTCGACGGGCTCACCGCCGAGGAGGTCCGCGCGCTCGTCCAGGAGTTGTCCAGCCGCGACCCGGGCGGCCGCAGGGCCGAGGAGCTGCGCGGGCGCACCGCCGGGAACCCGTTCTTCCTCGCGGAGCTGGCCCGGGCGGGCGAGGAGCTGCCGCAGGGCGTGCTGGACGTCGTGCTGCACCGGGTGGCGGCCCTGGGGGCGGAGGCGGCCCGCGTGCTGGAGCTCGCCGCCGTGATGGGCGACGAGTTCGAGGCGGGCGTCCTGGCCCGGGTCGCCGGCGGCACGGTCGGCGACCTGCTGCCGCCGCTCGACGCGGCCCTCGACGCGGGGCTGATCCGGGAGTCGTCGTACCGGCTGGGCGGGTACGAGTTCGCGCACGCCCTGGTGACCGACGCGTTGCTGTCGCGCCGGTCGCGGCTGTGGCGGGCGCGCGTGCACGAGCAGGTCGCCGGCGTCCTCACCCACGTCCACGGGGACCGGGACGACCACGCGGCGGTGATCGCGCGGCACTGGCTGGCGGCGGCGGAGCTGGGCGCGGAGCCCGCCCGCATGGCGATGGACTACTCCGCCCGCGCAGCGCGGGCGGCCCTGCGGCGGCACGCGCCCGACGACGCGGCCGTGTCGTGGCAGGAGGCGCTGGCGGCGGCCGAGCCGGCCGGGGCCGGTCCGGCCGAGAGGTTCGAGCTCGCCGTCGGGCTGGCCGAGAGCCGTTACGCCGCCGGGCGGTTCGACGAGGGCTACGAGGCGGTCGAGCAGGCGCTCGCCCTGGCCGGCCCCGACCTGGACCAGGCCGTCAGGGCCGCCGACATCGCGATGGGACACGGCGTCTGGGTGCCGTTCCGCTACGGCCTCGATGTGGCCGCCCTGCGGGAGGCGATGGACCGGGCCGTGCGCGAGCTGTCCCCGGACACGTCCGCGTGGGCGACGGCACAGGCCGTCCGGGCCGTCGTGCTCGCCCAGACCGGCCGCGAGGCCGAGGTCGACGCGGTCTCGTCGCAGGCCGTGGCGGCGGCCGAACGCCTGGGCGACCCCGCCCTGCTGCGGCGCGTGCTCCACCTGCGGCTGCTGGCCATGCAGGGACAGGACTTCATCGAGCAGCTCGGCGCGACCGCGCGGCGCCTGCTGGCGGAGCCGGACCTGTCGTCCCAGCTCAGGGTGATCGCCCAGCTCCACCTCGTCACCCATCACGTCGAGCACGGGCGCGTGCCGCAGGCCCGCGCGCTGCTGACGGAGACCGGCGCGCTGCTGCGCGACCTGCACAACCCCACATTGGCACTGCAGGCGGCGATCGCACACGTGGGTCTCGACCTGTTCCAGGGTGTGCCGGACCCGACTCGCCACTTCGAGCCCGTCAGGGCGACACTGTCCTTCTCCGACCTCGCGTACTTCGAGGTGGGCATGCTCGCCGTGCGGGCCGAGACGCTCATCCAGGAGGACCGTTTCGGCGAGGAGGCGGAGTGGATCGAGGAGATGTTCCGGCGGACGGGCATGGCCGGGCTCGCCTACGTCCTGGCGTACGCGCTGGCGGACCGGGGTGAGCACGAGCGTGCCCGGCGGCTCCTGCGTGAGACCCCGCTGCCGCCGCGCGACTACCACTGGGCGATGTCCGCCATGTGCCGGCTGCACGCGGCGATCCGGCTCGGCGAGACGGACATCGTGCGGGAGGTCTACGACGCGTTCCGTCCCTTCGCCGGGCTGCTGCACGTGAGCGGCACCTGCACCACGATCGACGGCGCGTACGACGGCCACATGGGCGAGGCGCTGCTGGCGCTCGGCGACCGCGAGGGGGCGCGGGCCCACCTGCGGGAGGCGGTGCGCCTGCTGGAGCAGGCGGGCGGGGGCTACTGGCTGGCAAGGGCCCGACAAGCCCTCGACAAGTGCGCGTAGGGGCGTGACGCGCACGCTGTTCCCGACAGTGAGGGAACAGACTGATGATCACACCAGAACACCTGACCGGCTTCCTGATGATGCACGCCGGTTTCCGCGCCGAGTTCGGCCGCCTGGCCGAGGCGTGCGCGCACCCGCGTGACGACGCGCACGAGGAACTGCTGGAGGAGCAGCTCGCACTCGTGCTGGACATGCTGCACGCCCACCACTCGCACGAGGACGCCCACCTGTGGCCCACGCTCGTCGGCCGCGCCCCGGAGGCGGCGGACGTGCTGGCCGAGCTGGAGTCCGAGCACGCCGTGCTCGACCCGCTCGTCGCGGCCGCCTCCGACCGCGGGGTGCCCCTGGCCGGGCGCGCGCCCACCCTGCGGCGGCTGCACGAGCTCGTCAACGAGCACCTCGACCACGAGGAGCGGACCGCCGTGCCGCTCATGCTCCGCCACCTCACCCTCGACGAGGTCGAGGCCGACAAACGCCGGGCGATGGACGACTTCGGCCGCCGCCGGATCCCCGTCATCTTCGGCTGGCTCGCCTCGAGCGCGGACACCCGCCTGCTCGCCACGTCGTACGCCGACCTGCCCGTCGTGGCCCGGCTGATGTTCCGCCTGTTCTGGTGGCCGGCCTACCGGCGGCGCTTCGCCCGCCTGTACGGCGCCGCCGCCCCCGCGAACGCCGTCCTGGAGTCGTGATGACCACGCCCGTATCGACCATGTGGCCGCGCGAGACGGCCGAGCTCTTCGACCGCGCGATGGTGTGCGAGTACGCCTCGCTGACCCGCGACGGCCGGCCCGTCACCTGGCCCGTCACGCCGTACGTCGGCGCGGGCGGCACGCTGGACGTGAGCACCGGGCTCACCTACCCGGACAAGGCCGAGCGCGCCCGGCGCGACCCGCGCGTCGCGCTGCTCTGCTCCGATGCCGGGGGCACCGGACCGGACGGTGCCCGTCCCCGGGCGCCCGTCGTCCTCGTGCAGGGCCGGGCGACCGTACGCGACGCGGATCTGCAGGCCAATACCGACCGGTACGTCCGCGAGTCGCTCGCCAAGACCGGCGCCGGGTTCGCCGGGATGCCGTGGTTCCTGGTGAAGCGGCTGGGATGGTACTTCGCTCGGATCTGGGTGGAGGTCACCCCCGAGAGGATCGTCTGGTGGCCCGAGGGCGACCTGTCCAGGACACCCGAGATCTGGACGGCCCCCGGGGACGTCGCGGTCCCCGCCTCCGACCCGGCCCCCACAGGCCCCCGGCTGCCGAGCCGATCGGCCCCGCCGGCGGACTGGCGGCCCTTCGCCGATCGCGCGGCGCGCCTGGGCGAGCCCGTCGTCACCATGGTCGCCGACGGCATGCCACTGGCGGTGCGCACCCGCTCGGCCGTGCGCACCGAGGCCGGTTTCGACCTGCGCCTGCCCGCGGGGGTCCAGGCGGCCGAGGGGCCGGTGTGCCTGACCTTCCACCGGCACGGCCCGGCCATGGAGTGGCAGGAGAACGTGGTGCTCGTCGGGACCGCGACCGGGGCGGGCGACCGGCTCGGCGTGCGGGTCGAGCGGGCCCTGAACGACTGGAGCCTCTCCGGGAACCGCCGCGAGCGGAACCGCTCGTTCCTCGGCCAGGGCAGGCTGCTCAGGAAGCGCCTGAAGGCCGAGGCCGCCCGCCGCGGCCAGCCCGTCCCCCGCGTCCGCCGCCCCCAGCCTGACTGACACGTCGGCCGGACGTACGCGGGGCTCAGATGGGACCGCGGCCGTCGTCGAGGTCCATCGGCCACGGCGACTCGCTGCCGCTCCCGGACGGGCCGGGGGTGGGCCGCTGCGGCACCGGCGAGGCGGGCTCGGGCGGCGGGCTGGGCACGAACTGCGTGTTCGGCAGCGGCCGGGCCGGTTCCTGCTCGTCCTCGCCGCGGAACAGCAGCAGCCAGGCGGCCACGAGGAGCACGAGCACCAGGGTGGCGAGCAGCGTCGAGGCGAGCACGACCGAGCGGCGGGTGGCGACCGCCGGGGGCGGCGGGGCCGGCGGGCCGGGCACCGCGGGGGTGGCGTCGCCCTGCCAGTAGTGCAGGAAGTCGGGTCCGTGCCGCTGCCCGATGAGCGTGCCGGACACCGTGACCGGGTCGAGGAACCGCTCGGCCCCCGGCGCGTTCGGCACGTACGGCACGGCGACCCAGGGGGCGGGACCGTCGTGCATGGCCAGGACGGTCGGCGTGTCGGGGGCGCCCCGGCCGCGCATCCGGTCCACCAGGGAGGCGCCCCAGCCGAGCACGCCCGTACGGCCCTGCCGCTCGGCCTCTCTGATCGCGGTGACGAACCGGTCCCGGGCCGCGGCGTCGAGGGCGGCGCCGCTGCTGAGGACCGCCACCGACACCACCCGGCCGTCGGGTGCCTGGCCCAGGTAGACGAGGCCGCCCTGGGCCGTGCGCAGGCGTGCCTGCAACGCGATCGGTCCCACGTGGGACGGGTCGCCGTACTGCAGAGGGGTCACCATCTCCTCCACATCAAAACACACAAGCACGACAACACACGGGCGCGACAGGGGGTGTGGCACGCGCCGGGACGGGCAAATGGGAGAGAAATGGATTCTCCCGCCGAGTCACGGTTGAATAACGAGCATGACCGTTGCCGATGAACGCAGTGACCCCGAGCCCGGCGAGGGCGTCGCGGAGCAGGAGGACGGGGAGGCTCGGCTGGATTCCCTGATGGACGCGCTGGCCGAGGTCCGCCGTGTGATCGTGGGGCAGGACCACATGGTGGAGCGGCTGCTGGTGGCGCTGCTCGCCCGGGGGCACTGCCTGCTGGAAGGCGTGCCGGGGGTGGCCAAGACCCTCGCGGCCTCCACGCTGGCCACCGTGACCGGCGGATCGTTCGCCCGGATCCAGTTCACCCCCGACCTCGTGCCCAGTGACATCGTCGGCACCCGCGTCTACCATCCCGGCTCCGAGAGCTTCGACGTCGAGCTCGGGCCGGTGTTCGTGAACTTCCTGCTGGCCGACGAGATCAACCGCGCCCCGGCGAAGGTGCAGTCGGCGCTGCTGGAGGTGATGGCCGAGCGGCAGGTCACGCTCGCCGGGCGGACCCACCCGCTGCCCCGCCCGTTCGTCGTGCTCGCCACGCAGAACCCGATCGAGTCCGAGGGCGTCTACCCGCTGCCCGAGGTGCAGCGCGACCGGTTCCTGTTCCGGGTGCTGGTGTCCCACCCGAGCGCCCACGAGGAGCTGGAGATCCTCCAGCGGATGAGCGTCCGGCCGCCGGTGCCGAGGCCGGTGCTGGACCCGGCCACCCTCCTGCGGCTGCAGGACATGGCCGAGGAGGTCTCGGTGCACCAGCTCGTGGCCGACTACGTCGTACGGCTGGTCATGGCGACGCGGACCCCGTCGGAGTACGGCCTGCCCGACCTGGAGGACACGATCGAGATCGGGGTGAGCCCGCGGGCGACGCTGGGCCTGGTCTCCGCCGGGCGGGCGCTGGCCCTGCTGCGCGGCCGCGACTACCTGCTGCCCGACGACATCCGCGACGTCGCCGTGGACGTGATGGCGCACCGGCTGATGCTCACCTTCGACGCGCTGGCCGACGAGGTGGACCCCGCCGAGGTCGTCGGGCGCATCCTGCGGGCCGTGCCGCCGCCCCTCGTGGTGTGGAACCAGGGCATGCGATGAGCGGCGGCAACCCCGACCAGGCGCTCCGGCGGCTGGAGCTCACGGTGGTGCGGCGGCTGGACGGGTTGCTGCAGGGCCGCCATCAGGGGCTGATCCCCGGGCCGGGCAGCGAGCACGGCGACAGCCGGGTGTACGTGCCCGGCGAGGACGACGTGCGCCGCATGGACTGGGCGGTGACCGCCCGAACGACGGTCCCGCACGTGCGGGACCTGATCGCCGACCGGGAGCTGGAGACCTGGGCGCTGGCCGACCTGTCGGCCAGCATGGAGTTCGGCACCGCCGAGGTCTCCAAACGCGACCTGGTCATCTCCGCCGTGGGGGCGATCGGGATCCTCGCCGGACGGGTGGGCGACCGGTTCGGCGCCTACATCCTTTACGGCGACGACGTGCACCGGTATCCGGCCCGGCAGGGCAGGCCCCGGCTCTACGCGTTACTGCACTCGCTGCTCGGCGCGCCGCCCGCGCAGGGCTCGGTCGATCTCGGGGAGGGGCTGGAGATGATGGCGGCGGCGCACCGCAAACGAGGGCTGCGGGTGGTCGTCTCCGACTTCCTCGACCCCGCGGACTCCTGGGAGCCGCCGCTCCGCCGCCTGGCCGCGCGGCACCAGGTGCTGGCCGTCGAGGTGGTCGATCCGCGCGAGCTGGAGCTTCCCGACGTCGGTTTCGTCACCCTCACCGACCCGGAGACCGGCCGCTCACGCGGCGTCCACCTGTCGCGCGGGATCAGGGAGCGGTACGCCGAGGCGGCGGCCGAGCAGCGCTGGGAGATCCGTACGGCGCTGCGCCGGGCCGGGGCCGCCCACCTGGTCCTGCGCACCGACCGCGACTGGGTGTTCGACCTCGCCGGGTTCGTGCTGCGGCAGCGGCGCACGGCCCATCTGATGCGGCGGGCCGCGGGCAGGAGGGCGGGCGCGTGACCTTCCTGTCCCCCGGCTGGCTCTGGCTGTTCGTCCTGGTCGCGGCGATGATCGCGGCGTACGTGGCGCTGCAGTTCGCCCGCCGCCGCTACACGCTGCGCTTCACGAACCTGGCGCTGCTGTCGCTGGTGGCGCCGGAGCGGCCCTCGTGGCGGCGGCACGTTCCCGCCGTGTTGTTCCTGATCATGATGGCCCTGCTGGTCATGGGCGCGGCCAGGCCCGCGGGCGCGGTCAAGGTGCCCAGGGACCGGGCCACCATCATGATCGCCGTGGACGTGTCGCTGTCGATGGATTCCAACGACGTCGAGCCCACCCGGCTCGTCGCGGCCAAGCAGGCCGCCCAGCAGTTCGTACGGGACCTGCCGGACCGGTTCAACGTCGGCGTGGTGGCCTTCGCCCGGTCGGCGGCCGTGGTGATCTCCCCGACGACCGACCACGCGGCCGTGACCACCGCCATCTCCAGCCTGACCACCCGGGCCGGCACGGCGATCGGCGAGGCGGTGTTCAACTCGCTCGACTCGATCAGGTCGTTCGACCAGCGGGCGGTGACCGACCCGCCGCCCGCGGCCATCGTGCTGCTGTCGGACGGCGACAACACCTCCGGCCGGTCGGTCAACGAGGCCGTGGAGGCGGCCGTCGGCGCCAAGGTGCCGGTGTCCACGATCGCGTACGGCACGCCGGAGGGCACCGTGACGATCGACAACCGGGCGGTGCAGGTGCCGGTCAACAAGGCCACCCTGCAGTCGTTGTCGGACGGCACCGGGGGCCGGGCGTACACCGCCGAGTCGGGGAGCGAACTGCGGGACGTCTACGCGCAGATCGGCACCTCGCTCGGGTTCAAGGTGGTGCACCAGGAGATCACCCAGCGGTTCCTCGTCGCCGCGATCATCGCCGCGATGCTCGCCGCCGCCGCGGCCATGCTGCTCGGCGCCCGCATCCCCTGACCGGGTCACGCCCGCGTCCCGGCGAACGGCGCCGCGCGGGCCGCGCCGCCGGGCACCGCCGGGCGACGAGGGGCCCGGCCGAAGGCCAGTCCGGCCGCCAGGCACGCCACGGGCACGACCGGAAGCACGTACCGGTGGTCGAAGTCGAGCACGGCCACCGGCGCGACCAGCAGCGTGACGGCGACCGCCCACGGCAGCGCCGCCGTCCGGGGTCGCCGCACCGCGCCCGCGGCGCCCAGCAGCAGGACGGCGGCCAGCAGCGGCCCGCGCAGGTAGGCCGGGTACTGGTAGGCGACGAGCAGGTCCGCGTACGGCCGGACCGACCGCATCCCGGTGAGATCCGGGTCGTACTCCCTTCTGACCTGCCCGGCGAGCGGCTGATCGGCGGGCAGCGGCCAGGTGCCGCGGGCGAAACCGAACGCGGGGACGGTGCGCGCCGGGTGGGCGACGGGGGTCCAGGCGAACGCGAGCGCGGTGTCCCTCGCCACGTCGCGCAGGTAGTCCAGCGGCTGGGCGGCGATGGCGCGCAGCGCGAAGGCGCGGGCCCGTTCGTTGAGCGCGGCGTGCCCGCCGGGGAGCCGGTTGAGGGAGGACTCCCCCGCCCACACGTACTCGCTCGCGGCGTCGAGCGCGAGGCCGTTCGGGCACAGCGGCTCGAGGTCCGGCGGAGGCCGGACGAGCGCGCAGTCCGCGAAGGTCATGGTGCGGGCCCACAGCGCGACCCCGTCCCCGCCGCCGATCGCGAACCTGCCGTGGACCCCGGCGTACCATCCCGCGTACGCGGCGACCGGCAGCAGCCCGGACAGGGCGAGCACGGCCAGGCGGCGCCAGGGGACGCGGCGTACGGCGAGCGCCGGCACGGCGAGCAGGATCAGCGGCAGCGCGATCGTCCGCGTGAGGGCGGCTCCCGCGAGGAGCAGGCCGGCCGCCGCGGCGGCCCGCGCGGACGGCACCGGGCGGCGGACCAGCAGGGCCGTGGCCGCCACGACCAGCAGGACGAACAGCGAGTCGGACAGCACCGCGTGCTCCAGGCGGAGGAACGACGCGTCGAACAGCACCGGCGCCGAGGCGGCCACGGCGGCCCAGCCTGGCGCTCCCCTGCCGCGCAGCGCCGCGTAGACGACGACGCCGGTCGCCAGTCCCATCCCGTGCTGCACGGCGACGACCACCTCGACGCTGTGGAAGGGCAGGAGGGCACGCAGCAGCAGGGGGTATCCGATCGGGTGGAACCCCTGCTCGGGCCGCAGGTGGACGGCGTTGTGCAGGTAGGTGAACGAGTCGTACCAGTACAGCCGGGCGGGCGGATAGCCGAGCATGGTGACCACCCGGAGCGCGGCCGCGATCGTCAGCGTGACCGTAAGGCGCGGTGCCGCCCGGCCCGGGCGAGGACCGGGAGCAGGCGGTGAGCGTACGCGAGCATGGCGAATCCGATCGGGGAGGGGAGACGGGCAGGCGTCATCCGCGCACGGCGCCCAGTGGCCCGGTTCCGTGATCGCGGCGGGAGTTCGGTCGCCTCGCCGAGCCGCGTGGTTCAGCGCGGCCCGGCGGCTCGGCGGCTCAGGGGTGGGACGGTGACTCGGCGGCCGCCGGGCAGTAGGCGTCCCTGGCGCGTGGCCGGGGGTTGGGTGCCGGGCCGACCAGCAGGAGCGCCTGTCCGTCGGCGACCATGATCCCTTCGTGGACGTACCAGCCGGCGGGGGCAGGCAGCCGGGCGCCGCCGGCGGCGTAGGAGGTGAACTCCGCTCGCACGCCGTGCTCCCGCAGCAGGGGCAGGACCTCGGCGACGGTCCTGTTGAGGAACTCCACGCAGTGGAAGGGCCGGCCTTCCATGTCGATGTGCTCCATGAGGCCGTACCGCTCCCCCGGCCGGGCGGCGCGGCCGATCAGCACCTCGGCGTGCCCGCGGACCGGGATGCGGAACCCGGCCGGGCAGCCGGCGAAGCGCGCGCACGTGCCCGGCGCCTGGATCGGGGTGATGGCGCTGTTGTCGCGGGTGCCGTCGACGTAGAGCGTCTGTCCCGCCGAAGCGGGGGCCGTGGGCACGATCCGCACCTCCACGTCCAGGCCGCGCTGGCGCAGTTCACGCTGGTATGTCGCGGGATCGGCGAACAGCGGTGCAGGCGGAGGCGAGCGGCCCCGCGCGAGCGGCCGAGCACCGTGGCGATCTCCGCCGACGCCAGCCCTTCCCAGCTCGCCAGCGCCAGCACCTCGCGGTCGTCGGCGCCGAGCCGCCGGAACGCCCGGCGTACGGCGTCGAGCTCCCCGTGGTCCGGCGGCCAGGGCGGCTCTTCCCGCCGCCGCGCGTCCCACAGGGCGAGCTCCGCTCCGAGCCGCTCGACGAGCGCGCTCCTGCGAGTCTCGGCCCTGCGGCCGTTGGCCAGCACCCGCCGGGCCACGCCGTACAACCAGAGGCGGGCCGCCGGACCCGCGGGGACGTCGCCGATGCGCCGCCAGGCCGTGGCGAAGGTCTCGGCCAGGGCGTCGGCGGCGTCCTCGGGGGACGTGGTGCGGCGCCGGACGTAGGCGAGGAGATCCGCGTAGTGCGCCACGTAGATCTCCTCGAAACGGCGCCTCATGTCCCCGCGGCCCACCGCTGCTCCCCCTTCACCGTTTTTCCCCGCCGTCTCGTACGTGTCCGGAAGGCCGGAAGTGTTTCACCCCCGTCTCCGCGGAGCCGTCCGTGGAGATCACCGCTCCGCGGCGTTGGTACGTTTGGGCACGTGGCCCATTACTTCGAGGAGCGTCCCGAGGCGGACAGCCGGCCGGGGACGGTCACCCTGGTTCTCCCGGATCTGCACCTGCGCCTGGAGACCGACAGCGGGGTGTTCTCCCCCGAGCGGATCGACGCCGGGACCCGGGTGCTGCTGGAGACCGTGCCTCCGCCGCCCCCGGAGGGCGACCTGCTCGACCTCGGCTGCGGCTACGGCCCGATCGCGCTGACCATGGCGTCCCGGGCGCCGGGGGCGACGGTGTGGGCCGTCGACGTGAACCGCCGTTCGGTGGAACTGTGCCGTAGGAATGCCGCGAGCGCCCGCCTTGACAAAGTAAGGTCGGTGCACGTCGACGAGGTGCCGGCGGACGTCAGGTTCCGGGCGATCTGGTCGAACCCGGCCATCCGGATCGGCAAGGCCGCCCTCCACGCCATGCTCACGCGGTGGCTCGACCGGCTCACCCCCGACGGCAGCGCGTACCTCGTCGTGCAGAAACACCTGGGCTCCGACTCGCTGCAGCGCTGGCTGACCGAGCAGGGCTGGCCCGCCTCGCGGCTGGCCTCCCGGTCCGCCTACCGCGTCCTGCGGGTGGACGCCCGCCCCGCACCCTCCCCCGCGCCCTCCTCTGTGCGCGGCTCTTCCGGCGACCAGGAGCGATGAGCGCCCCGATGAACACGACCAGGACGACCACGACCAACCCGCGCAGGCAGCTCAAGCCGACCGACGTCAAGCGGCTCAACCGCACCTGGCGCCGCAACACCGAGGGCCGGCTGGCGCTGATCCTCGAATCCGTCACGGGCCCCTTCAACATCGGCTCGATCTTCCGCACCGCCGCCGCGTTCGGCGTGGAGACGATCTGGCTGGCCGGCAACGCCACGCCGCCCACCAACCCCAAGGCGCAGAAGACCGCGCTCGGCACCGATCGGCTGGTCGAGTGGCACGAGCCGGTCCCGGTGACCGACGCCGTACGCGCCGCCAGGCAGGAGGGCTACCGGGTCGTCGCCGTCGAGCTGACCGGCGACGCCGCGCCGCTGCACGAGGCCGCGCTGGACGGGGACGTCTGCCTGGTGCTGGGCAGCGAGGACCACGGCTGCTCCCCCGCCTGCCTGGAGGCCGCCGACGCCGTGGCCTACATCCCGCAGGTGGGCAGGGTCGGATCGGTGAACGTGGCGGTGGCCGCGGCGATCGCGATGGCCGAGGCCAGGCGACGGGAATGGGCGTCGTTGGGCGCCTCGTGACCCAAATGTTCATGTCCGTGCGCTGACGCACTCTCCGGGACCCGGCATACTCCTTTCGTGCACCGCCGTTTCGCGTTCCTCGACCATCCCGGCCCGCTCGCCTTCGCGCACCGCGGCGGTGCCGCCGAGGGCCGGGAGAACACCATGGAGGCCTTCTCCAGGGCCGTCGGCCTCGGCTACACCTACCTGGAGACCGACGCCCACGCGACCTCCGACGGCGTACTGCTCGCGTTCCACGACCACACGCTCGACCGTGTCACCGACCGTGCCGGACGTGTCTCCCGCCTCCCCTACCGCGAGGTGCGGGCGGCCAGGATCGGCGGGCGGCACGAGATCCCCCTGATCGAGGACCTGCTCGGCACCTGGCCGGACGTACGGTTCAACATCGACGTCAAGGAGAGCGCCGCGATCGCGCCGCTGGCCCGGGCGATCCGCCGTACCGGCGCCCACGACCGGGTCTGCCTGACGTCGTTCTCCGACGCCCGGCTGTCGCGCGCCCTGCGCGCGGTCGACGGGGAGGTCTGCTTCTCGCTCGGCCCGCGCGGGCTGGCCGCCCTGCGCACCGCCGCGATGGGCGGCGGGTACGGCCGCCTGCTGTCGGGGCTGGCGCGGGCGGGGGTGCCGTGCGCGCAGGCGCCCATCGGGTTCCGCGGCCTGCGGGTCACCACCCGCGCCCTCGTGCGGACGGCGCACGCGATCGGCATGCAGGTGCACGTGTGGACGGTCAACGACCCGGTGACGATGGCCCACCTGCTCGACCTCGGCGTGGACGGCATCATGACCGACAACATCAGCGGCCTGCGCGACGTCCTCAAGTCGCGCGGGCAGTGGCACCCCCGCCCGGCGGTCCCGTAACCCGCGGGACCGCCCGGCACGACCGCTCCACAGGCGAGGAGAGACGATGACCGCCCCCCAGGTCGTTCAGGAGGAGCTTCCCGGCGCGCGTCGGCGGGAGCAGCGCGGCTGGTACTGGTACGACTGGGCCGACTCGGCGTTCCAGACGACCGTCCTGACCGTCTTCCTCGGGCCGTACCTGACCTCGGTCGCCACGACGGCGGCGGGCGGCCCGGACGGCTTCGTGTCGTTCCTCGGCCTGGACCTGCGGCCGAAGGCGTACTTCACCGCGATGGTGACGATCTCGGTGCTGCTCCAGATCGTGGTCATGCCGGTCGTCGGCGCCGTGGCCGACCACACCGGGCGCAAGAGGCGCATCCTCGGGTCGCTCGCCTTCACCGGCGCGGTGGCCACCTTGGGGTTCTACCTCGTCTCTGGCGACGCGTACCTGCTGGGCGGCGCGCTGTTCCTGCTCGCCAACGTCACCTTCGGCTCGGCGCGGGTCGTGTACGACTCCTTCCTGCCCCAGATCGCCGAGGCGGAGGAACGCGACACGATCTCCAGCAGGGGGTGGGGATTCGGCTACCTCGGCGGCGGCCTGCTGCTCGCGCTCAACCTGGTGGTCTACCTGTTCGCCGACATCGACGAGGGCCTGGCGGTGCGGATCAGCCTGGCCTCGGCGGGCCTGTGGTGGGGCGCCTTCACGATCATCCCGATGCTGCGCCTGCGCGACCGGCGGGTGCCGGTCCACGAGGCGACCGCGGCGCGGGCGGTCGCCGGCAGCGTGCGCCAGCTCGGCCGCACGATCGCCGAGGCGCGCCGCTACCCCCGCACGCTGCTGTTCCTGGCGGCCTACCTGGTCTACAACGACGGCGTGCAGACCGTCATCGGGTTCTCCGCGACGTACGCCGACCAGGAGCTGGGGCTGGGGCAGACCCACCAGATCGGCGCGATCCTGATGGTGCAGTTCATCGCGGTCGGCGGCGCCCTCGGGCTGGGGCGGCTCGCGGCGGTGTTCGGGACCAAGCGCACGGTCCTCGCCAGCCTGGTGGTGTGGACCGTGGTGGTGGGGGTGGCCTACTTCCTACAGAAGGGCGCGGCCCTGCAGTTCTACGCGATCGCGTTCGCCATCGCGATCGTCATGGGCGGCACGCAGGCGCTGTCACGGTCGCTGTACTCGCTGGTGATCCCGCCGGGGCGGGAGGCGGAGTACTTCAGCCTGTACCAGGTGAGCGACAAGGGGTCGGCGTTCCTCGGCTCACTGGTGCTCACGCTGGCGCTCCAGCTCACCGACAGCTACCGCACCGCGATCGTCTCGCTGATCGTGTTCTTCGTTCTCGGATTCGTGCTGCTCACGACCGTCAACCTGCCCCGGGCCATCCGCGACGCGGGCAACGAGGTCCCCGACCACATCTGAGAGGGGAGATCCTGGGAGGGACCGTCCGTGCTGCCTGGAGGCATGACCCCCCGGCGGGCGGTGTGGCTCGTGCTGACCCATCGCGCCAGGGCCTTCGTCCCCGCCTGGGTGCGGGCCGGCTGGTGGCCGCCGCTGCCCGAAGGGTGGGGAGTGCGGCGCTGGACCCGCGTCCCGGGCTGGGTGGACAACGGGCTCGCGCCCGCGCTGGCCGCCGCGATCTCCACGGTGATCGCCTGGCGCCTCGGCCGGCAGGGTGAAGAGCTGATCGTCGTCGCCGGCGTCGTGCTGGTCGCCGTCCGGCTGGTGCCCGTCGTCCGGCCCGCACCGGTGCGAGATCGGCACGTCGCGCGGCGCGCGGACCACCTGGTCCTGCTGGCGGCCGTCGCCGAGGTGGCCGAAGCTCTCGGAGTCCGGCGCCCGTCACGAGTGTGTTTCGCCCCTGTCGCCGAGAGCGGTGGCATCCGGCTGGGGCCACGGCGTACGGAGCTGTGGATCGGCCTGCCCTACCTTCTGGGTTTTGAGAGGGCGGAGCTGCGCGGTGATCGCCTTCGAGCTCGTCTTCCTGGAAGCGCGCCGGGCGTGGTTGCTCGGTGCGCTCCTGGAGGTCTGGAAGGCGGGAACGAGGATGAAGCCCGCCGTACAAGGGGAGATCGGCGCAGTGGTGCGGGCCCTCGTCACCGAGGCCGACCTGGCCGGCCGCCGCGTGTCGGATCCGCGGACCGCGGCGAACGCGGTGCTGCGCGGCGCGCTCATGAGCGCGTCATTCGACTGGTTCGTGCACCGCTACGCCGCGGACCTGCCTGCCCACCGATACCTACCGCTGGACCTTTACCAGGCCTGGCGCTGGAAGGTGCACCAGGACGACCTTCTGGCCCGGCTCATGCCGCGCTACCTCGAACTCTCCGCGACCGGCTCACTGGGCCTGGACGCGACCAGCCGCATGGCGGAGCTGGGGGTGGTCCTCGACCAGGCGCCCAGGCCGGCCGCGGACCCGATCCTGTCCACGCCTGGTCTCACCGTCGAGGCGCGGTTCGCCCGCTGCCGGCTCGCCGACGTTCTCGCCCGCACACCGGCCGTGCGCCGCGAACTCACCTTTCCCGAGGTCCCGGAAACCGTCTGGGACGAGATCATGAAGCGCCGCCGTGACCAGGTCCTCCGGGCCGCGGCCGAACTCACCGGTCGTGAGCGCCTGACGCTCGCCGACCTGGTGGAGATCCTCGCGGCCGGGCGCGGTGCGGAGCTTGTCCGGGAGCACAGGGAGTGGGTGTGCACCCACCCGACGGCCGGGGTCTGCGTCCTTCTCCCCGTTCTCCATCACCACCTGCGGATGCAGGGCTACAGGTACGGTCAGGCGCTCCGCCAGCGAGAACTCATCGGTCCCGGCGGGGACCATGTCGATGTCGCCCGGCTCGCCGAGGCGATCGAGCAGGGCCACCCGATACCCGAGATGATGCCTGTCCGGTATCGGTCGGCGGTGTGACTCGATCTTGAGGGCGCGATTTATACCGCACAGCTGGGACCAGTGGGACGGAAAAAGCGCGATTGGATCAGGTCTCGGCTGGGAATCCACACACGGTATCAGGCGTTGTACGCGGTGGCGAACGAACCCCCTCGAAGGCGGGGACCTCAGGAGGCTTAAGAACATGGGCGAGCGTGCACTTCGCGGTACCCGGCTCGGCGCGACCAGCTACGAGAACGACCGCAACACCGATCTGGCGCCGCGCCAGGAGGTGTCCTACACGTGCCCGAAGGGCCATCTCACCACCGTCCCGCTCGCCGTCGAGGCCGAGATCCCGACGACCTGGGAGTGCCGTCACTGCGGCAGCCCGGCGCTGCGGGTGGACGCGGAGCAGCCGCAGCAGAAGAAGGCGAAGCCGCCGCGGACCCACTGGGACATGCTTCTCGAGCGCCGCTCGATCGAGGACCTGGAGGAGGTGCTCAACGAGCGGCTGGCCATTCTGAGGGAGCAGCGGCGCAAGAGCGCGTAGGACGCCTGTGACGCCCCCGGCGGCCCTGGTCTCCAGGGCCGCCGGGGGCGTTTCGCGTGTGCCGGCCTGTCCGCGGGTACGGGCGAGGCGTCAGGACACCCCGGCCCTCTCCGGGGGCTCGGCGACGGTGAGGTGGTGGCGCAGGCGCTCGCCCTCGACGTCGAGGTCGGGCAGCGCCCGGTTCAGGGCGCGGGGCAGCCACCAGGCGGCGCGGCCGAGCATGGACATCACGGCGGGGACGAGGGTCATCCGGACCACGAAGGCGTCGACGAGCACGCCGACGGCCAGCGCGAAGCCCATCGACTTGATGATCGGGTCGTTCATGAACACGAACCCGCCGAAGACGGCCGTCATGATCAGCGCCGCGGCGGTGACGACCCGCGCGTTGTGCCCCATGCCGTTGATCGTCGCCTGGCGGGGAGCGTCGCCGCGCACGTAGTCCTCGCGCATCCGCGAGACCAGGAACACCTCGTAGTCCATGGCCAGGCCGAACAGGATGCCGATGAGCAGGATCGGCAGGAAGCTGACCAGCGGGCCCGGCACGTCCACGCCCAGCAGACCGGCCAGGTGACCCTGCTGGAAGATCGCCACCGTGATGCCGAAGGTCGAGCCGACGGTGAGCAGGAAGCCCAGCGCGGCCTTGACGGGGACGAGGATCGAGCGGAAGACGAGCATCAGCAGCAGCACCGACAGGCCGACCACCAGCAGCAGGTACACCGGCATGGCGTCGGCGAGCTTGTCGGAGACGTCGATGCCCACGGCCGTGGCGCCGGTGACGGCGATCTCGGCGCCGCCGATGGCGGCGACCTTGGCGCGGATGGCGTGGACGGCGTCCTCGGTGGCGGCGTCGGTGGGCCCGGCCTTGGGGATGATGGTCAGCAGCGCGGTGGTGCCCGCGGCGTTCGGCTGCGGCGGGGCCACGGCCAGCACGCCGGGGGTCCGCTGGATCAACTGGGCGGCCTGCCCGGCGGCGGCGGTCGTGGCCGCGCGGTCGGCGGCGGAGACCACGGCGATCAGGCGGGCGTTGAAGCCCTCGCCGAATCCCTCGCTGGTCAGGTCGTACGCCTCGCGGGCCGGAGTGCCGGGGGCGGCGGTGCCGGCGTCGGGCAGGGCCAGCCGCAGATCCTGGGCCGGCAGCGTGAGCGCGCCCAGGGCGAGCACGCCGGCCACGAGGATCGGCACGCGCAGCCGGGTGACCACCCGTCCCCAGGTGTAGCCGAAGCCGCGGCCCCCCGCGTCGGCGTCGTCCCCGGTGCGCTGCCTGCGGGGCAGCACGCGGGCCCCGGCGTACGACAGGAAGGCCGGCAGCAGCGTGAGGGCGACCAGGACGGCGACGGCCACGGTGCCCGCGGCGGCCAGGCCCATCACGCTGAGGAAGGGGATGCCGACCACCGACAGGCCGGCGAGCGCGATGACCACGGTGGCCCCGGCGAACACGACCGCCGATCCGGCGGTGCCGACCGCCCGGCCGGCGGCCTCCTCCGGCGCCACGCCCTCGGCGAGGAACTGACGGTAGCGCGAGGTGATGAACAACGAGTAGTCGATGCCGACGGCCAGGCCCAGCATCAGCGCCAGCACAGGCGTGACGGAGGTCAGCTCGACGACGCCGCTGAGCGCGAACAGCCCGCCCATGCCGGCGCCCACGCCGATCAGCGCGTTCAGCAGGGTCATGCCGGCGGCCACCAGCGAGCCGAAGGTGACGATCAGCACCACGGCGGCGATCAGGACGCCGATTCCTTCCGACCCGCCGACCTCCGGCGGGGCGTTCAGGACCTCGCCGCCGTGCTCGACCCGCAGCCCCGCCGCCGAGGAGCCGGCTTCGAGGTACGCCGCGCGCTGGGCGTCGGTCACGTCCTTGGCCGCGTGGGCGAACTGCACCTGGACCAGGGCGTAGCGGCCGTCGGGAGAGACGGCGCCGGTCTTGAACGGGTCGAGGGCGGCGACGACGCCGGGAACGGCGGCGGCCTCCTTGACCACGGGCGCGACCGCGGCGGGCTCCAGCTTCCGGCCCTGCGGAGCGGCCACCACGATGGCCCCGGTGGCACCGCTGGCCTGCGGGAACTCCTTGGCCAGGGCGTCCAGCGCCCGCTGTGACTCGGTGCCGGGCATCGAGAACTTGTCGCCGGCCGGGCCGTGGAAGGCCGCGGCGGCCAGGCCCAGGACCACCAGCAGGAGCAGCCACAGGGCGGCGACGCGCCCGCGCCTGCGGAAGGAGAACCGGCCCAGCCGGTACAGCAGGGTTGCCACAGCAGATCTCTTTCTCGGGGAGGGTCAGCCGGTCGGCAGACCGAGCGTCCGCAACGCGCCGCGGGTGAGTTCCGCGCGCAGTGTCTCTTCGGGGATCACGCATTCACTGGCGCTGGTCAGGATGATCCCGAGCATCGCCATCCAGGCCCAGACGCGGACCTGGGGGGCGTCCGAACGGCCCGACAGGGCTTCGGTGAGCCGTTCCACGATGTGGTCGGCGTCGGGCAGCTCCGGCCGGTTGATCAGCGCGTCGACGTCCTGCAGGAGGATCTTCACCTGGAGCCGGAAGCGCAGGGACAGGTCGACGAGCCCGGTGACGGCGGCACGGGCGGCCTCCTCACCGCGCAGCCCGGCGAGCCGCCCTTCCAGCTCGGCGAACTCCGGGCCGACGGGCGCGAGCAGCTCGGTGAGGATCGCGTCCTTGTTCGTGAAGTGGTACAGCAAGGACGCCTTGGAGCAGCCCGCGTCCGTGGCGATGTCCTGCAGCGAGGTGCCGCGGAAGCCGTGGGCGGCGAACAGCCGCACGGCCGAGTCGAGGATGTCCGCGCGCGTCGTGGTTGCGCGTGCCATGCGGAACACAATAGCTGACCGATCGGCCAGTATTTGACCGATCGGCCAGCTATGTGATGGATCTAACGGTGGGCGCCTGGTGCGAAGAGGCGGCGTCAGGGGCGCAGCAGGACCTTGACGGCCCGGCGCTCGTCCATGGCCCTGTAGGCCTCGGCGGCCTCCTCCAGCGGCAGTTCGAGGTCGAAGACCTTGCCGGGGTTGATCTCGCGGTCCCAGATCAGCCGGATCAGCTCCGGCAGGAAGCGGCGCACCGGGGCCGGGCCGCCGTGCAGGTGCACTGCGGAGAAGAACAGCTCGATGCCGGGCAGCTCGACTTCGTGGGTGACGCCGACGTAGCCGACATGCCCGCCGGGACGCGTGGAGCGGATGGCCTGCATCATCGACTCCTGGGTGCCGACCGCCTCGATGACCGAGTGCGCGCCCAGCCCGCCGTTCAGATCCTTGAGCCTGGCCACGCCCTCGTCGCCGCGCTCGGTGATGATGTCGGTGGCGCCGAACTCGACGGCGAGCTTCTGCCGGTCGGCGTGCCGGCTGAAGACGACGATCCGCTCGGCGCCCAGCCTGCCGGCCGCCAGCACGCCGAGCAGGCCGACGGCGCCGTCACCGACGACCGCGACGGTCCTGCCGGGACCGGCCTCCGCGGCGACCGCGGCGAACCAGCCGGTGCCCAGCACGTCGGAGGCGGCCAGCAGGCTCGGAATCAGGTCCGCGTCGGGCATGCCGGGGGTGGCGACCAGGGTGCCGTCGGCCAGGGGAACACGGGCCCGCTGCGCCTGGGTGCCGATCGCGCCCATCG
Organism: Microbispora sp. H10949; assembly: GCF_014161435.1. Classification (NCBI taxonomy): domain Bacteria; kingdom Bacillati; phylum Actinomycetota; class Actinomycetes; order Streptosporangiales; family Streptosporangiaceae; genus Microbispora; species Microbispora sp. H10949. The sequence continues at coordinate 53,767 of NZ_JABBWZ010000005.1, read as the reverse complement.
GCACGGCGTGCACACAGCGGGACTGGTAGCCGGCCCGGCAGATCTCACACGTGTTGTCGGAGGCGAAGAACGAGCCGACCACGAACTGGCCGGGCCTGAGATCGCGGACCTCGCTGCCGACCTCCTCGACGACGCCGACGTACTCGTGGCCCATCGGCGCCGGCCCGTCCTGCCTGGTCACGCCCCGGTAGGGCCACAGGTCCGAGCCGCAGACGCAGGCCGCGGACACCCGGATGATCGCGTCGGTCTGTTCGAGGATCCTCGGGTCCTCGCGCTGCTCCACCCTGACGTCACCGGGGGCGTGCATCACTACGGCTCGCATCTCATCTACTCCTTCAAGCGTCTCTCGGCGGCTTGCCTGCGCCCGCCGGTCGGACCATCAGGCCGGGGTATGGCCATGACCAGTAAACACGCTGGTCAGAGGGCACTAACCGCCGCGGCGAGATCCGCGAGTTCCGGCCGCCCGCCTGCTCCGCGGCGTGCGGCACCGCGGCTTCCCCGTCACAGACGCGATATTGACCGCGTCTTGTCACCAAGTCATCATCCTGCTGTTTTCCTGTGCACACCTGATCGCATTCGCGGCGCACGGAGGTGCTTCGCGGTGAAAAAAGCCGCCATTCCATGACAACGACCGCCGAGGACACATGAAAATCGCGTGGAACACCAGAGACATGGCCGTCCCGGATCGGTTCACCTTCTGGAACGACACCATGTCGAGGACTCTTGTGCCGGTACGGCTGGCCACCGACCATCCCGCCCGCTTCGACGGATCAGCGCAGGTATTCGGTCTCGGCGCACTGCAGATGTCGCTGATGAACCACTGCCTGCTGCAGGCGAGCCGGCCCGTGAAGCTCATCCGCCAGTCGGATCCGGAAGTCTTCCAGTTGCATCTCATTCTCCGCGGCCGTGGCCGCATGACGCAGGCGGGACGGGATGCCGCCTTCCAGGCGGGACAGCTGCTCCTCATCGACTCCTCCCGGCCGTTCGGGGGGTGGCGGGGATCCGCCGACGATCCGGCCAGGTCACTGATCATCCAGTTCCCCCGGGCCGCGCTCGGCCTGCGGTCCGACATGGTCGGGCAGCTCACCGCCGCGCCGATTCCCGTACGGAACGGCATCACCGGCGTCCTGGCCGGGCATCTCAAGCACCTGGCGGAGAACGCCGACGGTCTCACATCTCGTGACGCGGAGACGGTGGCCGACGTCACCTTCGACCTGGTCGCGGCCGCCTGCGCCGACCGGCTGGAGGCCACCGCCCTGCTGTCACCGGAATCGCGACGCCAGGCCCTGCTGTCGCTGATCCACGACTTCGTCCGGCAGCGGCTCGGCGACCCCGGCCTCACCCCTCAGACGATCGCCGCGGCACACCAGATCTCCGTCCGGCACCTGTACAAGCTCTTCGAGGAGCAGGGCGTCACGGTGGCGGCCTGGATCCGCCGATGCCGGCTGGAACAGTGCCACCGCGATCTCGCCGATCCCCGGCAGCGTTCCCGTCGGATCCAGGCCATCGCCACTCGCTGGGGCTTCACCGACGCCGCCACCTTCAGCCGGGCCTTCCGCTCCGCGTACGGCATGTCACCCCGCGATCACCGTAAGCTGGCGGCGGGCGACGACCCTTCGGAGGATCCCGGGGTCGGTTAGAGGTCGAGCAGGTCGGCCGACACCTGCCAGAGCAGGGTGGCCGCCTCCGGGTCGAGCGCGTACTCGGCGACGCCGCGGCGGGTGCCCGGGCGATGCGGCCCGGCCTCCTGGCAGTCCTCGAAGTAGCGACCGGTGACGCCCTCGACCAGCGGCGAGGCCGCGAGCAGCACGGAGGTGGCCGCGCCCTGCTCGACCGTCTTCCAGGCGGGGCCGTCGCCGCCCATCTGGGTGCGCAGGCGCTCAAGCTCCTCCTCGGTGACGTGCCGCTGGAGGTTGGTCGGGATCGCGCCGGGCATGAGCGCGTTGACCTCGATGCCGTCGCCGGCCCAGCGCCTGCCCGCCTCGACCGCGAACAGCACGTTGGCGGTCTTGGACTGCCCGTACGCCAGCCACGGGTCGTACGGGCGCTCCCGGAACTGGATGTCGTCAAAGACGACCGGCGAGCGCAGGTGGGCGCTGGAGCTCACCGACACGACGCGGGCGCCTCCGGCCGCCGCGAGCGCCGGGTGCAGGCCGACGGCCAGCGCGAAGTGCCCGAGGTGGTTGGTGGCGAACTGCGACTCCCAGCCCTCGGGCGTGCGCGCCTCGGGCGAGGCCATCACGCCGGCGTTGTTGACCAGGATGTGCAGCGGCCCCTCCCAGGTCGCGGTGAACGACGCGACGGACGCCCGGTCCATCAGGTCGAGCGGCGCCACGCGCACCCGCGCGTTGCCGGTGCCGAGGGCGAGGTCGTCGGCGACCCGCTTGCCCGCGCCGAGGTCGCGGACCGCGATCGTCACCTCGGCCCCCGCGGCGGCCAGCGCCCGCGCGGTCTCGACGCCGATGCCGGACGCGCCGCCGGTCACGACGGCCCGCCGCCCGCGCAGGTCGACGCCCTCGATCACCTCGGCGGCGGTGGACCCGGCGGTGAACGGCGTGGTGACGCGCGTGGTCTGAGTCGTGTTCCGAGTCATGTTCGTTCCCCGTCCCGTACGGCGGCGCGGGCCCCTGGGAGTCCGGGCCGCTACAATCAGAACAAACCGGAGGAACCTCCGGTACGCTCACGACTCTAACCGGAGCTTCCTCCGGTTAGCAACCCGCGCCGTGGAGGAGCCGTGTCCACCCCCGGACCCAAGCCGTTGCGCGCCGACGCCCGGCGCAACCGCGAGCGGCTGCTCGACGTCGCCGTACGGGCATTCTCCCAGGACGGGCCGGACGTCACGCTCGACGCGATCGCGAAGGAGGCGGGCGTCGGCATCGGCACGCTCTACCGCCACTTCCCCACCAGGGAGGCGCTGATCGAGGCGGCCTACCGCAACGAACTGGCGAAGCTGTGCGACGCGGCGGCCGGACTGCTGGAGGAGATGCCGCCCGACGTGGCGCTGCGCACCTGGATGGACCGCTTCGTCGACTACCTGGCGACCAAGCGGGGCATGGCGGACGCGCTCCGCGCGGTGATCGCCGCCGGCGCCAACCCGTACGCGCACAGCCGCGACCGGCTGGTCGGCGCCATCGGCACGCTGATCGAGGCGGGGGCCGCCGCGGGGGTGTTCCGGCGGGACGTGGCGGCCGAGGATCTGCTCACCGGCATGAACGGCGCCTGCCTCGCCGCGGGTGAGCCCGCGCAGCGCGAGCAGGCCGGGCGGGTGATCGACCTGCTCGTGGACGGCCTGCGCCACGGCGCCGGCGGTGCCGGCTGACGCGCGAAGCCGGCCCGGCGGAGCCGGCGAAGGCCTGTCGGCCGTCTCCGGCGCCGTGGCTCGCCTCCGTCCCGGTCATGCGTGACCGCTCCTGCCGACCAGGTGATCCCGCAGCCGGGCGTGCCGGAACTCGTACACCCCTCCCGTCTGCCGCAGAACGCCCCGCCGATGGGCGTCGTCGAGGAACCGAATCAGGCGCAGCGGTGTCCGTCCGGTCAGGGCCAGCCAGATCCGGGCGACGGTGAACGCCCCCCAGGCTCTCGACGACGCCACGGTCAGCCCGACCGCGAGTCCGAAGACACCCCCTGCCGCGAGCCCGGTGGCGAGCGCGCCGGCCGGCGTCATCACCTGGCCGCCCATCACGGCGGCCGCGAGCCCGTAGGTCACGCTGCCGAGACGGCCGAACAGGGAGCGGCCCAGTATCGCCGCCGCGATCCCGGCGGGCACGGCGAGTTCGAGGTCGAAGACGCCGCCGAGGACCGGAACCGCCCGGATGTCCCGGCTGAAGGTGTAGGCCGTCGCGTAGAACAGGCCCAGTGTCACCGCGATGGACAGCGCGAACCACAGGGTGGCGACGCGGTCCTGTCTCAGGATGGCCGACGGGCTGGACGCGCGGGTCGCGTCAGCGGGGATGTCCAGCCACACATGCGACCCTGTCGCCAGGCCGAAGACCACGCAGAGCATGAGCGTCAGGACCGGCGGCAGCGCCCAGCCGAGCCCGAGCGCCACACCGATCGCGAGGCCGATGGCGAACCGGCTCAGGAAGCGTCTCGCGGTGCCGCGGAACCGGACCTCGACGCGTACCGGCCCCGGCCGCCCGCCACGTGCGTTCGCGACGACGCCCGCCAGCCCGAACGACAGCCCGTAGACGAGCCCGATCACGGGCCCGGCCGCGAGGCCGCCGGTGAGTGCGCACAGGACCGCGGGTGGCAGTCCGAACACCACCCCTCTGGTGCGGTGCGGAACGGTGTCGGCCAGCCGCCACCACTCGAAGTCGTGGGTGTGCCTGCGCCCCAGGTGACCGGCGAGGAAGGTGAGCCACCGCAGGGCGTGTTCGCTCCGGTACCGGGGGAACGGGTGCGGCCTGGTGCCCGGCGCCGGCGGATGGTGCCGGTAGACGGCGGGCAGGAACGCGTCGAGAAGGTGGTCTTCGATCTCGGCCGGGCCGGGGAAGCGGGCGACGTCCAGCAGCTCGGTGGGGTCGGCGGCGGCGTCGGCGTAGGCGGTGCGCGTGAGGTCGACCATGAGAGGGGTGGACAGCGCGGACGCCAGCGGTCCCCGAGGGTGTGCCCGCAGATGCTCCGCGACGGGGTCCCAGCGGTCCTCGCCGAGCCGCCGGCGTGCGGTGAGGTAGGCGATGGCGTCCTCGGCCTCCACGGGCTCGATCTCGACGACGGCCGCCCTGGCCAGGATGGCGCCTCCGCGCCGCACCGCTTTCTCGTACTCGGTGCTGCGGCAGGTGACCACGAGAGGGCGGCCACCGGCGACGGCCTCGTCGAGGGCGTCGATCGCGGCCGCGTGCAGGCCGGGCGGGGTTTCGTCGAGGCCGTCGAGAACCGGCAGCACCCGTCCCGTGCTCACCAGGCGCGCCGCGGCGTCCGGTCCGTACGCCGCCTTGTTGGCCAGCCCCGGGTATTCCTCGACCAGCTTGCGGGCGAACCAGGTGTGCAGGTGCTCGCGTCGCGGGCTCCAGGACGAGAGCGGCACCAGCACCGGTGTGGGCTCGCCTGGCCGGGCGGTGCCGAGCAGCCCGAGAGTGAGCAGGATCGCCAGCACCGTCTTGCCCGCGCCCGGCTCGCCGAGAATGACCAGCTGACGTGCCGGGAGCCGCCGGAACGCGTCGACCAGGTCGTCCAGGTCGCCGCGGAGGTCCACGCGATCGTCGCGGCCGGTCGCGTCGTTGTCGTCACCCAGCACCGCGGACGCCGTGGCGGCGATCGACCGGTCCGTGCTGGACCAGCGCAGCCGGACGGGTGCCGGACGGTGCAGGTACCGGGCCGCGGCCTCCGCCGTCCACTGCTGGGCGACCCCCAGCGCGAGTTCGAGCGCCGCCCGGTCCAGGCGGTGCGCGCCGTCCGGGCCGACGGGCTCCGGGCCGCCGCCCGGCCCCTGGGCGAGGGGGCGCACCGTCATGGGCGCGGGCCCGTCCAGCTCCTTGTCTCCGCGCAGGATCCGCTCATGCAGGTCCCGCAGTTCCGGCCCGGGATCGATGCCCAGCTCCTCCGCGAGCAGCCGGCGGAGGTCGTGGAACGCCGTCAGGGCGTCCGCCTGACGGCCCGCCCGGTACAGCGCGAGCATCAACAGCCCGCGAAGGCGTTCCCGCAGCGGGAACTCGTCGATCAGCCGCGTCAGCTCGGCGATGGCCGCCGTGTTCTGGCCGAGTTCGACTCTGATCGTCGCCCGCAGTTCCCCGGCGAACCCGTGTCGCTCTTGGAGTCTCCGTCGCTCGGCCTCCAGCCGCGGGCCCTGAAGGCCGCCGAAGGGCTCACCCCGCCACAGGGCCAGCGCCGCGTCGACCTTCCCGGCAGCCGCCGCGAGGTCTCCCTGTGCCCGCAGGTCCTCCGCCGCCGTGAGATGCCGCTCGAAAATCGCGACGTCCAGTTCCGACGGGTCGCCACGCACCTGGTAGCCGGCGTCGGAGGAAACCAGCACCGCGTTCCGCGCGGTCGACGCCCGGCCCGGTTCCACGACACGACGCAACCGGCTGACATATGTCTGCACGGTGCTGCGGGCGTTACGCGGCGGATCGGCGCCCCACACCGCGTCGACGAGCGCCGTGACGGACACCGGCCGATTCATCTCCAGCAGCAGCACCGCCAGAACCGCCTGCTGCCTGGCCCAGCCCAAATCCAGTTCCTCCCCGTCCCGCCACGCTTTCATCGGGCCGAGCAGCGAATACCGGACCCTTCCAACGGCTTCCGTCACGCCACCTCCCAGGGCATGCCCCTGCGAAACATACGCTAGCCCGTCCACTTGACGCTCGATCACCGCACTCCACACAAACGGCTCTGACCAGCCACTAAGGCGTTATGAAAGCGGCACTAACGCGGCGGTTTGCACACTCGGACCAGTTCCGTAAATGGACAACCCGAGAAGAAGGGGAAGCGAAATGGCACGCACGAGAATCATCGTGGTCGCGACGACGGCGGGGCTGCTGGCCGCTCTGGCCGGACTCACCGCGCCGGCCCACGCGGGCACCGGCGCGACCGCGGGAGTGAACGCCGCCACCGCCCGCGCCGCGTCGACGAGCGGCTCCTGCAGCAACAAGGGCGCCTTCATCAACTTCAACGCCTACTACCACAACAGCAGCCGCTACCACGTCTTCACCTCCTTCGACTGGAGCATCGGCGGCAGCGGCGTCCGCAACAAGAACAACGTGGAGCTGCGGGTCAAGCACCACAACACGGCGGGGCACGACACCATCCACTGGACCTGGATCTCGCTGGACAACACCCGCAAGGGCTACTCGAAGCTGACGTCCGCGAACGACTACCGCCCGGTGCCGAAGGGCGGCGTCAAGGTGGCGAAGAACAAGAAGGCCTACGTCGAGTTCAAGGCCGTCTTCGACAAGAAGGGCACCGACCCCCGCTGCGGCAGCCACACCCAGAACATCTGACCACGGGCCGCCCCGCCCCCGGGCGGGGCGGCGAACCTCCTGGAGGGCCGATTCGTGTTCCCGCGCTACGCGACGCTCGCCCTGGGCACGGCCGCGGCGGTGATGCTGGCCGCCTGCTCCGGCCGCGGTCCGGCGCCCCCAGCGGCTCCGGCCACACCGTCCCGGGGAGCATCGGCCTCGGGCGTGCCGCGGGGGCACGCGCCCGTGGCACCGAGCCTCGAAGCGGGCCTCGAAGCGGGCCTCGAACCGGGCCTCGAACCGGGCGCGGCGCCGGGCGCGGTGGTCCTGGCCGCGTCGTCCAGCGGGGCCGTCGTCGCCGATCCGGCCACGAGGTCCTACCGCGGTTACACCTCCGCCGGCGAACTCTCCTGGATCGACCGGGACGCCTACCGGAACGACGCCGAAGTGGTCTGCGCCGCCCGGTGCCCGGACGCGGTGATCACCGCCGCCGGGCGGGACGGGACGAACCGCGTCCGGCTGCGGACCGGGACGCGGACCCGCCTGATGGCCCCGGCCCGGGCGCCCGTGCGGCGCGTACTGGCCGTACAGGGACCTTCCGACGCGGTCCTCGTCGAGGACGGCCGCGGTGGGCGGGGCGCCCGCATCCGGGTGGACCGCACCGACCGCACCCGGGTGCTTGTCGACGTGGCCGACACGGCCGGCGTGCTGTGGGTGGAGGACGCCGGCCGCTCGGCGGCCCTGGCCGTCTACCGCAGACCGGGCCACGCCGGAACGAGCGTGCTGGCGTTCCGCCGGGACGGCCGTGGGTGGCGTCCCGGCGGTCCGCCCCGGCCGGTGGCGGAGTCCTGGGGCGGCTGTCTGGGTGGCGTGCGAGGTCCGGCGATCCTGGCCGGTCCGCGCGGAACGCTGCTGGCCCACGGCACGCCGGCGCCGCTGACCTCGGACCTGCCGCAGGTGGGGGAATGCGCCGCGGGCCGGGACGGCGCCGTGCTGCTGGCCCGATGGATCGACGCCGGCGGCACCGCGCACACGGCCCTTCGGGGCGTCGACGCCACCGGGCGGGAGACGTGGGCACGTGACGTTCCGGCAGAGGTGGAAGTGGCGGCTCACCCGTCCGGACGGCAGTTCACGCTTTCCGGTCAGGCGGGCCTGGAGATCGTCGACCAGGCCGGGCGCACCCTGGTGCGCGCCGCCGGAGTGTCGTCCGCGCGCTACACGGAAACGGGACGCCTCGTGGTCGTCGACGGCGCCGGGACACCTCGGTGGGCCGAACCACCCCGCGACGGGTGATCAGCCGGCCAAGGGCGCCGCCCATCATCCGCGGCTACGGCAAGAGGCCGGCCGCGCGCTTCGCCGCGCGCGGCCGACCCCAGGGTCCCGGTGAAGCCGCTCACACCCGGTGCCAGCGGGCCTCCGCGAAGCAGTAGACGGCGAACAGCACCAGGCCGATCGCGACCACGACCAGCAGCCACGGACCGGCCGGGGTGTCGGCCAGCGCCTTGAGCGCGTCGTCGATACCGGCCGCCTTGTCCGGGTCGTACGTGAGCGCCGCCTGGCCGATCAGGGCGCCGGCGGCCAGGGCGATGACGCCGCGGGCGATGTAGCCGGCCTTGCCGAGCTTCACCACGACACCGCGGGCGCGGGGCTCGGTCACGTGCATGTCGCGCATGAACTTCTCGGTCCAGCCCTCGTAGATCCAGTACACGCCGAGGGCGATCACGCCGAGAGCCATCAGGCCGACCAGGAACTGCCCGGCGGGCAGGTCGAACAGCGCCTTGGTGGCGTCCTCCGACTGGCTGTCGGACGAGGAGGCGCCCTTGTTCTGCGTGAGCAGCGCCACCATCGAGTACACGAGGGCGGCGTAGACGACGGCCCTGGACACAGCCTCCACGCGCTCCCTGGCCTCGGGCCGGCCCCAGACGGCTTCGGAGACCTGCCAGATCACCAGCGCGGCCAGGCCGACGGCCATGATCCACAGCAGGGGGTCGCCCAGGGGCGAGTCGCGCACGATCTGGAGCGCGCTGCTCTTGTCGGCCTCCCCGCCGCCGCCGAAGGCGATCTGCAGCGCGACCAGTCCGATGATCGCGTAAAGGACGCCCCGGGCGGCGAAGCCGACCTTGGCGAGTTTCTCGAGAGCGGGATGGTCAGCCGCCCTCTGGGCCGCGCCTTCCAATCGCCGGCCGGTCTGATGCGCGGTCGTCATCACAGTACCTCTCCCTCTGGAGGCGGATCGATCTTCCCGCTGACCCAGACGAGGAGGATTAAACGTCTGCCTGCTCAGCCGGACAGGCGCAGGGCCTCGGCGGCGACGGCGTGCCGCAGGTCGCGGATGCCGGGCCGCCCGCGCAGGGGATGGACGTTGTTGGTGAGCAGCACGACGGTCAGGCGGCGGGCCGGGTCGACCACCAGCGACGTGCCGGTGAAGCCCGAATGGCCGAACGCGCCGGTGAGCGGGCCCACGATGGCGGGGTCATCGATCCGCACCCCGAGCCCCTGCCGGAAGGCGGCGCCCGGAACACCCTGGTCGCGCAGCATCTCGGCGGTCCACTCGGGCGAGAGGATCGGGCCGCCGCCGGTGCGGAGCGCCTCGCCGAAGCGCACGAGGTCGGCGGCCGTGGAGAACAGCCCGGCGTGGCCGGTCACGCCGCCCAGCGCGTGGGCCGTCTCGTCGTGCACCTCACCTCTGACGCAGCCTCCGGCGCACCGCTCCCGCTTGAACTCGGTCGCGACGGCCCGCCCCGGCTCGACCGGCCCGTACGTCGTGGCACCGAGCCCGAGAGGCCCGGTGACCCGCTCACGCACGAGCACGTCCAGCGGCGCGCCGCCGGCCGCCTCCGCCACGCGCCCGGCAGTGATCATGCCGACGTCCGAGTAGAGATGCGTGCCCGGCGGCCCCTGCGCGGGGGTGGACAGCACCAGGTCCCAGCGGGCCTCCTCCGGCTCCCTCTCCACCCGGCGGCTCGCGGGCAGGCCGGCCGAATGCGTCAGCAGGTGCCGTACGGTGATCTCGGGCCGATGCCCGTAGAACCGCGGCAGCCGCGCGGCCACCGGCTCGTCGAGGCCGAGCACGCCCTCCTGGGCCAGCGAGACCACCACCGCGGCCGTGAACATCTTGGTCAGCGAGGCGATGTCGAAGAGCGCGTCCATCGCCACGGCCGGCCGCCCGGGCGGCAGCCCTGAATCCAGCCCGGGCGGCAGCCCTGAATCCAGCCCGTGCAGCGGTTCTCCGGAGGGTCCGGCGTACCGGACCGCCTCCCCCACGGCGGCCGCGGCGACCGTGCGCCCGTCCAGGGCGATCACGGCGACCGCCGCCGAGGCGACCTCGGGCACGGCCGCGCGCAGGACCTTTTCCAGTACCTGACCACGCGCCTTTACAAAGTAAGACATGGGGTCGCTTCCAGATCCGCCGGGTTGCTCAGGCGCCGCGCAGCGCCGGGCCGAGCCGGTTGCCGTGCGCGGCGAGCAGCGCCCTCGCGTCGTCGGCCCCGACTCGGCGCTCGATCATCACCACGGCCGTCTTCACGTCGCGTCCGGCGTCCTCCAGGACCTCCCGCGCGTCCGGCACGTCCGCGCCGGTGATGTCGGAGACGATGCGGGCCGCCCGGTCGACGAGCTTGGAGTTGCTGGCCACGACGTCGACCATGAAGTTCCCGTACGTGCGGCCCGACCTGATCATCGTGATCGTGGAGATCATGTTGAGCACCAGCTTCTGGGCCGTGCCTGCCTTGAGGCGGGTCGAGCCGGTGACGACCTCCGGCCCCACGATGACCTCGATCTCCCGTTCGGCGGCCCGGGCGAGCGGGGTGCCGGTGTTGCAGGCCAGGCCCACCGTCAGCGCGCCGCGCCGCCGGGCCTCCTCGACCGCCCCGACGACGTACGGCGCGCGCCCGCTGGCGGAGATCCCGACGACGGAGTCGAGCGGGCCGACCTGCTTGTCGCGGATCACGGCGGCGCCCGCCCCGGCGTCGTCCTCGGCACCCTCGACGGAGCGCACCAGCGCGGCCTCACCGCCCGCGATGATGCCCTGCACCAGGTCGGGGTGGGTGCCGAAGGTCGGCGGGCACTCCGAGGCGTCGAGCACCGCGAGCCGCCCCGAGGTGCCCGCGCCGACGTAGAGCAGCCTGCCTCCGCCGGCCATCCGGGCGGCGATCGCGTCGACGGCCGCGGAGATCGCCGGGACCGCCAGGCCCACCGCGGCCGGGACGGCGGCGTCGGCGGCGTTCATCAGGCGCGCGATCTCCTCCGTCGGCAGGGTGTCGATTCCGCTGTAGCGGGGATCGCTCTGTTCGGTGGCGAGAGCGGCGAGTGAGTGCGTCATGATTCCTCAGCTTCGGAGTGCCTGGTACTGATGGATCGCGTGCGTACGGGACTGGAACGGCTGACGGCCACGCCGCGGCCCGGGCGGGAGCGGGTGGGTCTCGTCACCAACCCCACCGGAGTCCTGCCCGATCTGACCCCCGCCGCACCGGCCCTGCTGGCCGCGGGAACGCGCGTGACGACGCTTTTCGGGCCCGAACACGGGTTGCGCGGCACGGCGCAGGCGGGCGGCGGCGAGGCCGCCGCCGTCGATCCCGTCACCGGCCTGCCCGTGGCCGACACCTACGGCCGTACGGGCGCCGAGCTGGACGCGCTCGTCGCGGCGTCCGGCGTGCAGGAGCTGGTCTTCGACATGGGCGACGTGGGCGCCCGGTTCTACACCTACGTGTGGACGATGTGCGACCTGATGGGGTCGGCGGCCCGCCTCGGGCTGCGGTTCACCGTGCTCGACCGGCCCAACCCGATCGGCGGCGCGGTGGCCGAGGGCCCGGTGCTCGACCCCGCCTTCGCGAGCTTCGTCGGCCGCGCCGCGCTGCCGCTCCGGCACGGGCTCACGGCGGGCGAGATCGCGCTGTCCGTCAACCGCGCGGCCGGCGCCGCGCTGGAGGTCGTGCCGATGGAGGGCTGGCGCCGGGAGTGGCACTTCGACCGGACCGGGCTGCCCTGGGTGATGCCGTCGGCGAACATGCCGACCCTCGACACCGCGCTGGTCTACCCCGGCACCGGGCTGCTGGAGGGCGTGAACGCCGCGGAGGGCCGCGGCACGACCCGGCCGTTCGAGCTGGTCGGCGCGCCGTACGCGGACGGGCGGCTCGCCGCCACGCTGAGCGATCTCGGTCTGCCGGGCGTGCGCTTCCGCGACACGTCGTTCACCCCGGCATTCGGCAGGCACGCGGGCGTGCCGGTGCGGGGTGTCCAGCTGCACGTGACCGACCGGGAGACCTTCCCGCCGGTGCTGACCGGGGTGTCCCTGCTGCACGTGCTGCGCACCCTGTATCCGGGTGACTTCGCCTGCGACCCGTTCCTCGACCTGCTGTGGGGCTCCGACTCGCTGCGCGCGCACCTGGAGGCCGGACGCGACCCCCGCGGGCTGTGCCCGCCGCCGGGGCCGCCGGAGGGAGACCTGCTGTACGGCTGACCCCGCCCCGGCGATCAGTCCGGGCATCGGCGCTGACATCAGCCGAGGCGACGGCGGTAGAGCCAGAAGACCCGCTCGGCGCGGGCGGCCACCGCCCGGGAGTAGAACCGCAGCGGGCCCACCCAGCCGATCTGCGCCGAGGCCAGCCCGGCGGCGGCCTGCTCGGCCAGGCAGCGGCGCAGCAGCACCCGGCCGACGCCGAGCCCGCGGGCGGCCTCCGCCGTCCCCATCGGGCCGAACCACGACGGCCTGGCGCCCCAGGCGGCGAAGCCGAGGATCTCCCCGGCGCGGGTGGCGTAGTGCAGCCCGGTCGCCTGCTCGGCCTCCCAGGCCCACGCGTCGTTCCACTGCTCGCGGACGAAGGCCACGACGTCGCCCCGCTCCCCCGCGGGCGCCGCCGCGACCGTCACCCCGGCGTCGGCGAGCCTCGCCAGGTCGGCCGCGTGCTCGGCCGGGTCGAACCGGGCCGGCAGGTCTGCCGTCATGTTCCAGGCGACGCGGTAGCGCTCGTAGCCCAGGCTCTCGGCCAGGCAGGCCGCGGGGGTGTACCGCACGTCGATGCCCGGCCAGGCGTAGCAGGGCGGATTGCCGGCGAACCTCGCCTCTGCGGCGCCCTTCTCCCGCATCCACTCCTCGGCGGCGGCCACCAGCGCCCGGCCGATCCCCCGGCCCCGCGCGGCGGGGTCGACGGCGATCAGGTCGACGTGCCCGGCGCCGTCCGCACCGATCGACGCGAACACCGCCCCCCGCAGCCCCGCATCCTGCGGACCTGTGCCCTCCAGACCCGTGCCCTCCAGACCCGTGCCCTCCGGGCCCGCGCTCTGGGGACCGGCCGGCGCAGAGCCGTTCCGCTCGCGACCGGCCCCTTCGATGCCCGGCACGGCCAGGACGGTCCACTCACGGCCCGGCGGCGGGTCGGCGAGCCGCCGTACGAGCAGCGCGGCGTCCTCGGATTCGGCCCACAGCGCGGCGGCGGCCAGGCGCTCCAGCCGCTCGTCCACCTCGACCGCCTCCACCTGGGCCTGCGTCACTCACCCACCCCCACCGGGATCACGCTACGCCGCCTCGGGTGGAAGCAGGCGTGTTCCTGCTCGGTCTCCTGTCCGGGCCCGCCGTCGCGGCCCAGCACGGGCGTCTCCCGCTCGCAGCGTTCGGTGCTGAACGGGCACCGCGGGACGAACAGGCACCCGCCCGGCAGCCCCTCCCCCTGAGACTCGCCTCGCGGCTCCTTCGGCACGACCCGCTCGGCCCCCGGCCGCTCCAGGCCGTGCAGGACCGGGATCGCCGACAGCAGCGACTGCGTGTACGGGTGGACGGGGTCGGCGATGATCTTCTCGGTGGCGCCACGCTCCACCACCTGCCCCCGGTAGAGCACGTACAACTCGCCGTCGTCGCCGATGTAGCGGGCGGTGGCGATGTCGTGGGTGATGAACAGCACGCCGACGCCGACCCGCTCGCGCAGGTCCTTGAGCAGCGCGAGGATGCCCAGCCGCAGCGACACGTCGATCATCGAGACGGCCTCGTCGGCGACCAGGACCTCGGGGTCCATGGTGAGCGCGCGGGCGATCACGACGCGCTGGCGCATCCCGCCGGACAGCTGGTGCGGATAGCGCGGCAGCACGTAGCCGGGGTCGATCCCGACCATCGACAGCAGCTCCTGCGCCCGGCTGTCGATCCACCACCTCGGGCGGCCCGTCTGGCGGGCGCGCAGCGCCAGCGGGGCCTCCAGCGCCTGGTGGACGGTCCGCGTGGGGTTGAGCGCCGAGTAGGGGTCCTGGTGGATGAGCTGGACCCGGCGGAAGTACGGCTGGCGCCGCCGGTGGCTCAGCGACGACATCGGCACCCCGTCGATGACGATCTCGCCCGCGTCGTGGGTCTCCAGGCCCGCGATGATCCGCCCGAGGGTGGTCTTGCCGCTGCCCGACTCGCCGATGAACGAGACGGCTCCGCCCCTTTCGACGGCGAAGTCGACGTCGCGCAGCGCGGGCACCTCGCGGGCGCCGAGCACGCCGCCGCGCTGGCGGAAGGTCTTGGAGATCCCGGTTCCCGTGATCACACCAGCTCCTCTCGTCCGACCAGCTCCAGGGGGCGGCCGGTGGCGTGGCAGGCGACCGTACGCCCGTCTCGGGTGACGGCGGCGGGGTCGTCCGTCTCGCAGACGTCCATGCGCCGCTCGCAGCGCTCGCGGAACACGCAGCCCTGCGCGGGCAGCGTGCCGAGCGTCGGCGGGCGGCCGGGCAGCGCCCGGGCGAGGGACAGGTCGCCCGTGAGGCGCGGGATCGCCCGGATCAGGCCCCGCGTGTACGGGTGACGGGCGTCGCCGAGCACCTCGGTCACCGGCCCGTGCTCGACGACCCGCCCGCCGTACATGACGGCGAGGTCGTCGGCGACCTCGGCGACCGCGCCGACGTCGTGGGTGATGACGAGGGTGGTGAGCGCCCGCTCCTCGTGGACCTCGCGGATGATCCGCAGGATCGTCGCCTGCGTGATCATGTCGAGGGCGGTGGTCGGCTCGTCCAGAACGACGACTTTGGCGTTCAGGACGAGCGCGAGCATGATGCCGACCCGCTGGCGCATGCCGCCGGACAGCTCGTGCTGGTAGGAGTCGAGCACCCGGGCGCCGTCCATGCCCATGCGGGCCAGCAGGTCCCTGGCGTCGCGCACCAGCGCCCGCAGGTCCTCCACGTCGTGGGAGCGGCCGAGGTCGAGCAACTGCTTGCCGATGGTCTTGAGCGGGTTCAGCGAGTTCTGCGCGGCCTGGAAGACGTAGCCGACCTCGCGGCCGCGGGTGCGGCGCAGGTCCTCGCCGCGGAGCGCCAGCACGTCGCCGAGCCCGTCGATCTCGACGCTGCCCGCCGCGATCCTGCCGGGCGGCTGCACGGCGTTGAGCAGCGAGAACGCGAGCGTCGACTTGCCCGAGCCCGACTCGCCGACGACACCGGTGATCGTGCCGGGGGCGAGGGTGAGGTCGACGCCGCGGACGGCGGGCAGCTCGCCCGCCGGCGTCTTGTAGACGACCGTGAGGTCCCGGATGCGGACCCCCGGTGCTTCCATGTCACGTGCTGCCGTGTGACGTGCGGCCGTGTGAGCGGTCATAGGGGCTATTCCTCCCGCAGCCGGGGATTGAAGATCTCGTCCATCGCGTCGACGATCAGCACGATGCCGAGCGTGAGCAGCAGGATCGCGATCAGCGGGGCCATCAGGTACGGCAGCGCGGCCGGGGTGGTGAGCGCCCCGCCGTTGAAGACGGCGAGGTTCAGCATCACGCCCCAGTTGTTGGACTCGAACGGCAGCACGCCGAGGAAGAACAGGCCGACCTGGGCGTACACCGCGCCGGTGACGGCGATGAGCATGTTCATCGCGATGTACGGCGCCATGCTCGGCAGCAGTTCGCGGCCGATGATGTGCCGGGTCGGCAGGCCGAGCCCGCGGGCGGCCTCGATGAAGCCGCGCTCGCGCAGCGACAGCGTCTGCGAGCGCACGGCGCGGGCGATGCCGCCCCAGCCGAGCACGCCGAGCACCAGGCCCATCTCCAGCGGGCTCTCGAACTTCCACACGGTGGACAGCACGAGCAGCAGCGGCAGGCCGGGGATGGCGAGGTTCATGTCGGTCAGCCGCATGAGCACGGTGTCCCACCGGCCTCGGTGGAAGCCCGCGAACAGCCCGATGGCGGTGCCGAGTGCGACCGTGATGACGGCCGTGGCGAGGCCGGTGAGCAGCACGTACCGCGCGCCGGTGATCACGAGGGCGAGCACGTCGGTGCCCTCGAAGTCGGTGCCGAAGGGATGGGCGAGGCTCGGCGGCGCGTACAGCGCGTTGTCGTCGCGCGGCAGCTGGGCGGGGTAGAGCAGCGGCCCGGCCACGCCCATGAGCGCGAACAGGGCGACGATGACCACTCCGGCCATCCGGCTGGGCTTGCGCCGCAGCACCCGCCACACGCCGCGCCAGAAGTTGCGCCGCAGCGTGGCCCGGGTGGTCTCCGGGGGTGCCGCCGGAGGCCCGGCGGGGTCGACGATGACGGTCATGCCGCGCCTCCGCTCCTGACCCGGGGGTCGATCACCGTGTACAGCAGGTCGGCGACGATGTTGGCGACGACGATGCCCACCGTGATCACCAGGAACGTACCGCCCATGAGGGCGTAGTCGCGGCTGCTGATGCTGTTGACGAGCAGCAGGCCGAGGCCCGGGTAGTTGAAGATCTGTTCGATGAAGATCGAGCCGCCGAAGAGCATGCCGATCGACAGGGCGAGGATCGTGAACAGCGGCAGGATCGCGTTGCGCGCCAGGTAACGGAACACGATGCCGCGCCGCAGGCCGCGCAGTTCGGCCGCGAGGATGAAGTCGTCGCCGAGCACGGCGACCACGTTCGACTTCATGGCGAGGATCCACCCGCCGTAGCTGGCCAGGGTGTACGTCACCACCGGCAGCACGGCGTGGTGCACCAGCGAGCCGATGTATCCGGGGTTGAAGCCGGGGACGAACTCGACGTCCACCGGCCCGCCGGACGGCATGATCGGCCACAGCGTGGCGAAGATCGCGGTGAGCAGCAGGCCGATGACGTACACGGGCACGCCGTGCAGCAGCGAGCCGGACAGGGCGAGCGCGTCGCCGAGCCTGCCGGACCGCTTGATCGCAGCGTACACGCCCATGGTCACGCCGAGCAGGAAGCTGAGCAGCGTGCCGGCGAGGACCGGCAGCACGGTCCAGCGGGCCGCGTGGCCGATCAGCGTGGTCACCTCGACGCCGGGCGTGCTGAGCGAACGCCCGAGGTCGAAGTGGAGCAGCGAGCCCAGGTAGCCCACGTACTGCTGCCACAGGCTGCCGGTGGGCAGGAAGCCGTACAGGACGGCGGTGGCCCGCTCGGCCTGCTCGGGCGACATGCCCTTCTGGATCAGGCTCTCGTACTGCCCGAGCACCGGGTTGCCGGGGATCTCCCGGATGATGACGAAGCTGATCGTGGCCACGGCCCAGATCATGACCAGGCCGCGTACGACGTGGCCCGCGACCTTCCTGGCGATGGCGGCGGCCCGGTGCCGCCCGGGGACCGTCTGCGTCATACCCGCCCCTTCTCCGCTTTCCTGATCATCCCGAGCTGCATCCACACGCCGGACGACAGCCGCAGGGCCTGGTCGTCGTCGGGCGGGAACGCGGTGTAGCGGGAGGTGTTGACGAACTGCGTGTTGACGTAGTCCCAGAGCTGGACGACCGGCAGCTGCTCGTTGGCGACCTTGGCCAGGATGCCGACGATGCGCTTCTGCTCGTCCTGCGAGGCGTAGTTCAGCTTGCCGGTCAGCTCGCCCGGGTCGACGACCCCGGCCGCGCCGGCGTCGACCTTCTCCGGGCCGCCCATCCAGTTGCCCTCGGTGCCGGGCGCGACGTGCCGTAGCCGCCCGCCGAACATCTGCCAGCCGTTCGCCTGGCCGAACAGCCGCTGGAAGATGTTGTACGGCGACGGGCCGAGGCCGATCAGCCACAGTCCCAGGTCGTACTTCCCGTCGGCCAGCTCGCCCAGGTAGAGCGTGTAGTCGGCGGCGGTGACCACGCTCGCGTCGACGCCGTGGTCGGCGAGCTGGCTGCTGATCGACTTGGCTGCGGCGACCCAGTCGGAGAACGACGCGGGCACGTGGATGCGCACCTTCCAGGGGCTGCCGTCCGGCATGGCCCACCGGCCGTTGCGCTTGGTCATGCCCGCCGCCTTGAGCTCGGCGTCGGCCTTGGCGGGGTCCATCCGGTACTGCTCCAGGCCGTCGAACCCGGAGCCGAGCCAGGCGCGGGCGGCCTGGGCGTGGATGCCGGAGGTGGTGGCGGCGGGGGTGCCGCCCTCCGGGGAGGCGATCCTCGTCACCTGGGCGCGGTCGATCAGGTAGGCCAGCGCCCGCCGCACGTGCACGTTGTCGTACGGCTTGTGCGCCTGGTTGAACGCGAGCGAGACGGCGACCGGCGAGTAGCCCTTGATCACCTTGCTGCCCCGGGCCTCGCGGATCCGGTTCATGACGGCGGTGGGCACGGAGGTGAAGGGGGCGTTGTCCAGCCGGCCGGCGATCAGGTAGTTCCAGATCTGCTCGTTGCCGGTGTAGTTGAGGATCTTCACCTTGTCCGGCGCGATCTTCTGCCGGTCGTAGAAGTAGGGGTTGCGAGCGAGCAGCGCCGCGCCCGGGTTGACCCGCTCCAGCACGAAGGGCCCGGCCGACACGTCGTGGCCCGGGTCGAAGGCGATGACCTTCTCCGCCAGCCCGGTGATCGTGTTCTTCGCCTTGTCGGCCGCCGCGCCCTGACCGTGCTGGGCGGTCTTGAGCAGCTGCCAGAAGTCCGCCGGGAGGAGCTTGCCGAAGACGTGCGCGGGCACGACCACGGTCGACAGCAGGTTGGCGAGGAACGTCGAACTGCGGTTGGCCCCCTGCGTGATCCGCACCGTCGTGGGGTCGACGACCTGGATGTCGGCGGCGGCGCCGGCCGCCTTCGGGTCCAGCGCGTACGCCGTGCCGCCCTGGGTGTAGGCGAGACCGATCGAGACCCGCACGTCCTCGCTGGTCACGGGCACGCCGTCGGACCACTTGGCGTCCGGGCGCAGGTGGATGTCGACCTGCGACCGGTCGGGGGACGTCGTCCAGCTTCCGGCGATGGCCGGGTAGAACTGGTTGGGATCGGTGGGGTCGTTCTTGGGCCACGCCAGCGCCATGCCGTTGTATCCCGAGAAGACCGATCCGACGGGGTTGAACGGGTTGATCGGCGCGCTCGCGTTGATCTGCTTGCTGCCGTCGATCGTGGTGAACACGCCGCCGCCCGTGCGGGCGGTCTCCGTCGTCCCGGTAGTGCCGCAGGCGGTGGCCGTGGCGATCGACGCCACTGCCATGATCGCTGCGAGTCGCTTCATGGGCTGCTCCTGGTTCCCGATTGCCTGGACAATACGGGCGCACTCGCGACCCGTCAATTTTTTCCATGCCTGGACACCGCTATGGAGTTAATTTTTACCGACGCCCGTGACCTGCGGGAACACCATTCCGGTTGCGGTCACTGCGACCGGCCGGCGAGCCAGCGGGCTGCCGCCCGCGCCGACGCCGTCGAGTTGCCGTGGGTGGCGAGGTACAGCCGCCCGGCGGGCGTCCCGGGCACCCCGGTCTCGACCACCACGGCGTCCGGCCTGGCCCGCAGCGCCTCCTCCAGCAAGCGCCGCATCCAGGCGTGCCGTACGGCGTCGTGGACGGCGATCACCAGCGGGCGCCCGGTGTCGCCCAGCGTGGCGAGCAGCCCCGGCACGTCGTCCTCGTCGTTCACCTCGGCCGTCGTGGTCCCCGGCAGGATCTCCGCCAGCGCCTGGCCCAGGGTGAGGGGGGTGACGCGGCCCACGGCCTGGCTGGGGCGCGCCGTCATGCTCACCACCAGCGGCGCCCGGGTCAGCACGCCCGGCCCCACCGCCTCCTCAGTGGCACCGGTGGCCCTAGCGGCCCCTTCGGCCGGCGCGGCCGGGGTGGCGGGCCCGGTCGCCGAAGGTCCTGTGGGTCCTGTGGGTCCGGGCGTCACCCGCAGCGCGGCGGTGGCCGCCGCGAGCCCGAGGCCCTCGTCGGCGTCCCCGGCCGCCGCCGCCCTGTCGCCCGCCCGCGCGTCGTACCAGGCGGCCAGGTCCCGGACCCGGCCCGCCGCCTCTGCGAGGCGGTCCTCCTTCAGCCGCCCCTCGCGGACCGCCGCGGTGATCGCGTCGCGCAGCGCGTACACGCTCTCTCCTCTGGCCGAGGACACCCCGACGCAGATCGCGTCCGCCCCGGCGGCCAGCGCGCGCACCGCGATCTCGCCGGGGTCGTGCAGGGCGGCGACCGCGCGCATCTCTATGGCGTCGGTCACCACGAGCCCGCCGAACCCCATCTCCTCGCGCAGCAGACCGGTCAGCACGGCCCGGCTCAGCGTCGCCGGGAGCGCGTCGACGGCGGGAACGAGCAGGTGCCCGCACATCACCGCGCGCACCCCGGCCGCGATCGCGGCCCGGAAGGGCGGCAGGTCGCGCCGCTCGATCACCTCCCGCGCGGCCCGTACGGCGGGCAGCGCGAGATGCGAGTCGGTCACGGTGTCGCCGTGACCGGGGAAGTGCTTGGCGCAGGCGGCCACGCCCGCGCTCTGCAGGCCCTCGATCCACGCCGCGCCGTGGCGGCCGACCGCCTCGGGGTCGGAGCCGAACGAGCGCACACCGATGACGGGGTTGCGGGGGTCGGCGTTGACGTCGACGACCGGGGCGTAGTCGAGCGTGACACCGGCCGCGGCGACCATCCTGCCGATCTGCCGCCCGACCCGCCGGGTCAGCGACTCGTCGTCCGCGACGCCCAGCGCGAGGTTGCCCGGCCAGGAGCTTCCCGTCGCGGCCTCCAGCCGGGTGACCGAGCCGCCCTCCTCGTCCACCGCCACGACCACGTCAGGCCGCTCCCGGCGCAGCGCGGCGACCAGCGCACTCGTCCCGTCCCCTGCGCCGCCCACTGCACCGTCCACTGGGCCTGGGCCTGGGCTTGGGCCGCCCGCTGCCCCGGTGCCGTCGCCGGCGCCGTCGCGATCGCCACTGCGGTCGGCGGCGCGGGGGGCGGTGCGGGGGGCGGCGCGGGTGACGTTGCGGGCGAAGAGCACCACGCCGCCGAGGCCGTCCGCGAGCGCGCGGAGCAGCCAGTCGGGCGGTTCGGTGCCGTCGAACCCGGGCTGGAGCACGGCCATCGCCAGCCGGTCCAGGCCGTCGCCGCTCGCCCGGCCCGCGGTCACCGGACGCCCTGCCCGATCAGCGCGCGGTGCGCCGCGGCGGCCCGGGGATCGTCTCCGAGGGCGGCCCGCAGCGCGAGGGCCGCGGCGCCCGCCGCGGCGTCCCGCGCGGGCACCAGTTCGGCCCACCTGCCGAGCTCCGCCCAGACCAGGTGGGCGAGCTCGGTCGGCTCGGTCAGCAGCGAACCCGCCAGCACCAGCGGACCTCCGCCTCCCCTCGCCCACGCCCCGCCCCACGTGACGCCCTCTCCGCACACCACCCGTGCCGTACGGCACAGCCTGCGCGCCGCCTCCCCGACGACGCCGCGCGCCACCTCGTCGCCCTCGCGGGCGGCGGCGTCCACGACCGGCGCGAGCGTGCCGAGCCAGGCGGGCCCCTGCTCGGCGACCCGCGCGTACACGGCCGCCACCAGTTCCCCGGCGAGCGCGGGCCCGTCGTCCTCCCCGGCCGAGCCCGGCCCGAGAACGGTCTCGGCCACCCGGGCGACCAGGAGGGTCGGGGCGCCCCGGCCGTCGATCGCGTTCAGCGCCGCGGCGGCGCCCCTACGGCCCAGCCACACGCCCGATCCCTCGTCGCCCAGCAGCCAGCCGAGCCCGTCGGCCCGCCGTACGACGCGGCGGGCGCGGACGCGGGCACCGATCGCGCCGGTGCCGGCCACCAGCACCGCGCCGTCCGGCTCGACGGTCGCTCCGGTGAAGGCCACGAGCACGTCGGAGACCACCACCGGGCGCCCCGCGAGCCCCGCGTCCCGCCAGGCCCGCTCGGCCGGCTCGGCCGCGCCGGCGACTCCGGCGAGGCCGAACACGCCTCCGGCGACCCGGGCCGGGTCGACGCCCGTCAGCGCGCCGGCCAGCGCGGCGCGCAGATTGGCCGCCGGGTCGGGAACCGAGATCGCGTTGGCGCCGCCGGCCCGTCCCCGTCCGGCGATCTCGCCCGACTCCCCGGCCACGACGCAGCGCGTGCTGGTGCCTCCCCCGTCCACGCCGATGAACAGAGCCCCCACGACCGCTCCCTATGGAGATGCCTTCCATCAACCTATAAGTCGGTGGAAATCTTCTACAACGGTGGCCGGAGCGGCCGGGGGGCCGGGCTACTTCTGGCTGTCGGTGAGGTCCACCATCGCGGTGGCCGCCCGGAAGAACTTGTTGCGGCCGAGGTCACCGATGGTCTTGATGTGGAACGCCTTCTTCAGCATCTCCGCGTCCTCCGCGGTCACGCCCGAGAGCGCCTCCACCGGCGCCTTGACGATCTCCTCCAGGCTCTTGTCCTCGTACTCGCGGTCGAGCAGCTTGGCAAGGTCCGCTGTCACAGCCATGACTCCCCCAATCACCAGGCCCCGATACCTGGTGAAATGCCCCAAGCACCCATCTCCTATGCGGGTGCGGGCGGCACGGGGCCGCGAGGTCGCTCTTCCCGGGGGCCTGGGGATCGCCGCACTCGCCGTCGCCCTGAGGCGAAGGTGCGTTCGCGGCGAGAAGAGGCGCTCCGGTTCCTCCGGGGGTGCAAGCCACTTCCAACCAAGATCCAAGACAGCGTCGCGAGAGTTCGTCGGGAATTCCCGGAGAGGAGGTGCGAGACATGAGTATTCGCTTCGACGACCTCGGCAGCGCCGCTGAGCTGCCCGAGGACGCCCTGGACGACATCGTCGGGGGCAAGGAGATCGAGTGGCACCCGTGCACATGGCTTTCCAGCAGCCAGCAGGGCCAGACCATCGACAGGCGGGACGTCCTCCTGTGACGCCCCACGCCTGAAGCCACGTTGCTGTGAAGCGGCGTGCCCGTGCGTACCGGGCACGCCGCCTTCGTCAATGATAGGAAATTCGGTGATTCTGATACTCAGCGCCAGAAACGACGCGTCGGTGGAGATGGTCGTCCCCGAACTCGTCGAACGAGGCGCCGAGTTCCTGTGGTGGGATCCGGGCGGTTACCCCGCCGACAGCACGATCAGCTCGCGCCTGACCGGCGGATCCTGGCGGCACACGCTGCGCGTCGACGGCCGCGAGTACGACTGCTCCCAGTTCACCGCGATCTGGAACCGCCATCCCACGCATCCGCACGCACCCGAGTCGGTGACCGACGACAACCACCGGAAGTACGTCGAGAAGATCGCCGCCATCCTGCTGCACGGGTGGGAGCACACCGTCGAGAGCCGCTGGCTGCCGGCCAGGACCTCCGACATCGTCCGCACCCAGAACAAGCTCGTCAATCTCGGCGTCGCGGCCGCGCTGGGCTTCACCACCCCCGACACCCTCGTCACCAACGACGACGAGGACCTCATCCCGTTCTGGGAGGACGCCGGAGGCGAGCTGATCGCCAAGGTGGTGGAGTACGTCGAGTTCCAGATCGACGGCGAGGACCACTCGCACTACACCACGCCGGTCACGCGCCGCCGTCTCACCGACAGGCACCGGCTGGCCCTGGCCCCGGCCATTCTCCAGCCGTACGTCAGGAAGGCCGTCGAGCTGCGCATCACCGTGGTGGGCGACCAGGTGTTCCCCGCCGAGATCCACTCCCAGGGATCACGCGCGACCAGGTACGACTACCGCCATTACGAGCAGACCTTCTCCACCTACGCGATCCATCGCCTGCCCGACGACGTCGAGCGCCGCTGCCTGGAACTGACCGCCTCGCTCGGTCTGCACTACGGCTGCATCGACATGATCGTCACTCCCGAGGGCGAGTACGTCTACCTGGAGATCAACCCCGCCGGGCAGTGGGGCTGGATCGAGGCCACCACCGGCCTGCCCATCGCCGCCGCCATCGCCGACTGGCTCATCGCCGCCGAACCGCACAGGTGAACCACCCCTATGACCAGCGCCTTCGACACCGTTTTGACCGAAGCCGTGGACCTGCTGCGGACGCTGCCACGCCGCCGCGACGCCGTGCCCGAGGCCCGGCGGGCCGTCGCCGAGTGGCGTGCGACCCGGCCCGCCACCCGCGCCCAACTTGTGGCCGACATACGGCCGGGCAGCCCCATCGTCGACTACGACCTGGTGCTGGCCCACCCCGACGGGGGAAGCGTGGCGCTGACCGCCCCGGCCGACGACGGCGTGCCCTGGACCCTGGATCACTCCACTCACTGGGCCTCCGGCCGGGTCGTCACCGTCGACGGCTTCGCCCTGCTCATCCAGAACGCTCTGCTCACCCTGCGTGCCCGGACCGAGCGGGACAGCACGATCCAGGACGAGCTGATCGACTACTGCATCCTGAGCGACATGGCCGGCAGGGAGCGCCCGCCCACTCAGGAGGAACTCCAGCAGGCGTCCGACGCCTACAGGGTCAGGAACGGCCTGCGCAGCCGCGCCGACATGATGCGCTGGCTCGCCGACGTCGGTCTGAACGAGACGGCCTACACCCATCACATCTTCGGTCTGGCCCTCAAACAGCGGGTCCGCGCCCGCATCGAGCAGGAGACGGCACGCGATTATCTGGAGCGCAACCCGTCCGAGTTCGACCATGTCTGGGCACTGTGGGCGGAAGGTCCCGAAGACCGCCTCGCCGAGCTGGCAGGTGCCCCCGACCCCGCCGCCGCCCTCATCCAGGCGCTCTCCTCCCGCGACCGGATCACCGTCACCACCGCCGACGGCCCCGCCCTCGACCTGCCCGAACCCATGCGCACCGTCCCCGCGGGGGCCGTGACCGGCCCCGTCCCCCATGGGAAGGGCCACCTGCTCGGCGTCGTCCGCGAACGCCGGCCCGCGGACCTCGCCGACCCCCGCACTCTCGCCGCCGCCGGTCGCGCGGGCTTCGCGGAGTACATGGCCGAACGGCGCGCCAAGGCCGCCGTCACCTGGCACTGGCTGTGACCGTGTCCCGTCACCGTGGCCCCTGCTTTCCGCTGCTCTGGCTCGTCGTGGCCCTCCTGGCGGTGGCGGGCGGGGCCGTCGCCGTGCTGATCGAGGGCGCCCGGTGAACCGCCTGCGGGTGGTGCTCCAGAACACGCAGACCGAGTGCGGGTCGGCGTGCCTGGCCATGGTGCTGCACCATCACGGTCACCGCACGACCGTCACCGAGCTGTCGAGCCGCCTCGGCGTCGGCCGCGACGGCCTCAGCGCCCGCGCCATCGTCGCGGGTGCCCGCGAACACGGGCTGACCGCCAAGGCGTTCCAGCTCGCCCCCGACGACCTGGCCCGGGCGCCGCTCCCGGCCATCGCCCACTGGGAGTCCAATCACTTCGTGGTGGTCGAGCGGTGGGCCGTCGACCGGGTCGACATCGTCGATCCCGGTCAGGGGCGCCGGCGGCTGACCCCGCCGGAGTTCGCGGCGGGGTTCACCGGTGTCCTGCTCGTCTTCGAGCCTGGCGCGGGATTCCGGCGCGGATCGTCGTCACTGGCCGGCGCGTGGCGGCGGGAGTTCCTACGGACTCTGCTGCGACGCCGGCGCGGGCTGCTCGCGCAGGTCGTCGCGGCCTCGCTGCTGCTGCAGCTGGTCGGCCTGGTCCTGCCGCTGTTCTCCGAGATACTGCTGGACACGGTCCTGCCGCAGCGCGCCGACCTGCTGCCGCTGCTGGGAGTGGCGGTGCTGATCACGGGGGCGGCCCAGCTCGTCCTGGGATATCTGCGGGCGGCGCTGCTGGTGGCGGTGCGCACCCGTGCCGACCAGGAGCTCAGCCGGGGAGTGGTCGGCCACCTGATGGCGCTGCCCTACACGTATTTCACCCAGCGGGGCACCGGCGACCTGGTGACTCGCGCCTCCAGTGTGTCGACCCTGCGAGAGCTGCTCACGGGCCAGATCATCACAGCGGTCCTCGACGGGCCGCTCGCCGTCGGCTACGTGGTGGTCGTCTACGCCCGCGACCCGATCTTCGGGGCGGCGCTGACCGGCGTGGTCCTGCTCCAGTCGCTGCTCCTGCTGGTCACGTCCCGGCGCGTCCACATGCTGACGCAGCAGGAACTGGCGGCTCTGTCGAAGTCGCAGGGCACTCTGATCCAGACGCTCAGCGGCATCGAGACGCTCAAGGCCTCGGGCGCCGAGCGCAGAGCGATGAAACAGTGGTCGGATCACTTCGAACAGCAACTCGAAGCGGACGCGCGCGTAGGTCTCACTCACGGTCTCCTGGACGCCGTCGTGTCGGCGATCCACGTGATCACGCCGCTCGCGCTGCTGTGGATCGGTGCCTGGCGGGTGCTCGCCGGAGACCTCTCCGTCGGCGCGCTGATCGCGCTCAACGCCATCGCCCTGGCCGCGCTGACCCCGCTCGGCTCGCTGATGACCAGCCTCCAGAGCCTCCAGCTGGCGGGCGCCCACTTCGACCGGCTCTCCGACATCCTCATCTCCACCCCGGAACCCGACGAGGGCATCGAGGTGCTGCGCCTGCGCGGCCGGATCGAACTGCGCGACATCGGCTTCCGGCACGACCCGCGCGGCCCTTGGACCCTCCGGGGCGTGTCGGTGTCGATCAGCCCCGGTCAGAAGGTCGCGCTGGTAGGCGCCTCCGGCTCCGGGAAGAGCACGCTGGCCCGGCTTCTGCTGGCGCTGCACACCCCGGTCGAGGGCGAGATCCGCTACGACGGCGTCCCCGCCGGCGAGCTCAACCTGCGCACCCTGCGCCGCCAGTTCGGCGTCGTCACCCAGGACCCGTCCCTGTTCAACGGCACCATACGGGAGAACATCGCACTCAACGACCCCGACGCCCCACTGGAGCGCATCGTCGCGGCGGCCGAACTGGCCGCGCTGCACGACGAGATCATGGCGATGCCAATGAACTACGAGACCATGCTGACCGAGGGCGGCGGCCTGTCCGGCGGCCAGCGGCAGCGGCTGGCGCTGGCCCGCGCCGTACTGTCCCGGCCCAAGGTGCTCCTGCTCGACGAGGCCACGAGCAACCTCGACAGCGCCACCGAAGCCGCCGTCGAGGCCAACCTGGCCCGGCTCCCCCAGACCAGGATCGTCATCGCCCACCGCCTCAGCACGGTCAGGGACGCCGACCTCATCCTGGTCCTCGACGCGGGACGCATCGTCCAGCGCGGCACTCACGAACGGCTGATGGCCGTGCCCGGCAGGTACGCGGAACTCCTCGCCGCCCAGGCCGTCGTCTCGCGATCCGCTCCCCCGACACGCCTCCCAGGCCCCTGAGACGCTTCGTCAGGAGCGCTCGGCGGTCATCGGAACCCGCACCGGTCCGGGCGCGCCGGCCCCGGCCCGGCCGGACTGGTGCCGGGTCCGTCTCGTGGTCAGCCGGCCAGGTTGCGCAGGGAGCGCACCGACCAGACCAGGGTGAGCGCGGTGAGCGCGGCGAAGAGGGCGAAGGCGACCGGGATGGTCTCGGCGCTGAGGTCGCCGCGGAACAGCGACCGGCCCGCCTCGACGGCGTAGTAGAGCGGGTTGAACTTCGCCAGCGTCTGCAGCCACTGGGGCCCGAGCGAGACCGGCAGGAACAGCCCGGCGATCAGGGTCAGCGGCATGGCGAAGAACTGCACCAGCTGCGACATGCCGTTCTCGTCCCGCAGGGTCAGCGCCAGGCCGTAGGACAGGCTGGCCGCGAACAGGCCGGTCGCGGCCATGAGCAGCAGCACGAGGAGCATCTCGGCCAGCCCGATCCGCAGGCCCATCAGTGCGGCGATGCCGATCACCAGGATCGCCTGCAGGACCAGGACGATCACGTCCTTGACGAGCCGGCCCAGGATGATCGCGGGGCGCCACGCCTGGCTGACCGCGAGCCGCTCCAGCATGCCGTTGCGGGTCTCGTTGATCATGCCGAAGCCCGCGAACATCGAGCCGAACAAGGCGATCATCATCATGGAGCCCGGCGTGAACATCGCGAGCACGTCCGTCATCTTCCCGCCGGGGACCGTGCTCCTCAGCAGCGGCGCGAAGAACACCAGGTAGAGCACCGGCTGCATGATCCCGAACAGCGGCCAGACCGGGTTGGCGAAGAGTTTCCTGAGCTCGTAGCCGAGGAAGAGCATCGTGTGTCGAGTCATCGTGTGAGTCCCGGGAGGTCAGGCGGCGTCGCGCAATGAGCGGCCGGTGTGCTTGAGGAACACGTCGTCGAGGGTGGCGCGTTCGAGGGAGACCGACCGGATGCCCAGGCCGTTCTCCTCCAGGGTGCGCAGCATGTGCATCAGGCCGTGCTCCCCGTCGTCGAGGTACGCGCGGACGACGCCGGGCTCGGCCCGGACCTCCTTGACGTACGGCTGCGCGTCGAGAAGTTTCCGGGCGCCGTCCGTGTCCTCCAGCCGGAGCGTCACCACGTCGCCCGCGACCTCCTTCTTGAGCTCCTCCGGCGTTCCCCTCGCGACGATCCTGCCGTGGTCGACGATGACCAGCCGGTCGCAGAGCGCGTCGGCCTCGTCGAGGTAGTGCGTGGTGAGCAGCACGCTGGTGCCCTGCTCACGCAGCTTGCGGACCTCGTCCCAGAGGTTGGCCCGGTTCTGGGGGTCGAGGCCGGTGGTCGGCTCGTCCAGGAAGATCAGCGGCGGCGCGTTCACCAGTCCGACGGCGATCGCAAAGCGCCGCTTCTGACCCCCCGAGAGGGTCTTCGCCGGGCGGTTGGCGATCTCGGTGAGGCTGAACGCGGCGAGCAGCTCGTCCGCCCTGGCCTGGGCCTGCCGGCGGGACATCCCGCTGATCCGGGCGGCGAGGAGCAGGCTCTCGATGCCGGGGGCGGTGTCGTCGACGCCGCCCGCCTGGCTGACGTAGCCGATGTTCTCCCGGACCTTGGCGGCCTCCCTGGCGACGTCGAAACCCGCCACCCGGGCGCTGCCCGAGGTGGGCAGGGTGAAGGTGGCGAGCATCCGGACGGTGGTGGTCTTGCCCGCGCCGTTCGGGCCGAGGACCGCGAAGACCTCGCCCCGCTCGACCTGGAGGTCGATGCCGCGTACGGCCTCGACCTCCTCCTTCTTGCCTCGTCCTCGTTTCGCGTGAAAGGTCTTGCGCAGGTCGTGCGCTTCGATGATCATTTGCTCTCCGGTGATCAGGGGGACACCAGCCTGACGGCTCCCCTGGGGCGAGAGTCAACACCTTTTCACGGCGCCCCGCCGCCCCCGCCACGGGATCATGACGAGGGGTCGCGGAAGGCGCGAGCCCTCTTCCCGGAGGTGCCGGAAAGAGGGCTCGTTCGGATCGGGCGGGAGGACCGCTCAGCCGCGGGAACGGCGCAGCGCCGTGATGCCCGCGCCGGCCCCGACCAGGCCGGCCAGCAGGCCGAGACCACCGAGCACCAGGGCCGCGGTGCCGCTGCCGCCTTCGTCGTCGTCCTCCGCCACCGCGGCCACGGACGGCGCCACGTCAGGGCCGGCGGCCGCGGCGGCGGACGGAGAGGCCGCGGCGGCCTCGCCGCCGCCCTCTTCCGCCTTCGGCGCGACGAGCTTGAGCGTGGGCGCCGGGTGCTCCGCCTCGGACCCGTCGGCCTTCGGCGGGTCCGCCCACTTGACCACCTCGCCGTTCGAGTAGGTCTGCTCGGTGGGGAACTCCAGCGCGTCCACGTTCTTGGGCAGCGGGCCGACCGAGGCCTCGAACTCCTGGAACTGGCCGGACTCGATCTTCCCTCCGGTCCAGGTGATCTTCAGCACCGATTCGGTGATCTTGTCGCCGTCGTCGGACACGACGGGCTGGGGCAGCTTGCCCTGGGTGACCTTGACCTTCCACCCGGACACCGGGCGGACCGAGACGAACGGCAGCGGATGGTCGGTGGGGAACGCCACCTCCACCTTGGTGGTGGAGGCGTTGTCGCGCTCGTTGGGCACCCGGAACGCGATCTTGGTCCAGCCGCCCTGCTCGGCGGTGCCGGGGTTGACGGTGACGTGGGCGAGGGCGGGCATGGCGAGACCGAGGGTGACGGCGAGGGCACCCGCGGCGACCGCCGACACACGGCGGACGGATGAAGTCATGGGGGTTCTCCAGTCTCTGTACTGAAATGCCGGGAACGCGCGAGCAGGAAGTGCCGTCAGGGGACGGCCGGAAGGCAGCGTCGCCGGGCGGCACGAGGCCTCTTGGCGCCGCTGTTCTCCGCAGGGCACGCCTCCGCAGGGCACGTCTCTCCATGCCGGGGGACGACGAGGGAGAGGCCTCCGCCGGGAGATACGCGCCGCTCGCGCGGGAAGCTCAGAAGACGGGAGAAACGGGTGGCCCGCGACGGACGACCGCGTGCCGCAGCACCCATGGCGGGCGCGGCGCGCGAGGCCGTCCCGGTGTGGCGCGCACGCGGGGACGGGTGATCCCCGCGAGACCGGCCCGCAGCAGCGCCACCAGCGTGGCGAGCATCGTGAGCCAGTGGGCCGCCCCGGCGCCGATCCGGCGCAGGACCGACCACAGCGCCTCCTCGCCGCGCGACAGCCACAATCCGGTGAGCAGCGCGGCGGTGAGGTGGGCGGTGAGCATGCCGGTCTGCGTGGTGAGGCCGCCGTGCCACGTGAGGTGGGTGGGCTCACCCGCGGAGGCCGTGACGTCGAACAGCAGGTGCAGGAACGCCTGCGCGCCGACCAGCAGCCCGACGATCACCTGGGGAGACCGTTCCCGGCCCGCCGCGACGGCCGCGCCCGCCGTGACGGCGAGCACGCCGGTGAGCAGCGCCCCGGTCGTGGGCCCGCCTCCCCCGGCGAACCAGTGCGCGCCCATGGCGAGGAGCACGCTGACGGCCGCGAAGGCGGCCGACCGCGCGAGCCGGAAGGAGAGCGTGGCGCGCATGACGCGGGGATTATCGCATATCGCCGTGATCTCGGCCCTGAGTCGTGTTCAGCGGTTCCATGCCTGCTCCGCGTTGCCCGGCCTCGGCCTCGCCGCGTCGCCGCGCCGGTCACGAAGATTCCTCCCGGGCACCGAGACCTCCGCGGTGCCCGGAAGCCGCCGCCCACAGCTCACGCCTGCGGCGCGTCCACCCGCGCGGGACGGAGGCGTCCTCCCGGTCGCCCGCGCCCGGGCACCGAACTGCGCCGGCGGCGCTGAAGTTTCACCGGGACGCCGAGACCGCGACCGGCGGGTGCGGCAGGACTCCCCTAACGGCCACATACCGGTCATACTCATGACCGATCAACGGTGCCGAACCGAGGGACCCCCCGATGACCTCTCCCCCGCGCCGTGGCGGCTTCATCACCGCCGGGCCGGTCACCGCCGTCGTGGCGACGGCGGCGGCCGTGCTGGTGCTCGCCCTGTGGTTCGGCGGCGCCGGGCCACGCCCGGCCATCGAAGGGCTGCCGTCACCCGGAGTGCTGACCACCTGGGGCCTGCCCGTCGCCCGACTCGTGCTCGACGTGTGCGCCGCCGCGACGGTCGGCGTGCTGCTCGCGTCCGTCGTCCTGGTCCCCGCCGGCTCCTCGGGCACCGGCCGTGCGGACGCCGGGACCACCCGGTCACTCGCCCGGGCCGCCGCCGCGTGGGCGGCCGGGTGGGCGCTGAGCGCGATGGTCACCGAGGTCCTGACCCTGTCGGACTTCCTGGGGCTGCCCGCGGGCCAGGCGATGCGCTCCGGCGCGCTCACCGTCTTCCTGCTGAACATCCCGCAGGGCCAGGCCTTCGCGGTGGTGGCGGCGGCGGCCGTGGCCCTCGCCGCCGGGTCCCTCCTGCCGTGGGGACGCGCCTGGCGGGCGGTGCTGCTGGCGGTGGCGATCCTCGCGGTGCTGCCCCCGGCGTACGTGGGGCACTCGGCCTCGGCGGCCGACCACAATCTCGCCGTCCTCAGCCTGATGGCGCACGTCGCGGCCGTCGTGCTGTGGACCGGCGGCCTCTACGCCCTCGTCGCGCACCTGCGCGCCGCGCCCGGCCTGGCCGTCGCGGTGGGCCGGTTCAGCACGCTCGCCCTGGGCTGCTTCGCCGCCGCCGCGGCGTCCGGCGCGCTCAACGCCTGGGTCCGGCTCGGCGCGCTCCCCCCGCTGTGGCAGTCCAGGTACGGCCTGCTCGTGCTGGCCAAGATCGCCGCGCTGGCCGCGCTGGGCTGGTTCGGGTGGCGGCACCGGCGCGCCACGATCGAGGCGCTGCGGACCGGCGTGTCCCGCGCGCCGTTCGTCCGGCTGGCCGCCGGGGAGATCACGGTCATGGCCGGCACGCTGGCGCTGGCCGTGGCGCTGGGGCGCAGCGCGCCGCCCGCCGGCGAGGCCGAGCACCAGCACGACGCCCTGGGATACGCCCTCCCGCCGTTCACCCCCGGCGCGCTCGCCACGGACGTGCGGCCCGACCCGATCGCACTGCTCCTGCTCGCGGCGGCCGCGGCGGCCTACCTGGCCGGCGTGCGACGGCTGCGGGCCGACGGCGCGGGGTGGCCGGCCGGGCGGACCGTCTCCTGGCTGGCGGGCCTGCTGGTCCTCGCCTACGCCACGTCGGGAGGGGTCGCGGCGTACGCGCCGGCGCTGTTCTCCGCCCACGCGGCGCAGTACGCGCTGCTCGGCGCGGTGGGGCCCGTCCTGCTCGCCGCCGGCGCCCCGCTCACGCTGTGGCGGCGCGCCCACCCCGGCCCGGACGCGCTCGACGGCCCGGCGGCCCGCACGCTGTCCCATCCGATGGTGGCACTGGCCCTGTACGCGCTGCCGTACCCGGCGCTGTATCTGACCGGGCTGTTCGCGTTCGCCCAGCCGAGCCTCGCCCTGCGGCTGGCCGCGCAGACCGTCGTGATCGTCACCGGGGTGCTCTTCTTCGTCGTCGCGGCCGGCGTCGACCCGCTCCCGTGGGCGATCCGGCCGCAGGTCCGCGCGTGGATGCTCGCCACGGCGATCGCCGTACGGATCTGGACGGGCCTGGCGGTGCTCACCGGTCCGGGACAGGCGCCGCAGTGGTACGCGGCGCTCGGGCTGTCCTGGGCCCCGGATCCGGCGGCCGACCAGCGGACCGGGGCGCTGCTCGGCACCGGGCTGAGCGTCGCCGTCCTGGCGGCCCTCCTCGTGCTGCTGCTCGGCCGGTGGCGGGCGGCCCTGCGCAGGACGGCGGCGCGAGACGCCACGGGAGAACGCGGAGAACGCGCCGCCAGCCCCACGAGCGGGTGATCACGGGCAAGTGATTACGGGCGGGTGACCACGGGCGGGTGATCGGAACCGGCGGCCGCGCCGGGACCGTCAGCGGCGGCCGCGGGGGGCGCCGTCGCGGTCCCTGCGCACAGTGGGCCGCTTGCCCTTGATGGTGGTGTGGCGCAGCGCTTCGACCACCTCGTCCACGGCGGCGTCGGGGATCTCGACCAGCGTGAACCGGTCGGCGATCTCGATGGCGCCGATCTCCCGCCCGGTGACCCGGGTCTCTCCCGTGATCGCGCCGACGATGTCCTGAGGGCGCACCCCGGCGCTGCGGCCGGCGCCCACGAACACCCGGCTCATCGGACCGCCGCCGCGCCGCCCGCGCCGGTCGTCGCGTCCGTACCGGTCGTCACGGCCCTCGCGCGGCCCGCGCTCGGGGCGCGGCGCGCGCGGCGTCACCTCGGGGATCTCCTCCTCGTCGGCGGCGGCGCCGGTGGACTCGTGGGCGAGCTTGACCGCGGCGAGCGCGATGTCCACCAGGTCGAACTCGTCGGCGAGCGTCTCGACCACGACCCTGAAGCGGTCGAGGTCGCCGTCCTCCATCAGGCTCTCCTGCAGCGCGGCCCGGGTGAGCTCCAGGCGGCGGGCGCGCAGGTCGGCGACCGTCGGCACCTTCTCGACCGCGATCCTGCTGCGGGTGACCCGCTCGATGGTCTTCAGCATCCGGTGCTCGCGGGGCTCGGCGAGCGTGATCGCGACGCCCTCGCGGCCGGCCCGGCCGACCCGGCCGATGCGGTGCACGTACGACTCCGGCGCGGACGGCACGTCGTAGTTGATGACGTGCGTGAGCTGCTCGATGTCGAGGCCGCGCGCGGCCACGTCGGTCGCGACCAGCAGGTCGGCGGTGCCGCTGCGCAGCCTGCCCATGACCCGGTCGCGCTGCTCCTGGCCCATGCCGCCGTGCAGGGCCTCGGCGCGGTAGCCGCGGCCGTTCATCGTCTCGGTGAGCTGGTCGACCTCCTCGCGGGTGCGGCAGAACACGATCGCCGCGGTCGGCGCCTCCACGTCGAGCACCCGGCCCAGCGCGGCCGGCTTGTACGCCCGGCTCACGATGTAGGCGCTCTGCCGGATGAGCGGCGCCTCCCCGGCGGCGGGCGCCTCCCGCTCGATCCTGATGCGGACGGGTTCACGCAGGTGGCGACGGGCGATCCCGTCGATGCGCGGCGGCATCGTCGCGGAGAACAGCACGGTCTGCCGTTCCTCGGGGATGTCCTGGAGGATGGCCTCGATGTCCTCGGCGAAGCCCATGTCGAGCATCTCGTCGGCCTCGTCGAGGACGACCATGCGCAGCCCCTTCAGCGGCAGCGTCCCCCGGCCGATGTGGTCGAGGGCGCGGCCCGGCGTGGCGACGACGACGTCCACCCCGCGCTCCAGCGCCCGCAGCTGCCGCCCGATCGGCTGGCCGCCGTAGATGGGCAGCACCCGCGTGCCGAGGTCGCGGCCGTAGCGGTGCATCGCCTCCGACACCTGTACGGCGAGCTCGCGTGTGGGCACCAGCACCAGCCCGGCGGGCTCGCCGCCGTCGTCCGCGCCCCCCGCGTGGAAGACGCCGTGCAGCCGCTGCAGCATGGGCAGCGCGAACGCGGCGGTCTTGCCCGTCCCGGTGGCGGCCTGCCCGAGCAGGTCGCGGCCCTCGAGCAACGGCGGGATGGCCTCACGCTGGATGGGGGTGGGCTCCTCGTAACCGAGGCCGGACAGCGCCTTGAGGAGCTCCGGGCCAAGCGCCAGGTCGGCGAAGCCGGGTCCGTCTTCGATCTCGTTCACGGACATGTCAAGCTCCTCATGGGGCGGATGTGCACGGGAAGACCCTAACGGTCTTTCCGCCCGTACCCCGAATGGCACCCCCCGCACTCGGCGGCGCACCCGGGGTGACCGCACGGGCCCGCGGCGACCGCACGGCCGGGCACGCAATAGCGTACGACCGTGGATCTTCGGGAACTGAGACGGGCCAGGTTCGCGGTGTCGGTCGTCTTCGCCCTGCACGGGGCGGTCACCGGTGGTTTCGCCTCCCGCATCCCCTGGATCCAGGATCACGTGGGTGTGGGGCCCGGCGGCCTCGGCCTGGCCCTGCTCGCGCCGGCCGTGGGCTCGATCCTGGCGATGCCGACCGCGGGACGGATCACACACCGGTTCGGCGGGCGGGCCGTCACCCGGGTCTCGATCGGCCTGTGGTGCCTGGCCCTCGTCCTGCCCCCGCTGGCGCCCAACCTGCCGCTGCTGTGCGCGGCGCTCCTGCTGTACGGCGCGGTGGCCGGCGTCGGCGACGTCGCGATGAACGCCCAGGGGGTGGTGGCCGAGCAGCGGCTCGGCCGTCCGATCATGTCCGGCCTGCACGGGATGTGGAGCGTGGGCACGCTCGCGGGCGGCGCGGTGGGGACGCTGGCGGCCAACGCGGGGCTCGACGCCCGCGCGCATCTGGGCGGGGCCGCGGTCGTGCTGTTCCTCGTGGCCCTGGCGGTGGGGCCGCTGCTGCTGGACGTGCGGGCGGGCGAGGAGGAGGCGGCCCCGCCGCACTTCGTGCTGCCGTCGCGCGGCGTCGTGATCATCGGGCTGGTCGGCTTCTGCGCGGTGTTCGGCGAGGCCGCGGCCCAGGACTGGTGCGCGGTCTACCTCGGGCAGGTGACCGGCGCGTCCCAGGCCGTGGGCGCCGCCGCGTACACGGCCTTCGCCTGCACGATGGCGGCGGGCCGGCTGTGCGGCGACGCGGTGGTCCGCAGGCTGGGCCCGGTCGCGACCGTCAGGGGCGGCGGCGCGCTGGCGGCGCTCGGCGCGCTGCTCGTGGTGGCCGCGCGCTCCCCGGTCCCGGCGGCCACCGGGTTCATGCTGATCGGCCTGGGGATCGCGGTGGTCGTCCCGCTGGTGTTCGCGGCGGCGGGCCACGCCGGGCGCACGCCGAGCGAGGGCGTCGCGGGAGCGGCCACCGTCAGCTACGCGTCGGGCTTCGTCGCGCCGAGCGCGATCGGCGGGATCGCCTCCCTGACCGGGCTGCCCGCCTCGTTCGGGCTGGTCGCCGTGCTGCTGCTGGCGGTCGCGCTCGGCGCGGGCAGGCTCGCGCCCTCCGCGCGGGAGGCGCCTCAGCGGACGGCGCCGACCCCGCACAGGAAGTAGCTCCCGATGCCCAGCAGGCGCGGGTCGAAGGCGTCGTGCTCGGGCCGCCACTGGTGCAGGTTCACGATGCCGGGCTCGACCAGGTCGAGCCCTTCGAAGAACGGTGTGATCTCGGCCGTCCGGCGGGCGACGAACTGCGCCGAGGCGCCCTGGTAGACCCGCTCCACGTCCGGGGCGCGTTCCGGGCGCTCGTCGACCGCGACGTGCGACATCGCCAGGTAGCTGCCGGGGGCGAGCGCCTCGCGGATCCGGCCGATCACGCGGCGGGGCTCGTCGGAGTCGGGCAGGAAGTGGACGATGGCGAGCAGCAGGACGGCGACCGGCCGCGTGAAGTCCAGGTGGTCGCGCACGTCCGGATGGGCCAGGATCTCCTCCGGCCGCCGCAGGTCGCCCTGCACGACCCGCACCTCCGGGCTGTCCTGGAGCAGCGCGCGGGCGTGTGCGAGCACCTGCGGGTCGTTGTCGACGTACACCGTCCGCGCGCCGGGCGCGTGCTCGGCCGCCACCTGGTGGACGTTGCGCTGGGTCGGCAGGCCCGCGCCGATGTCGAGGAACTGCCGGATGCCCCGGCCGGCGAGGAACCGCACGGCGCGGACGAGGAAGTCCCGGTTCTCCCTGATGCCGAGGGGGATCTCCGGCACATGCTTCAGCACCTGCTCGGCCGCCGCGCGGTCCGCGGGGAAGTTGTCCTTGCCGCCCAGGAAATAGTCGTACATCCGGGCCGCGTTGGGCACGTTCGGATCGAAACCAGCCCCGGCGCCCGATGCCACGACGGGCTCGCCACCGGTCTCGCTTTCCCCCGGATCCATGGAGATCTCCCCCCTCGCCAGTGGCGATCATCGTAGCCGGAGGCGGGAAAGTGAAGCCATCTCATCCGATCGCAATGAAGAACGCGATATTTCCCGAATAGGCGCATCGTCCGGTGTCATGATCGCCTCATGCCCGCACCCCCCGAAACCGCCCCAGGGACCGGCCCCGAGCCTGGCCCCGCGCCTGGCCGCGAGCCCGGCGCCGAGTCCTCCCTGGCGCGCCGCGTGCTGGGCGCATGGCTCGCCGACGGCGTCACCAAGGGCAACATGTGGGCCCTGCTGGCGCTCGCCACGGCGGGGACGGCGGTGATCTCCTTCCTGCCGTCGGCCCAGCCGCACGTCCTCAGCGTGATCCTGGGCCTGCCCGAGTCCCGGCAGGGCACCGTCGTCGGCCTCCTCAACACGGCGGCCGAGATCGCGATGGTCGTGAGCCTCGCGTGGTACGGCGCGCTGGCCGACCGGTTCGGGCGGCGGGTGATCGTGGTCGCCGGGCTGACCCTGTGCGCCGCCGGCACCGCGCTGTTCCCGTTCGCCGGGAACACGGCCGCGCTGGCCGGGCTGCGGGTGGTGTTCGGCCTGGGCGTCGCGGCGATCAACGCGATGCTGTCCACGATCGCGATCGACTATGTGCGCAGCAGGTCACGAGGCGCGTCGTACGGGCTGGTCGGCTTCTTCGGCGGGCTGGGCGCGCTGGTCGCCGTGCTGGTCCTGGTGCGGCTGCCGCAGACGCTGGAGTCGGGCGGCATGGAGCCGGTGCGGGCGGCCCGCACGGCGTTCCTGCTGATCGCCGCGGGCATCGTGGCCGCGGCCGGCCTGCTGTGGCTGACGCTGTCCGGGCGGCGGCCCGTCGCGGCGGCGCGGGTGCCGCTGGTCCGCCTGGTGCGCGAGGGCGTGGCCCTCGTCCGCGACCCCGGGGTGGCCCTGTCGTACGCGGCGTCGTTCGTGGCCCGCGCCGACCTCGCGATCGTGGTCGCCTTCATGTCCCTGTGGATCAAGAACTACGGCACGGAGCACGGCGGCCTCACCGGTGCGGCGGCGCTGGCCAAGGCGGGCGCGGTGGTGGGCGTGTCGCAGATGGTCGCGCTGCTGTGCGCGCCGCTGTTCGGGTGGCTGGGCGACCGCATGCGGCGTCAGGACCTGGTCGTCCTGGCGCAGGCCGTCGCCGCCGTCGCCTACCTGTCGACGCTGCTCGTCACCGATCCCCTCGGCCCGGGCATGATGCTGGTCGCCGTGCTGATCGGGGTCGGTGAGATCGCCGCCATCACCACGGCGGGCCCGCTGCTCGCGCAGCAGGCGCCCGCGGAGGTGCGGGGGTCGGCGTTCGGCGTCCACACGCTCTGCGGCGCGGCCGGCGTGATGATCGTCTCGGCGCTCGGCGGAGCGCTGTTCGACGCGTGGCGCCCCGCCGGGCCGTTCGTCGTGGCCGGCGTGTTCAGCCTGGCCGTCACGTGCTTCGGCCTGGCCGTACGGCGGCGGGTGACGCCCAGGACCGAGGCCGACGTCGCCGGTGAGGCCGTCCCCGGCCCGCAGGCCCGGAACCACTGAAGGCCCTCGCCGCAGGCCCTCCGGGACCCGGATCCGGGAGCTGCCGGGTCGAGGCCAGGAGCTACTCAGAGCGCCCCGTGTCCAGGCCGGCAGGCCGCTGAGCCGCGGGGTGGGCAAGGCGCGGGGTGTCAGAGCGGGATGTTGTTGTGCGCGCCGCGCGAGGCGGGCGCCGCGGCGAGGGCCTCGGCCACCCGCCGCCGGGTGGTCCTCGGGTCGATCACCTCGTCCACGACCCCGAGTTCGAGCGCCCGGCCGACCCCGCCCGAACGCTCCTCGTGCTCGCGGACCAGCTCGGCGAGCAGCCGTTCCCGCTCCTCCTCGGACCCGGCCGCGGCGAGGCGGCGCCGGTGCAGGACGCCCACGGCCGCCTCGGCGCCCATGACCGCCACCTCCGCCCCGGGCCAGGCGAAGACCGCGGTCGCGCCCAGGGAGCGGGAGTTCATCGCGATGTACGCCCCTCCGTAGGACTTGCGGACGATCACCGTGACCCTGGGCACGGTGGCCTCGGCGAAGGCGTGCAGCAGCTTCGCCCCCCGGCGGACCACGCCGCCCCATTCCTGGTCGACGCCGGGGAGATAGCCCGGAACGTCCGCCAGCACGACGAGCGGAACGCCGTTGGCATCGCACATGCGGACGAACCGGGCCGCCTTCTCCGCCGACGCCGAGTCGAGGCAGCCGCCCATGCGCAGCGGGTTGTTGGCCACGACGCCCACCGGGTGCCCGGCCAGGCGGCCGAGGCCGACGACGATGTTCGGCGCCCAGCGAGGCTGGATCTCCACGAACGCGGGACCGTCCGCGCCGTCGTCGAGCAGCGCCCGGATCACCGGGCGGATGTCGTAGGCGCGGCGGGCCGACTCGGGCAGCAGGGCGGCGGGATCCCGGTCGTCGGTCAGGCGTTCCAGGTCGAACCGCCCGGTCCCGGTCAGCAGGCCGGCGATCACGCGGGTGCGCCGGAAGGCGTCCTGCTCGTCACCGGCGACCACGTGCACGACACCGGAGCGGCGGCCGTGCGCGTCCGCGCCGCCGAGGCGTTCCATGTCGATGTCCTCGCCCGTCACGCGGCGGACCACGTCGGGACCGGTGACGAACACCCGACCCGCACCGGACATCACGATCAGGTCGGTCAGGGCCGGGCCGTAGGCCGCCGCGCCCGCCGCGGGACCCACGATGACCGAGATCTGCGGCACGCGCCCGGAGGCGCGGGTGTTGGCCGCGAAGACCAGGCCCGCTCCGTGCAACGACTCGACCCCGTCCGCGAGGCGGGCCCCGCCGCAGTGCCACACCCCGATGACCGGCACCCGCCGCCGCAGCGCCTCGTCCACGGCGGCGGCGATGTGCCGGGCCCCGGCCAGGCCCAGCGCCCCGCCCATGACGGTCGCGTCGGTGCAGAAGGCGACCACCGGTGACCCGCCGATCCGGCCCGTGACCGCCAGCACGCCGCTCGTGTCCCCGGGATGCAGCGGCGCCGCCGAGTCCGCGTCCAGCAGACGGGCGAGCCGGGCGGCGGGATCGCGATCGTCCCGATCCTCCCGGTCCTCCCGCTCGGTTTCCGTCTGGGCAGTCTCCGTCTGCGCAGCGGTCATCGGCGCACCCCCTGCTCGCGTTTCCGCTCGGTCGTCCGGCCCGGCCTTTCCTTCTCCGGAACGGTAGCCGCGAGCCATTCTCACGGTCTAATCAGAATATTTGATGAAATATCAAAAGAAATCCTTATGGATAGCCCGGAAGAAGCGTGTTCGCCATCACAGTTGACTATTTCACGAAATTCGTGCAAATGTCGATTGTGCCGGTCCCGGCCGGAGGGCGTCGCTCCGGCGAGAAAGTCCGTGGGCCGCTCACATCCCTTTTCCGGCGTGTTCCGCCACGTGGGCGCGACCGGGCGGGCGGATTTCTCCTTTCCTGGCGAAAGCGGCGTGAGCGGGCGGGCCGAGCGGCCGGGCGGCGCGGCGGGACGGTGACGGCCGGCCTTTTCGGGGCCGGCACGCCGGCCGGCCCGGGAGAACGCGGCGGGAAACGACGCAAGGCTCGACGAGGGGCGGATGCTCAGCATGGACGAAGCGGTCACCTATGGTGCGGGCGCGGTCGCGGTGGTCGGCCTCGCCTGCCGGCTGCCGGGCGCGGCGCACCCGCGCGCCCTGTGGGACCTGCTGCGCACCGGGCGCGACGCGGTCGGCGCGCCCCCGCGGAGCCGGCTGACGAGCGAGCCCCGGCTCGCCGGCCTGCGGGGCGGGTTCCTGGACCAGGTCGACGGGTTCGACGCGGGCTTCTTCGGCGTCTCGCCCAAGGAGGCGGCGGCGATGGACCCCCAGCAGCGGCTGGTGCTCGAGCTGGCCTGGGAGGCGCTGGAGGACGCGGGCATCCCGCCCGCCGGTCTCGCCGGCACGCCCGCGGGGGTGGTCATCGGGGCGATGGCCGCCGACTACGCCGCGCTCGTCTACGGGCGCGGAGACGCGGCGATCACCCGGCACACGCTCGCCGGGCTCACCCGCGGCATCCTGGCCAACCGGATCTCGTACGCCCTGGACCTGCGGGGGCCGAGCCTCACCGTGGACACCGCGCAGTCGTCCGCGCTGGTCGCGGTGCACCTGGCCTGCGAGAGCCTGCGCTCGGGCGAGTCGGAGGTCGCCCTGGCGGGCGGGGTGAACCTGAACCTCGTCCCGGAGAGCACCGCGACCGCCGAACGGTTCGGGGGCCTGTCCCCCGACGGCCGGTGCTTCACCTTCGACGCCCGGGCCAACGGCTACGCGCGCGGGGAAGGCGGCGGGATCGTCGTGCTGAAGCCGCTGCGGCGCGCTCTGGCCGACGGAGACCACGTCTACGCCGTCATCCTGGGCAGCGCGGTCAACAACGACGGCGCGACCCCCGGCCTCACCGTTCCCGACGCCGCCGCGCAGCAGCGGGTCGTACGGCTCGCGGTGGAGAGGGCCGACGTCGACCCCGGGGCCGTACAGGTCGTCGAGCTGCACGGCACGGGCACGAAGGTCGGCGACCCGATCGAGGCTGCCGCGCTCGGCGCGGCGCTCGGGGCGGCACGGCCCGCGACGCAGCCGCTCCTGGTGGGTTCGGTCAAGACGAACATCGGCCATCTCGAAGGCGCGGCCGGCATCGCCGGGCTCCTCAAGGCAGTGCTCGGCATCCACCACCGCGAGGTCCCGCCGAGCCTGAACTACGAGACGCCGAACCCCGCCATCGACCTGGACGCGCTCAACCTGCGGGTGGTCACCGAGCCGTCCCCCTGGCCTCGGCCCGGCCTGCCGCTCGTCGCGGGGGTCAGCTCGTTCGGCGTGGGCGGGGTGAACTGCCACGTCGTCCTCGCCGAGCCTCCGCCGGAGCACACGTCCCCCGCCACCGGCCGTAGGGGGATCAGGGGCGGCGGCGAAGCCGCGCACCGAAGCGAAGCCCCGGACGGGAACGAAGCTCCGGCCCAGAGCCGGGGCGAGAGCCAGGCCGAGAGCCGGACGGGGAGCCAGGCCCAGAGGCAGGCCCAGAGCCGGACGGAGAGCCGGGGCGAGAGCCGGAGTGCGGTGGAGAGCCGGGACGAGACCGGCGGGCCGGTGGCCGTGCCGCTCGTCCTCTCCGCCCGCGACCCGGACGCGCTTCGCGAACAGGCGGCCCGGCTGTCCGGCTCGCCCACGCTCGACGGCGACCTGTCCGACGTCGCGCTCTCGCTCGCCACCGGCCGCACCTCCTTCGAGCACCGGGCGGTGGTGGTCGGCGCCGACCGCCACGAGCTGCGGGAACGCCTACGGGCGTTCGGCGCGGGCGACGTGGCGCCGGGAGCCGTACACGGCAGGGCACGCGCGCTCGGCGGCACCGTGCTCGTCTTCCCGGGGCAGGGCGGGCAGTGGGCGGGCGTGGGCCGGGCCCTGGCCGGCGCCTCCCCCGTCTTCGCCGGGCATCTCGCCGAGGCCGCCGAGGCCCTCGGGCCGTACGTCGACTGGTCGCCCCGCGACGTTCTGTGGAACCTGCCGGGTGCGGCTCCGATCGAGCGGGTGGATGTCGCGCAGCCCGCGCTGTTCGCCGTCACGGTGGCGCTGGCCCGGCTCTGGGAACACTTCGGCGTCCGGCCGGACGCCGTCATCGGCCACTCCCAGGGAGAGATCGCCGCAGCGCACGTCGCGGGCGCCCTGTCGCTGGACGACGCCGCCGCGATCGCGGTCCTGTGCGGTCAGGCGCTCGCCGGGATCTCGGACCGGGACGGGATCGAGACCGTGCGAGACCGCCTGGTGAGCTCCCCGGCCGGACGGCCCGCCCGGCGCGGCGAGGTGGCGTTCTACTCCGGGGTTACCGGCGGACGGTTCGACCCGGCGGAGCTGGACGCCGGGTACTGGTACCGCAATCTTCGGGACACCGTGCGGTTCCAGGAGGCCGTCGAGGCCGCGCTGGGCGACGGCCACACCGTGTTCGTGGAGGCCGGGCCGCACCCGGTCCTGACGCCGGACATCCGGAAGGTCCTGGACGCCGCTGGCCGCGACGGCCTGGTCACCGGCACGTTGCGCCGCGACAGAGGGGATCTGGACGAGTTCCTCCGGGCGCTCGGCGTGCTCCACGTCAACGGCGGCGACGTCGACTGGAGCCGCGCCCTGCGGCCCGGTGCGCGGCGGGTGCCCCTGCCCACCTACCCCTTCCGGCGACGCCGGTACTGGCTCGACGTGGTCCCCGCCGAGGCGGAGAGCGCCGCACCGGCCGATGTGGCCCCGTACACGGGCGAACCCGCTCCATCCGTCGCCCCGACGGCGCCCGGACAGGCACCCGGACAGGAGGCCGACCAGGCAACCGGGCGGGCGGCCGGGCGGGCGGCCGCAGGGTCGGCGGCGCGGCACGAAGGGGCGGCGCAGACCGAGCAGGAGTCACACGCCAAGCCGGGGGCCCAGCACGAGCCGGAAACACAGCACGAGCCGGAGGCGCAGAGCCGGCAGGAGGCACGCGTCAAGCCGGAAGCCCAGCACAAGCCGGAAGCCGAACACGAACCGGAGGCGCAGAGCGGCCAGGAGGCGCCCGTCAAGCCGGAAGCCCAGCACGAGCCGGAGGTCCGGCACGAGCGGGAGCCGGTGGAGGACGGCCGGTCGCCGCTCGATGTCGTCTTGTCCGCCACGGCGGCCGTCCTGGGTCACGCCGACGCGGCGGGCGTCGAAGCCGAGCTCACGTTCAAGGAGCTGGGGCTCGACTCGCTGGGGGCGGTGGAACTGCGGGACGCTCTGGCCGCCGCCACCGGCCTGCCGCTTCCGGCGACCGTCACGTTCGACCACCCGTCACCGCTCTCGCTCTCCCGCCACCTGCGCGCTCTGTCCGAGGCCCGCACCCCGGGGAGCGGCACGAGCGGCGGCACCACGGGTGGCATGGCAACAGACGGCGCCACGGGTGGCGTGGCGACGGGCGGCACGTCGGCTCATGCAGTGGCGCCGTCTTTCTCACCGCCGTCGGCGGGTGATCGGGCGGACGACGAGCCGATCGCGCTGGTCGCGATGGCCGGGCGGTGGCCCGGAGGTGCCGACACCCCGGAAAAGCTCTGGGACCTGGTGCTCGACGGCACCGACGCCGTCACCACCTTCCCCGTCAACCGTGGCTGGGATGCGGAGGCGCTGC
This sequence comes from Microbispora sp. H10949, assembly GCF_014161435.1. NCBI lineage: Bacteria > Bacillati > Actinomycetota > Actinomycetes > Streptosporangiales > Streptosporangiaceae > Microbispora > Microbispora sp. H10949. The sequence goes on along the minus strand of NZ_JABBWZ010000005.1, from coordinate 9,703 downwards.
ACGACCCGGTGGAGTCACATCGGGGCACGTCGGTCACCGGTGAGGGCGGCTTCCTCCACGACGCCGACCGGTTCGACGCGGAGTTCTTCGGCATCAGCCCCCGCGAGGCGGCGGCCATGGATCCGCAACAGCGGCTTCTGCTGGAAGTGGCGTGGGAGACCTTCGAGCGGGCCGGTCTGGTGCCGCGGTCGCTGGCCGGCAGCCGGACGGGCGTGTTCGTCGGCATGACGCCCCAGGACTACGGCCCCCGGCTGCACGAAACGGCCGAGGGCTCCGAGGGGTACGCCCTGACCGGCACCGCGGCCAGTGTCGCCTCCGGGCGGATCGCCTACACCTTCGGCTTCGAGGGCCCGGCGGTGACCGTCGACACGGCCTGCTCATCGTCGCTTGTCGCGCTGCACCTCGCCGTACGGTCGCTGCGATCGGGCGAGTCGGATCTCGCGCTCGCGGGCGGAGTGACGGTGATGTCGTCGCCGGGGATGTTCACCGAGTTCTCGCGGCAGGGCGGGCTCGCGCCGGACGGGCGGTGCAAGGCGTTCTCCGCGGCCGCGGACGGCACCGGCTGGGCCGAGGGCGTCGGACTGCTGCTGGTGGAGCGTCTGTCGGACGCGCGGAGGAACGGGCACCCCGTGCTGGCCGTCGTCCGCGGCACCGCCGTCAACCAGGACGGCGCCTCCAACGGCCTGACCGCGCCCAACGGCCTGGCGCAGCAACAGGTGATCCGCCGGGCCCTTGAGGACGCCGGACTGAGGGGCGGGGAGGTGGACGCGGTCGAGGCCCACGGCACGGGCACGACGCTCGGCGATCCCATCGAGGCCCAGGCGTTGCTGGCCACCTACGGCCAGGACCGCGAGCGCCCGCTGCTGCTCGGCTCTCTCAAGTCGAACATCGGGCACACCCAGGCGGCGGCGGGCGTGGCCGGTGTCATGAAGATGGTGCTCGCGATGCGGCACGGGGTGCTGCCCAGGACGCTGCACGCCGAGGAGGCCTCCCCGTACGTCGACTGGTCGGCGGGGCTCGCCCTGCTGACCGAGCCCGTGCCCTGGCCGGAGACCGGGCGGCCGAAGCGGGCCGGAGTGTCGTCCTTCGGGATCAGCGGCACCAACGCCCACGTCATCATCGAACAGGCACCAGAGCCGACCGGCACCGTCGCTTCTATCGACGAGCTCCCACTCCCGTCTCCGGTGCGGACGCGGCCGGCAGCCGCAGGCGGCGGGGAGCATGCGGCTCCGGTCAACAGCGCCCTGGCCCTGCCGCGAGGATCGGATGCCCGCCAGGACGCCCCGCGACCGCTGCTCTCGGACGACCCTCAGGCCGGCGGGCGTGCGCTGCCGGTGGAGGTTTCCCAGGGGCGTGGGGTGCCGGTGGTGGGGTGGGTGGTCTCGGCGCGGTCACCCGAAGCACTACGCGCCCAGGCCGCCCGCCTGGCCGACCACCTCGACCGCCACCCCGGCCTCGACGCGGTCGACGTCGCCCACTCCCTGGCCACCACCCGCGCCCACTTCGACCACCGCGCCGTCATCACCGGCACCACCCGCAACGAACTCCTCGACCGCACCCGCGCCCTCGCCGACGGCCGCATCACCCCCGGGATCGTGACCGGGGTCGCCCGGCCGGGCAAGGTCGCGTTCGTGTTCACCGGCCAAGGCAGCCAACGCCCCGGCATGGGACGCGGCCTCTACGCCGCCTACCCCGCCTTCGCCACCGCATTCGACCAGGTCATCGACCTGCTGGACGAGCACCTGGCCGGACACGCCCCGGTGCCGCTGCGGGAGGTCCTGCTCGGTGAGGCCGACCAGAGGCTGCTGGACCAGACCCTCTACACCCAGCCCGCCCTGTTCGCCCTGCAGACCGCCCTCACCCACCTCCTGTCCACCTGGGGCATCACCCCCCACGCCGTCGCCGGGCACTCCATCGGCGCCATCGCCGCCGCCTGCACCGCCGGCATCCTCACCCTCACCGACGCCGCCGCCCTCGTCGCCGCCCGCGCCCGCCTCATGCACACCCTGCCCCCCGGCGGCGCCATGACCGCCATCAACGCCACAGAAGCACAGGTCACCCCGGAGCTTGCCTCTTACGAGCGCAGGGTCACCATCGCCGCCGCCAACACCCCCACCTCCACCGTCATCAGCGGCGACCACGACGCCGTCACCGAAATCACCGAACGCTTCCGGCAGCAGGGACACAAGGTCCGGCCCCTGACCGTCAGCCACGCCTTCCACTCCCCCCACATGGACCCCATCCTCGACGACTTCCACAAAGCCATCGACGACCTGCCCCACACACCCCCCACCCTCACCTTCGTCTCCGACCTCACCGGCACCCCCACCCCACCCGACGGACCCGACTACTGGACACACCACCTACGCAGCCCCGTCCGCTTCGCCGACGCCACCCGCACCCTGCACGACCACGGCGCCACCACCTACCTCGAAATCGGCCCCGACGGCATCCTCACCGGCCTCATCCGCGACACCCTCGACGGCACACCCGGCCTGGTCGCCGTCCCCGTGCTACGCCGCGACCGGCCCGAACCCCACACCGCCGTCACCGCCGCCGCCCACACCCACACCCACGGCGCCCCCGTCGACTGGACCGCCGTCCACGGCCCCGCCACCACCGTCGACCTGCCCACCTACGCCTTCCAGCGGCGCAGGCACTGGGTCAGCCCGCCGAAGCCCGGCCAGGCCGGGCCGTACGACGACGGGAAGGCACGTTTCTGGGACATCGTCAGCCGCGGCGACCTCGACGCGCTCGTCGGAACGCTGGGCCCCGAGGCCGGGAACGTACGGCGATCCCTCGGCGAAGCCTTGCCGGTCCTCGCGTCCTGGCATGCGGCGGGGGACACCCGGGCCACGCTCGACTCGTGGCGCTATCGCGTCGCCTGGCGGCCCGTGGAGGACGCCGTCCCTCGGTCCGGTGGCCGCTGGCTGCTGGTTCGCACCGCACGGCAGACGCCCGCGGCATGGGCGGAGGCCCTGCGGCGCGCGCTGGAGGAGCGCGGCGCCGGGGTGACGGAGGCCGTCCTCGACGGGACGACCGGTCCCGCCTCGCTGACGGCGTCGCTGCGCCCCCTGCGCACCAGCACGCCGTACACCGGTGTCGTGTCCCTGCTCGGCCTGGACGACACCCCGTACGAGGGGCAGGACGTCGCGCTGCTGCAGGCGCTCGACGCCGCGGAGATCGGCGGCCCGCTCTGGCTCACGACGAGCGGTGCGGTCGCGGCGGCGCCGTCCGACCGGGTGCCGGAACCGTCCAGGGCGAGGGCGTGGGGCCTCGGCGGCGTGATCGCCGCCGAACGGCCGGAGCGGTGGGGCGGCGTCGTGGACCTTCCGCCGACGCCCGACACGCGGCGCGCCGCGCACGCCGTGACCGCGCTGACCGGACGGCACGGCGAGTCCGAACTCGCGGTGCGCTCCTCGGGCCTCCTCGCGCGCAGGCTGGTCCACGCGCCGAGCCGGAACGCGACGCTCGCGGAGTGGGCGCCGGCGGGGACCGTGCTCGTCACGGGCGGCACGGGCGCGCTCGGCGCCCACGTGGCCCGGCGGCTGGCCCGGCGCGGCGTTCCGCACCTGCTGCTGGTCAGCCGCCGGGGGCTCGGCGCCCCCGGCGCGGAGGACCTGCGTGCCGAGCTCACCGGGCTCGGGGCCCGGGTGACGTTCGCCGCCTGCGACGTCGCCGACCGGGACGCCCTGGCCGCCGTGCTCACCGCCGTACCGCCGGAAGACCCGCTGACCGCCGTGGTCCACACGGCCGCCGTGCTGGACGACGGCCTGCTCGGGTCGCTCACCCCGGAACGGCAGGCGGCCGTACGGCGGGTGAAGGCGGACGGCGCGCTGGCCCTGCACGAGCTGACCCGGGAGCTTCCACTGACGGCGTTCGTGCTGTTCTCGTCGGTCACCGGGCTGATCGGGAATCCGGGCCAGGGCAACTACGCCCCGGACAACGCCTATCTGGACGGCCTCGCCGAGCACCGCCGGTCGCTCGGCCTGCCGGCCACCTCGATCGCCTGGGGTCACTGGGACGGCGAGGGCATCGCCGGCGCGGAGGCCCGGGAGGGCCTGCGGCGGGGCGGTTTCCCGCCCATGGCACCCGATCTCGCGGTGTCGGCGCTGGAGGAGGCGGTGGTCCACGGCGAGACGCGGCTCGTCGTCGCCCGCGCGGACTGGGCCACGGTCGGCGCCGTACGGCCGCATCCGCTGCTCGCCGAGCTATCGGAGGCCCAGGCGGCTGAGCGGCCCCGCGCGGACGAGGAGCCGGACCTCCTCGAACGGCTGGCGGCGCTCCCGGAGTCCGAACGGTGGCAGAGGCTGCGCTCGCTGGTCCGCGCGGAGATCGCCGACGTGCTCGGGTACGCCTCGGCGGACGCGGTGGACGACGATCGCGGCTTCCGCGACCAGGGCTTCACCTCGCTGTCGGCCGTCGAGCTGCGCAACCGCCTCACCCGGCTGACCGGGACGTCGCTGCCGAGCACGCTCGTGTTCGACTATCCCACGCCCACCGGTCTCGTGGATCACCTGCTGCGGGTGCTGCTGCCCGATCCCGAGCCGCCGCTCACCGCTGTGCTGGCGCTGCTCGACGAGCTGGAGACGCTGCTCGGCGAGCTGAGGGAGCCGCCCGGCGCGGCCGGTGAGCTGAACGCGCCGGGCGCACCGGCCGGTGGTCTGCCGATCGCGCAGCCGGGCGGGGAGGCGGTGGCGATCCGCCTGCGGCGCCTGGTGGATGCCGTCGAGTCCGTGGGCTCCGTGGACTCCGTGGACTCCGCAGTGCCCGGCGAGCACGCGGCGGCGACCGCCGACCTGTCCTCCGCCTCCGACGACGAGCTCATCAGCTTCATCAGCAACGAGCTCGGCATCTCCTGACCTCTCCCTTCTGCCCCACCTCGTGCCCATGGAAGGCGTACCTGTGAGCGACGACCAGATCCGGCATCTCCTCCGCCGTGTGACGGAGGAACTGCACAAGACACGTGAAGAACTACGGGACGTCCGGGACGAGCAGCGGGAGCCGATCGCGATCGTGGGGATGGGGTGCCGCCTGCCCGGCGGGGTGGCCTCCCCCGAGGACCTGTGGGACCTGGTCGCCGAGGGCCGCGACGCCGTCACCGAGTTCCCCGCCGACCGCGGCTGGGACCTCGACGCCCTCTACGACCCCGACCCCGACCAGCCCGGCACCTCCTACACCCGCCACGGCGGCTTCCTCGACGACGTCGCCGGATTCGACGCCGCCTTCTTCGGCATCTCCCGCCGCGAAGCACTCGCCAGCGACCCCCAGCAACGCCTCCTCCTCGAAGTCGCCTGGGAAACCCTCGAACGCGCCGGCATCGACCCCACCACCCTCAAGGGCAGCCGTACGGGGGTCTTCACCGGGACCAACGGCCAGGACTACGCCAAGTCGCCGGGCCCCGCGCCGGAGGAGGTCGAGGGCTACCTGATCACGGGCACCGCGGCCAGCGTGCTGTCGGGGCGGATCGCCTACACCTTCGGCTTCGAGGGCCCGGCGGTGACCGTCGACACGGCCTGCTCGTCGTCGCTGGTCGCGCTCCACCTCGCCGTACGGTCGCTGCGATCGGGCGAGTCGGACCTGGCCCTCGCCGGTGGAGTCACGCTCATGACGTCGCCGGGCACGTTCGTGGAGTTCTCGCGGCAGCGGGGGCTCGCGCCGGACGGGCGGTGCAAGGCGTTCTCCTCCTCCGCCGACGGCACCGGCTGGGCCGAAGGAGTCGGCCTCCTCCTGGTCGAACGCCTGTCCGACGCGCGGAGGAACGGACACCCCGTGCTGGCCGTCGTCCGCGGCACCGCCATCAACCAAGACGGCGCCTCCAACGGCCTGACCGCACCCAACGGCCCCTCCCAGCAACGCGTCATCACCCACGCCCTCCACAACGCCGGACTCACCCCTTCGGACGTCGACGCCGTCGAAGCCCACGGCACCGGCACCACCCTCGGCGACCCCATCGAAGCCCAAGCCCTGCTCGCCACCTACGGCCACAACCGCCCCGCCGACCGCCCCCTATGGCTCGGCTCCCTCAAATCCAACATCGGCCACGCCCAAGCCGCCGCCGGCGTCGCCGGAATCATCAAAACCGTCCACGCCATCCGCAACGGCCTGCTCCCCCGGACCCTCCACGTCGACCAGCCCACCCCCCATGTCGACTGGACCACCGGCAGCATCAAACTCCTCACCGAATCCCAGCCCTGGCCCGACCACGGCCACCCCCGCCGCGCCGCCGTCTCCGCCTTCGGCGTCAGCGGCACCAACGCCCACGTCATCATCGAACAGGCACCAGAGCCGACCGGCACCGTCGCTTCGAACGACGAGCTCCCACTCCCGTCTCCGGTGCGGACGCGGCCGGTGACCGCACATGGCGGGGAGCATGCGGCGCCGGCGAACAGCGCCCTGGCCCTGCCGCGAGGAGCGGATGCCCGCCGGGACGCCCCGCGACCGCTGCTCTCGGACGACCTTGAGGCCGGCGGGCGTGCGTTGCCGGTGGAGGTTTCCCAGGGGCGTGGGGTGCCGGTGGTGGGGTGGGTGATCTCGGCGCGGTCACCCGAAGCACTACGCGCCCAGGCCGCCCGCCTGGCCGACCACCTCGACCGCCACCCCGGCCTCGACGCGGTCGACGTCGCCCACTCCCTGGCCACCACCCGTGCCCACTTCGACCACCGCGCCGTCATCACCGGCACAACCCGCAACGAACTCCTGGACCGGACCCGCGCCCTCGCCGACGGCCGCATCACCCCCGGCATCGTGACCGGGGTCGCCCGGCCGGGCAAGGTCGCGTTCGTGTTCACCGGCCAAGGCAGCCAACGCCCCGGCATGGGACGCGGCCTCTACGCCGCCTACCCCACCTTCGCCACCGCCCTCGACCAGGCCATCGAGGCATTGGACGAGCACCTGGCCGGACACACCCCCGTGCCGCTACGCGAGGTCCTGCTCGGGGACGCCGACCAGAGGCTGCTGGACCAGACCCTCTACACCCAGCCCGCCCTGTTCGCCCTGCAGACCGCCCTCACCCACCTGCTCGCCACCTGGGGCATCACCCCCCACACGGTGGCCGGGCACTCCATCGGCGCCATCGCCGCCGCCTGCACCGCCGGCATCCTCACCCTCACCGACGCCGCCGCCCTCGTCGCCGCCCGCGCCCGCCTCATGCACACCCTGCCCCCCGGCGGCGCCATGACCGCCATCAACGCCACAGAAGCACAGGTCACCCCGGAGCTTGCCTCTTACGAGCGCAGGGTCACCATCGCCGCGGTCAACACCCCCACCTCCACCGTCATCAGCGGCGACCACGACGCCGTCACCGAAATCACCGAACGCTTCCGGCAGCAGGGACACAAGGTCCGGGCCCTGACCGTCAGCCACGCCTTCCACTCCCCCCACATGGACCCCATCCTCGACGAGTTCGAACAGGCCGTGGCCGCGCTGTCCCTCACCCCGCCGACCGGGCAGGTCATCCCCTTCGTCTCCGACCTCACCGGCGCCATCGCCACCCCCGCCGACCTCGCCGACCCCGCCTACTGGACGCGCCACCTGCGCAGCCCCGTCCGCTTCGCCGACGTCGTACGGCGGCTACATCAGGGCCGGGAGCCGGGCGAGGAAGTGCGGACGTTCCTGGAGATCGGTCCCGACGGCGTCCTCACCGGCCTGATCCGCGAGACCCTCGACGGCTCACCCGGCCTGGTCGCGGTTCCCGTGCTACGCCGCGACCGGCCCGAACCCCACACCGCCGTCACCGCCGCCGCCCACACCCACACCCACGGCGCCCCCGTCGACTGGACCGCCGTCCACGGCCCCGCCACCACCGTCGACCTGCCCACCTACGCCTTCCAGCACGAACACCTCTGGCTCACCCCACCTGCCCAGCGAACCGACCCCGCAGGCCTCGGCCTCACCACCACCGCCCACCCCCTGCTCGGCGCCGCCCTCACCCTCGCCCACGACGACACCACCGTCTACACCGGCACCCTCTCCCTCACCACCCACCCCTGGCTCACCGACCACACGGTCTTCGACATCCCCATCCTCCCCGGCACCGCCTACCTCGACCTCGCCCTCCACGCCGCCGACCACACCGGCCACACCACCATCGACGAACTCCTCCTCCACGCCCCACTCGTCCTGCCGGAGGACGGCGGCGTGCAGGTGCAGATCATCGTCACCGGCTCCGACCGGCCCACCGTGGAGATCTACTCCCGGCCGGACGGCGACACCGGCGACTGGACCCGCCACGCGACCGCCGTACTCACCAGGGACGACGCCACACCCGGCTTCGACCTCACCGCCTGGCCGCCCGAGGGCGGCGTAGAGGTGGACCTCGGCACCGCGTACGACCGGTTGCACGAGACGGGCCTCGGGTACGGCCCGGCGTTCCGGGGGCTGCGCACGGCATGGCGGCGCGGCGACGAACTGTTCGCCGAGGTCGCCCTTCCCGAGGACGAACAAGCCGACGTGACGAACTACGGCATTCACCCGGCGCTCCTCGACGCGGCGTTGCACGGGGCCGCGCTGCACTGGCTTGACGGCACGCCGAGCGGCCACAGCAACCTGCCGTTCGCCTGGAGCGGGGTGCGTCTGCACGCCACCGGCGCCACCGACCTGCGGGTACGCGTCAAGCTCGGCGACGCCGGGTCGCTGTCACTCCAGGCCGCCGACCCCACCGGCGCACCCGTCGCCTCCATCGACAGCCTCACCACCCGGCTCGTCTCCGCCGAGCAACTCAGCGTCTCCGGACCGGCGCCCGACGACAGCCTGTTCCGCGTGGAGTGGTCACCGCTCGAACTCCAGCCGGTGGCGCGTGAGGCCTGGGCCGTGCTCGGCGACCGCGCCCTCCACGAAGCCCTCCGCCAGACCGTCACCGCCTCCTACTACGACGACCTGACCGCCCTCACCGACGCCGTCGACGCCGCCGAACCCGTCCCCGACGTGATCGTGCTCCCGATCGCCCACCCTCACCACGACAGCAGGCGGGACGAGGACAGCTCGGTGGCGGCGCACGCGGTGACCGAACGCACCCTGACCACCCTGCAGACCTTCCTGGCCGACGACCGCCTGACCACCACCCGGCTGCTCGTCCTCACCCACCACGCCGTCGCCACCACCAGCGATCAGCCCATCGACCTCACCACCGCCCCCGTCTGGGGCCTGATCCGCTCCGCCCAGACCGAACACCCCGGCCGCATCCACCTCATCGACCACGACCACAACACCCTTAGCCAGCTCCCCCAGGCCGCCGCGACCGCCCGCCACCACGACGAACCCCACACCGCCCTCCGCGACGGCACTCTCCTCACCCCCCGCCTCACCCCACACAGCTCCAAGAATGCTCAGCCGCGCGCGTGGAACCCCGACGGCACCGTCCTGATCACCGGCGGCCTCACCGGCATCGGCGCCCTCCTCGCCCACCACCTCGCCACCCACCACCACATCCGCCACCTCCACCTCACCGGCCGACGCGGCCACCACACCCCCGGCGCCGACACCCTCATCCACCAACTCACCCAAGCCGGAGCCCACGTCACCGTCACCGCCACCGACATCACCAACCCCCACGCCGTCGAAGACCTCATCACCTCCATCCCCCCCGACCACCCCCTCACCGCCGTCATCCACGCCGCCGGCATCACCCACGACACCCCCCTGCACACCCTCACCCCCAACCACCACCTCCACCCCGTCCTCGCCCCCAAAATCGACGGCGCCA
>NZ_JABBWZ010000047.1:0-508 GCF_014161435.1 Microbispora sp. H10949 | reverse complement strand
CCGCCGGGTGTCGACCAGCACCACCGCACCGATCGCCCCCCGCACCAGGTCATCCCACATGAACCAGAACCGATGCTGACCCGGCGTACCGAACAGATAAAGAATCAGATCCCGGTCCAGCGACACCCGCCCGAAATCCATCGCCACCGTCGTGGTCGTCTTGTGCGGCACCAGCCCCACATCATCCACACCCGCCGACGCGTCGGTCATCACCGCCTCCGTCGTCAACGGCACGATCTCCGACACCGCCCCCACGAAAGTCGTCTTGCCCACACCGAAACCCCCCGCGACCACGATCTTCGTCGAGGTCAGCCCCCGGCTAGAGCCTGCGAAGTCCACTGAGCACCCTTTCCAGCAAGTTCAGATCCGGCTTACCCGCCTCCAACTGCGGCTGATGCACATGCACCAACCCCTCCGCCGCCATGTCCGCGATCACCACACGAACCACACCCAGCGGAATCCGCAGCAACGCCGACACCTCCGCCACCGACCGCACCTGACGGCACAG
>NZ_JABBWZ010000046.1:0-516 GCF_014161435.1 Microbispora sp. H10949 | reverse complement strand
GCCCAAGCCAACTACGCCGCCGCCAACACCTTCCACGACGCCCTCGCCCACCACCGCCACACCCAAGGCCTCCCCGCCACCAGCCTCGCCTGGGGACTATGGGCCCACACCAGCACCCTCACCGCCGACCTCACCTCGGTGGACCAGGCGCGGATCAGGCGGACCGGGCTCCGGCCGCTGACCGCGGAGCAGGCACTCGCCCTCTTCGACGCCGCCGCGTTCGGAGACGCCGGCCTGCCCCTGGTCGTCCCGACCGGTCTCACGTCCACCGCGGAGGCGCCACCGCCCCTGCTGCGGGGAGTCGTCCGGCAGGCCCGCCGCGCCGCGCGCGGCGCCGCGTCCGCGGGTCCCTCCCCCGCCGCCCGGCTCACCGGGCTGACCCCCGAGGAGCGGAGCGCGGCCCTGCTCGACCTGGTCCGCACCGAGGTCGCCACCGTCCTCAGCCACCCCGACCCCCACACCATCCCCCCCGACCGCCCCCTCATCGAACTCGGCCTCGACTCCCTCACCGCCGTC
>NZ_JABBWZ010000045.1:0-532 GCF_014161435.1 Microbispora sp. H10949 | reverse complement strand
GCGAACCGCACCCCGACCTCGTCGAACACGTCCAGGATCGGGTTGAACCGCTCGGCGAAGTCGGCGTAGCCGGCCTCGATCATCGACGGCGGCACCGGGGGGAACATGGCCAGGGTGTGCCAGATCGACGATCCGGTGAACCCGACCACGGTCTTGACCCCGAGCTTGGCGGCGGCGCGGGCGGTGTCCTTGATCTCCTCGGCGGCCCGGCGGCGGACGCCTTCGGGTTCGCCGTCGCCCCAGATGCGGGCGGGCAGGATGCCCTTGTGCCGTTCGTCGATGGGGTGGTCGCAGACGGCCTGGCCGACCAGGTGGTTGGAGATCGTCCACACCTTCAGGTCGTACTTGGCCAGGGTCTCCAGCTTGCGCTCGACGTAGGAGTCGTCGGACACGGCCTTGTCGACCTCGAAGTGGTCGCCCCAGCAGGCGATCTCAAGACCGTCGTAGCCCCACTCGGCGGCCAGCCGGCAGACCTCCTCGAACGGCAGGTCCGCCCACTGACCGGTGAACAACGTGATCGGCCTGGTCATCA
>NZ_JABBWZ010000044.1:0-540 GCF_014161435.1 Microbispora sp. H10949 | reverse complement strand
CATCGGCTCCTGATGCCAAGGCATCCACCGTGTGCCCTAAAAAACTTGGCCACAAAGATGCTCGCGTCCACTATGCAATTCACAAACAACAACCAGGCAAACCAGCCCACCCCACCACCAAACACCCCCACCCCCCACAAGGAGAGCAGAAGCCGGTATGGCAGGAGACCAGCCCCAGAAGGACAACAGGCCCTCCACCAAGCAGCCACCGCAACAACCGCGGTGGCCCAGGCGAACGGTCCGTTCCCTCAGGACCCAACAGTGTGCCCGAACCCACCAAGCCCCGCCGAACGCTTCCCCACTCCGCCGACCTCCCATCAAGGAGACCCGCGGCGGTACTCACCCCGGCAGCCGAACCCGGCCGATCCGAATAACCAGTGCTCCACTAATGAGCTCACCGAGCAGGGAACACTCGTCCCTGAACCCGGCATGGACCAACCCCGACCCTCCAACGAGGATCCGAGCCGGCCGGTGCTCCTTAGAAAGGAGGTGATCCAGCCGCACCTTCCGGTACGGCTACCTTGTTACGACTTCGTCCCA
>NZ_JABBWZ010000042.1:0-626 GCF_014161435.1 Microbispora sp. H10949 | reverse complement strand
TGCTGAACCGCACGACGTTCGGGCGGCGCACCTACGCGGTCGGCGGTAACCCCGAGGCGGCGCGGCTGGCCGGTATCAACGTGCGGAAGCACACGCTGATGCTGTACGCGCTGTCGGGGCTGTGCTGCGGGATCGCGGCGGTTTTGATCATGGCGCGGACCACGACGGGTTCCTCCACGCACGGCGATCTGTACGAGCTGGACGCGATCGCCGCGGTGATCATCGGTGGCACGCTGCTGACCGGTGGCCGGGGCACGATCATCGGCTCGATCCTGGGTCTGCTGATCTTCACGGTGATCACCAACCTGTTCATCCTCAACGGGCTGAACACCGCCGACCAGCTTGTCGCCAAGGGCGTCATCATCGTCGCCGCCGTGCTGCTGCAGCGGCGAAGCCTCAAGTCACACACATAGAAAACTAGGGAGAAAAGATATGAGCAAGAACGTCGGCCGGCGTGGATTCCTGGTAAGCGGCGCCGTCCTCGGCGCGGGCGCCCTCGTCACCGCCTGCACCAGCAACGAGCCGGCCGCGCAGGCCAGCGCTCCGGCCGCGGCGCCGGCGGCGGCGGCCAGCGGCGGCAACGACGCCCCCGGCGACAAGGTCGTCATCGGCTTCTCGGCCCCGGC
>NZ_JABBWZ010000041.1:0-708 GCF_014161435.1 Microbispora sp. H10949 | reverse complement strand
CTACGCTCCTACGGCTTGTAGGCACACGGTTTCAGGTACTATTTCACGACCCCTCACCGGGGCGCTTTTCACCTTTCCCTCACGGTACTAGTTCACTATCGGTCACCAGGAAGTATTTAGGCTTACCAGGTGGTCCTGGCAGATTCACACAGGATTTCTCGGGCCCCGTGCTACTCGGGAACACTCCCAACAGTCGACAAGGTTTCGCCTACCCGGCTCTCACGGTCTACGGCCGCCCTTCCCAGAGCGTTCGACTACCCCACCGATTTCTCACTGCCTGAAGAGACGGCGGTCTCCCCCGGAAGGTCCCACAACCCCGCACACGCAACGCCCGCCGGCTATCACACGCGCACGGTTTAGCCTCCTCCGCTTTCGCTCACCACTACTCACGGAATCACTAAATTGTTTTCTTCTCCTACGGGTACTGAGATGTTTCACTTCCCCGCGTTACCACCAACCGCCCTATACATTCAGACGGCGGCAACACCACATGACTGGTGCTAGGTTTCCCCATTCGGACATCCCCGGATCAACGTCTGGTTGGCGACTCCCCGAGGCTTAACGCAGCCTCCCACGTCCTTCATCGGCTCCTGATGCCAAGGCATCCACCGTGTGCCCTAAAAAACTTGGCCACAAAGATGCTCGCGTCCACTATGCAATTCACAAACAACAACCAGGCAAACCAGCCCACCCCACCACCAAACACCC
>NZ_JABBWZ010000040.1:0-755 GCF_014161435.1 Microbispora sp. H10949 | reverse complement strand
GACCTGGCCGACATCGACATCATCCGGGTCGGTGACACCTACTACTACTCCGCCTCCACGATGCACTACTCGCCCGGCGCGCCGGTCCTGCGCTCCTACGACCTGGTGCACTGGGAGTACGCCGGCCACTCGGTGCCCAAGCTCGACTTCGGCAACAAGTACGACCTCAACGGCGGCCGCGGCTACGTCAACGGCATCTGGGCGTCGTTCCTGAACTACCGGCCCAGCAACAAGACCTTCTACTGGGGCGGCTGCATCGACTTCAGCAAGACCTACATCTACACCGCGACCTCCGTCGAAGGCCCGTGGAACCGGCACACCACGATCAACAAGTGCTACTACGACGCCGGCCTGCTCGTCGACGACAACGACACGATGTACGTCGCCTACGGCAACACGCAGATCAGCGTGGCCCAGCTGTCGGCCGACGGCAAGAGCGAGGTCCGCAGCCAGCAGGTGTTCTCCACCCCCTCCAGCGTCGGCACGCTGGAAGGCTCGCGGATGTACAAGCGCAACGGGAACTACTACATCTTCCTCACCCGCCCGGCCAACGGCCAGTACATCCTGAAGTCCACCAACGGGCCCTTCGGCCCGTACGAGATGCGCCAGGTCCTGCTGAACATGTCCGGCCCGGTCTCCGGCGGCGGCGTGCCGCACCAGGGCGGCCTGGTGCAGACCCAGAACGGCGCTTGGTACTACATGGCCTTCCAGGACGCCTACCCCGGCGGCCGGATCCCCGTCCTGGCCCCGATCAC